>CAYHAO010000004.1:5023-59478 GCA_964354665.1 uncultured Methanomassiliicoccaceae archaeon | reverse complement strand
TCCAAGGTCTGGTAGTCCACGGTGATGCAGAAAGGAGTGCCGATCTCGTCCATTCTCGCGTATCGGCGCCCGATGGAGCCGGAGTCGTCGAAGTTGGTCATGACCCCGTTCATCCTCAACGTCCAATCGATCTCGCCCGCTGGGGTGAGCAGCTCCTCCTTGCCCATCAAAGGGAACACTCCGACCTTGACCGGTGCGGAGATGTGGCTAAGGCGCATGACGACGTAGTTGCCCTCCTTGTCCTGCTTCTCGGTGTAGGCATGCTCCAGGCAGGTGTACATGATCCGGTCCAATCCATGAGACGGCTCGATGACGTGCGGAACCACCCGCTCCCCCGAGACCTTCTCCTTGACCTTGACCACGTCGAAGTACCTGCGGTCCACTTTGATGGATGATCCTTCCACCTGGACCATGATGTGGTCGCCCTTGACGTCCTTCGGGTCGGAGGCCTCCAAGGCGTTGCCCACGACCTTGGCCTTGGCCTTGAACTCCGGCCCCATGAGGTTGTATTTCGGCTTGAGGACCTCCCTCTCCACCTCCACGGGGACGTCGAACCGCCTCAGCACCGACATGTCCACCTTGGAGAACTCGATGTGGCGGGAGAGGTCCCAGCAGCCGCGGTCGGCGACGCCAACGATCTCGGTCCAGCCGAAGGAGAGCAGCGCCTCCGCGTCCCAACAATCAGCGGCATAATGGGCCATCTCGGTCTTGAGGTGCTGGCGGAAGCGCAGGCGCTCTGGGTCCACGCCCACCATGATGAGGAACCTTTGGGTGAACCAGAGGAAGTAGGCGAGGGTCTCGTTGGCGATGACCCGCTGCTCCACTGCCTCTTCCAAGCTCAGGACGACCTCCTTATCGCCTGGCTCGTTGGGCACCAGGCGCAAGGTCTCGTGCCTCACGTCCCGGAAGCGAGGCCAGGTCTTGTCGCCAGGGTCCACGAACAGCTCGGCCTCCATCATGTTGAACTCCCTAAGGCGGATCACGCCCTGCCTGGGCGAGATCTCGTTCCGGTACCCTCTCCCGATCTGGATGACGCCAAAGGGCAGGCGCTCGCGCATGTAGCGCTGCAGCGAATTGAAATTGACGAATATGCCCTGGGCCGTCTCCGGCCGAAGATAACCCACCCTGCCCGCCGAACCGGGTCCGATGGTGGTCTTGAACATGAGGTTGAACTCCTCGGACTTGGAGAGCTCGCCCTCGCAGTCCGGGCAGGTCACCTGGTGCTTGGCGATCTCCGCGTCCAGCTCCTCGAAGCTGAGCGCACCCGGGTTGGGGTGTTTGTCCTTGAGCAGGTGGTCCGCCCGGAAGGGGGTCTTGCACTTGGTGCAGGTGACCAGCTTGTCCGCGAACTGGTCCACGTGCCCTGAGGCCTTGAACACCGCCTCGGGTCCGATGGTGTCGGAGTCGATCTCCACGAAGCCCTCGCCCAAGGTGTAGGCGCGGCGCCAAGCCTCGATGATGTTGTTCTTCATTGCCGTGCCTAATGGGCCATAGTCGTAAAGGCCGGCGATACCGCCGTAGATCTCATACGCTGGCCAGATGAAGCCCCTGCGCTTGCACAGGGAGAGTACGTCCACTGAGTTCATTCCTATTCACCGGTGAG
This sequence comes from uncultured Methanomassiliicoccaceae archaeon, assembly GCA_964354665.1. Lineage (GTDB taxonomy): Archaea > Thermoplasmatota > Thermoplasmata > Methanomassiliicoccales > UBA472 > JAJRAN01. Next base: position 57,875 of record CAYHAO010000004.1, on the reverse strand, counting down.
CACCGAAATTACGTCCAGGTCGTAGATCATCGCCAAGAGGTTGTCCTTGGCGTCTCGGACTGGCAACTGCCCGAAGTCATTCTTCCTCATTATCCTTGCGGCCTCGGACACGGTGGTCTTGCGGAACACGGTGGTCGGGGACTTGACCATGACGTCCTTGACGGCCGCCCCGGGCAGTTCGAGCTTGGAGACCTCGTACCAAAGCTTCATCACGCTGCGCATCCCCTCCCAGCTCCATTCGTCCTCGTCCTTGCCCATGCCCATCTCGGTCTTGGCCACCTTGCCGTTGATCAGGCTGGTATTGAAAAGGTCCCGGTCCGTGAGGATCCCCACCAGCCTCCCATGCTCGTCGAGCACGGGCATGGCGGTGACCCGGCTCACCTTCAAGGTGACCAAGGCCAGGATGAGTGGCGATTCCTCGAATATCGGGACGCAGGTGGACTTGATTACGCTCTCGACCGGCGCGTTGAACCCGGCCTTCTCCACCACGCCCAACAGGTCGGTGGGGGTAACGATCCCGACCAAGCGGTTGCGGTCCACCACGGGAAGATGGCGCACCCCTCCGGTGCAGAAGATGTTGGCCGCCCTCTCCACGTGGTCCTTGGATCCGATGGTGGGCGGATCGCGGTTCATTAGCATCGCCAGCTGGTCCTCGTCCGGCTTGTTGAATATGTCTTGCCTGGTTATCAACCCGGTCAGGGAGCCATCGTTCCTCTTGACCACTGGCAGGCCGGTGATGTTGTGCTTGATCATTATCTTGAGGACGTCCGTGCGGCTCCCGGGGACCTGGGCCACGATGGGGTTGGGCGTCATCACCTCTCCAACGTTGGTCATGCGCTACCCCCCTTCTGCGACCTGACGACCAGCACGGGGCATTCAGCGAACCTGACCACCCTTTCCGCCACGCTGCCTAGGAGTATCTTGGATATGCCGGTGCGCCCCAACGTGCCCATAACCACTAGGTCGTGGAGCTTGGAGGTGTCCACTATCTTCCTGGCCGGGGAGCCTTCCTCCACCTTGGTGGTTACCTTGACCCCGAGCTTGGCCCCCTCCGACTTGACGAACTCGACCGCGTCCCTGCCCTCCTTTTCCAACAAAGAATAAACGGAGACGATGGTCGAGTCCATGGGGAAGTTGATGAAGGAGGTCTGGTCCACGACATAGAGCGCGGTTACTTCCGCGTCCATTACCTTGGCCATCTCTAGGCCTTTCATTATCGCTTCCTTGGTATTCTCGCTACCATCGGTCGGTATCAGGATCTTCTTGAAGAGTGTCATGCTCCTCCTCTCCATTCTTCCCTGCCCAGGCAGACCATGAGCGGGTCAGCGGAGCTGCCTCGCAGCACCAGGTCGGTCGTCGGGTCGCCTCCATGCGACCTCATCACCATGAAATCGCAGGAGGTTCCAGGTTCCATACCTATTGGGGCTCGCCGCATTAATAAGTTCTTCCCGTTCTCTAATGCCATAGAGAGGACTGGGGACACATCCTTCACGCCCTGTTGCCGCAGGAGACGTGCCGCGCTCTCCATCTCCGCCAGCATGTCAGGCAGGGTGAACATGGCATTGTCGGTCCCCAAGGCCACGGTAGCCCCCGCCCCCAACATCTTGGCCAGGGGCGAGGTCCCTCCGAAGAACAGGTTCGAACGGGGGCAGGACACTATCGGCACATCCTGCTTGGAGCAAGCCTCGATGTCCGCTTCCTCGGCTTTGGTCATGTGCACCACGAAGGACGGGCGGAGATCCAATATCTGGTCTATGTCCTCGCGTACCCGCTCGGAGGCGTGGATGGCGAAGGGTCTCCCTTTGGAGCGAACGTACTTGGCCAGGTCGGACAGCTCCCCCGGCTCCCAATCGCTGACGCTCGAGACGCCGATGCCATCGGCTTGTTTGAGCACCGCGTCCACCTCCTCGCGGTCGAAGCTCAGGTGAAGGGGGCGTCCCATGACGAAGGGCTTCGGCCATCCCTTCTGCTGCTTCAGGGCGCGTGCGCCCTCCTCCCCGCCCTCGCGGAAGTCCAGGAATCGGGAGCAGCCCCGCCTCAGCATTATGGAGCGTGCGGCCTGGAACGCTTGTCCGAGCTCTTTCTTGGAGGTCAGGCGCAGCATCCGATGCTTCAACCCGTCCGGAGGCGCTACCAGCTCTTCCAGCGAGAGAGACAGGTCCACCGGGACCAGGTAGTCGGCGATGTGGGTATGGGCGTCGGTCAGGGTGGGGAGGACGATCCCTCTCGCCTCCGCTCTGGCCACATTGCCCTTTCCCACCTCCATCACCATCCCGTCCTCGAAGCCCACGTGGCCATCGATGAAGCCTTCCGCGGTCAGGACCTTGCCGGAGACGTAGCGCATCCTCCCTCCATGCCCTACCCAATACTTCAAAATGTCATCATGCCCAAGTGAAAGGATTTTTATAAGACATCCATTCTCAGGGGCGCAGAGGTTATTCCTATGGTTGCCAAAGTGAAAGCCGAGGACTGCGTCGGATGCGGTCTTTGCGAGGATGCCTGCCCGAGCGCTTCCATCAAGGTGGACGAGATCGCCATCATCGACGCCAATACCTGCACCAACTGCGGGACCTGCGCTGACGAGTGCCCGAACGACGCCATCGAAGTCGAGAAGTGATTTTCCACTATCGATCCATAAGGGGCTTCCTGCCCCTGATCAGAATTCTATCTGTCTTCTTAATATTTATCGATATTCCATCGCAACTCATCACGCCCAGTAGGGCTTGTTGATGTACTTGTAGGCGGAGTTGGCCGCGGTGGCACCCTCCCCGCAGCCCGTCACGATCTGCCTGTACTTGCCAGGATAGGTGACGATGTCGCCGCAGGCGAAGACCCCTCTTCGCGAGGTGCGCATCTCCGTGTCGACTTTGACCAGCCCATCGTCCATGGCGAGGCCCCACCGGTCCAGGTCGCTCGTGTCCGGCGAGGATCCTACGTTGATGACCACCAGGTCCGCAGGGATCTCCTTGCGCGCTCCACTACCGAGCTTAAGCACCACGCTCCTCACCTGGGTGTCGCCCTTGATCTCCTCGACCTCGGAGGACATGAAGGTGTCCACGCCAGAGGCGTTGATCCTCTCCACATAGACCTTGTCGGCGCGGAACTGGTCCCTCCTATGCACCACGCAGACCTCCTCGGTCACCTCGCAGGCCAGCAGGGCCATCTCGAGGGCGCTGTTGCCCCCTCCGATTAAGACGACGTTCTTGCCCACAAGCTGTCGGCGATTGGGAAGCTTATAAGCCACGCCCTTGTCCTCGAACTCCAACTCCCCTTTCGCTCCCAGCCTTTTAGGTTTGTATAATCCAGCGCCAATGGCCACGATCACGGCCTTGACCTTGTAGTCGTCCTTGTCCGTGTGCACGATCAACCTATCTTCATCGTCCTTGATCTCTAGGGCCCGCTCGGAATTATGGACGCTGCATCCGACCGCGAGCGCGTGGGAGATCAGGAGATTCACCAGCTCCTTGGCCTCGGGCACGACCAGGCCGGGATAGTTCTCGATGGGTTTGTCCGGGTAGATGTTGATGAGCTGCCCTCCTGAGTCACCCGCCTCGATGAGCGCGCATTTGAGATTGCGCGACGCGGCGTAGATGCCAGCCGTGAGCCCGGCCGGACCGCCCCCTATGACCACCAGGTCCAGTTCCATCGCTCTTTGTGTATGGCGACTCCTATTAAATAAATGTCGAACGGTAAAAAAAACTGAAGTCTGGCGAAGGATTATAAGTGAGGCCGGCCGTCCTTTGACCGTGCCCTGCTTCCGCGCCTTCATCGCCGTGGAACTCGCCCCCTTGCCAGGGCTGGAACCATTCCTGAGAGAGCTCTCGACCGTGAGGGGGCTAAAGCCGGTGGATGCCAATGCCCTCCACGTGACCCTGAAGTTCCTGGGCGACGTCGAGGAATCCCTGGTCCCGAGGCTAGGCGAGGCGATGCGGGCCTCTTGCGAGGGGATCGCACCATTCGAGGTCGAGGTTGCTGGATCAGGGGTCTTCCCTCCAAAAGGAGGTGCCCGCGTGGTCTGGGCCGGGCTATTAGGCGCGGAGCCCATGGCGACCATGTCAGCTCGGTTAGAGAGATCGCTGGAGCCGATGGGGTTCGCCCCTGAGGGCAGGGATTTCAAACCGCATCTCACCCTTGCCAGGGTCAAGGACCCAGCGGCATCAGGACAGGCTCGCGGCATAGCTGAGTCTTACGATTCCATGATTTTCGGGGTTAAGGGCGTGACCGAGGTCCTGCTGAAGAAGAGCGTGCTCCGTCCACAAGGACCGGAATACTCTACGGTCCTCACCATTCCGCTTCTGAGCTAATGCTCGCCCTCGAAGGTGGAGAAGCTCTCCTGCTTCAAAAGTTCCGCTGGCGGATGCTCCCTTACGAAATCGGTGCTATAGACGCCTGAACGGAAGGCCTTGGTCCTCACCACCAGGCGATGGTAGGGTATGGTGGTCCTGCATCCGGTAAGGGTGTAGTGGTCGAGGGCATCCCTAGCCATGCTCAAAGCCTCTTGCCTGTCCGGGCCATGGACGATGAGCTTGGCGAGCATGGAATCGTAGTCGGCTGGCACCATGTAGCCTTCGTAGGCGTGCGAGTCCACCCGTATGCCCTCCCCCGCCGGCTCGATGTACTTCTCGATCCTTCCCGGGGAGGGGAAGAAGTTGTTGAACGGGTTCTCCGCATTGACGCGGAACTCTATGGCCGCCCCTTTGGGCTTGGCCTGGAGCAGCTCCTCGCTCACCTCCCGGTCAGAGGCGATATTGAGCTGGACCTCGACCAGGTCCAGACCCGTGACCATCTCCGTGACGGGATGCTCCACCTGGATGCGGGTGTTGGCCTCCATGAAGAAGAGCTCGCCCGAAGCGTCCATGAGGAACTCGAAGGTGCACAGGCTCTGGTAGCCCGCCTTTACCAACGCGCCCTCTATGCGGGGGAACATCTCTTTGCGCATGGCGTCGCTCACGGCACAGGAGGGCGTCTCCTCCACCAGCTTCTGGTTGCGCCTCTGGACGGAGCACTCGCGCTCTCCGAGGCAGAAGCCATTGCCCTTGCTGTCCCCGACCATCTGGAATTCGATGTGACGAGGCTTGGTCACCCTGCGCTCCATGAAGATCTTCGGGTCCTTGAAGGCCTTGTCCGCCTCCGCCCTGGCGGATTCGAAAGCCTGCTCCATGTCCCGCTCGGAGTCCACGACCCTCATCCCTCTCCCGCCGCCTCCTCCGGCGGCTTTGAGCATGATGGGATATCCGATGCGATTGGCCTCGCGCTTGGCCTCCTCAGCATCCTCCAGAGGCTTGAGGGTGCCAGGGGTGGTATGCACTCCACAGCTCTCCATGAACTCCCGGCCATCAAGCTTGCTCCCAAGGAGGGACATGGCCTTGGCGCTAGGACCGATCCAGGTCATCCCCTCTTCCTCGACCTTGCGTGCGAATTCCGCCTTCTCAGAAAGGAAACCATATCCCGGATGAATGGCGTCCGCCTTCATGCGGTCCGCCACGTCCAATATCGCTTCGATGTCCAGGTAGGGGATTATGCCTTTGTCGGATTGAAGCTCCTCGCTCTTATCTGCCACAAGGACGTGTTTGCAATGCTTGTCGTTAGGAGCATAGATCGCCACTGTGGGTATGCTCAGCCTCTTGCAGGTCCTCATGACCCTTATTGCGATCTCACCCCTGTTCGCGACGAGCACCTTCTTGAACACTACCATCCCTCGGACCTGACATCACGTGGCGTGATACGATTTGACTTGGTAATATGGCCTAGGTTTAAAATGTTTTCCCGAACCCATCCACCATAACACGGTCAGGCGCCTTAATGTAGTCGCACAGGCTCAAGAAAAAGATGTGAAGTCGGATGAGCAGTAGCCTACGTGTAGATGTCCGGATAATGAGGCTATGTTGGAGTTCCCTTGTTCATGAACCTCAATGGGAAGAAGCTGTTCATGGATAGGGATGGAGGGATCGAGGGGCTGCCCTTGCAGCTGCTCATCATCGTCCTGGTAGCGGGCGTGGGCTCTGCCATCATCATGGGCTGGATGGGAGGGTTGGAAGCTCCGGAGACCATAGGATCGGTGCATTCCTCAATGAATGAGATCGTACTGGACGACGATGATGCGGATGGGGTTTATTCCTCCGATGATGTAGATTTGTGCATAACCGTCCTGGACCAAGACGGTGACCCAATAACGGGAGCGTCTGTATCACTGGAAGGAGCTGGCATTCAAGACTCTGACAGCAAGCGCCCCCACTCCATCACCGATGCCGATGGAAAGGCATACTTCGACGGTCTAACCCTTAGCCGTTCTAGCACCTCCATAGGCTTCGTGACCGTGACCGTGGCCAAGAGTGGCATGGCCTCGACAAGGAGCATAAGCGTGCCGGTAGTCTGCGAGTGAAGTCCATGATCATGCTGGACAAGAAAGCCCTGGAGGGGCTCCCGCTCAAGCTCCTCATCACCGTGATGATCATAGCCCTGAGCGCCCAGCCCCTTTACGGCTCACTCTCTTATCTCGCTTACGCCCAGAACCTTGGGGGAGCCGTCGAGGAGGCGGAGTCCATCAAGAGAGCGGCTTTGTCGGCATTCATAGGTGGACCAGGGAACGTCCGCAAGGTGGCTCTCCACCTTGGCGAGGGCTCTGCCTCGTTCTCCATTCGCTTGGGCGGGGATGAGGGCGAGGGGAGGTCTCGAACCATCGATGTGCTTTGGCATGGAAATGTAGCCGCATCTGTGGCCTTGGAAGGCCAAGGCCTTAGCATAATCAGCTTGGAGGGAAGCGACATCATCATCGATGGCAACCAGGAATTGCGTCTTTCCTGCTGGGAGAGGGCGAGCGGGGACGTGGTCATCGCGGAGGTCCTCTGATGCTTGAGTTCATGCTTTCCCGTCTAACCATGTCCTTATGCGCGATCATAGTGCTCCTAACCCTGGCGCCGTGGGCCTATTCCTTGCCTCAGGCGGGGGAGGTCGTCAATTCCTTCGATTCGCTCGAGGAGCTGGCATCTAGGTTCGATGAGGTCGCGACCGCTCCGGGGGAGGCGAAGTTGGAGCTAGCGGTCGGCGATTACTTGCAACAAGAGGGCGATCGCTTCATCCTTCGCCACAATAGCCTTTGGTTCGTGAGCAACGAAATTCAGAATGCTCGTCCCATTCCCGAAGGCTTCCGCATCTATGTGAGCTCTGGTGTAGCAGAGGTCGAAGTGGAGGAAGCCCAGCTCGAATGGGCTTCGATGCTATGGCTCAGCAAGCATCTGGCAAGGAACAAGGTCATTATGGAAGTTCACATAGAGAACTTGGAGGCAACCTCGGAGACTTTCTCCCCGAACCTCTCCACTTCTTCCATGCTGTTATAAACATAGAAGGATGCACGCGCGCATCCCTCGAGCTGACGGGCGAGGAAATAGGGATGAACGCAGTGCATACCTGATCGGATCATCACCTTTCCTATCTCGTCCAGTATCATCGCAACGTCATGGGAGCTCATTCCCTTGATGTTGAACGACAATATGCTTCCCCTGTGCTTGGCCTCAGCAGGGGCCATGATGCTGACATTTGGGATCGCTCGCAAGAGCGAGGTGGCCCTCTCGTTGAGCATGGCTTCATGCCCCCTAATCTCCTGCATCCCCAATCGTTTCAGGTAATCGATGGCAGCTCCCGTTCCAATGATTCCGGCATAATTCTGCAGCCCCGCTTCGAACCTCTCGGGGGGAGGTAGAAGTTCCGCCCTCTCCTGGGTGGTCAGGCTGACGCCCCCGCCCCCGGATACCAACGGCTCTAAGGTCCTAAGGTGCTCCATCTTGCCGAAGAGCACCCCCATCCCTGATGGCCCCAACATCTTGTGCACCGAGATGGCATAGAAGTCTACGTCGAGATGGCTGACATCCACCTCTTGATGCGGTGCTGCTTGCGCCCCATCCAGCATGACCAGGGCGCCATAGTCGTGGGAGATCTCCACGACCTCCTTGGCAGGGATTCCCGCACCGGTAATGTTGTTGGTGTGGACCATGCTGACCATCTTGACCTCGTGGGACATCACCTTTTTGAAGGCCTCGATGTCGAACGTCCCCGAGGCAGGAGTGAGTACGAACCTGCGCTTGATCCCCCTTGATTCCTGCATCTGGAGCCAAGGAACGTGATTGCTGTTATGCTCGAAATCGGTCGTGACCACCGTATCCCCTTTGAGAAGCTTGCGACCCTTGGCCACGAGATTGAGCGCCTCAGTGCAGTTCTTGGTGAAAGCGATCTCCTCCGGCCTTTCTGCCCCGAGGAACGAGGCCACCTTCTCTCTGGCTTCGTCGACCTCGATGGATACTTGGGTGGCAAGGCGATGAACGCTCCTGCCTCCACATGCTGGATACTCAAGGTAGTATCGAGCCATTGCCTCGATCACCGATGTGGGTCTAAGCGTCTGGCATGCGTTGTCCAGATAGATGTAGTCCTTGCTGGCACCCGTGTAAAGCGGGAAGTCCCTCCTCACCCTTTCGACGTCCATGTGCTCTGGCAGAAACAAACCTTAGCGCCTATTTCATCCTTTTCCGAGCGAAAGGACGAAGGACCTTGAGCATCCTTTAAACGGCCGCGCTCTCTTCCATACAAATTGAAATATCCCTCTGAGGATGTAGCAATCGTTAAGGGGCAGTATATGCAAAGGATATACTTCGACAATAGCGCCACCACCCGCCCTGACCCCAAGGTCCTTGAGGCCATGCGGCCCTATTTGGACCAGTGGTATGGGAACGCTTCGAGCCTCCACGTATTCGGAAGGGAGTCATTCAATGCCTTGGAGGAGGCGAGGCGAAGGACGTCCAAGGCCATCGGCGCTCAGGTCAGAGAGATAATCTTCACGTCCGGAGGCACTGAATCGGACAACCTGGCCATTCAAGGGACGGCTTTCGCGAACCTCGCGAAAGGCAACCACATTATCACCAGTGTGATCGAGCACCATGCCGTCCTTAAAACATGCCAGTACCTCGAAAGGCAGGGCTTCCGGGTCACCTATCTGCCAGTCAATCCCGAGGGAGAGGTCGAGCCTGAATCATTGAAATCGGCGATGACGAAAGAAACGATCCTGGTCTCCATAATGGCGGCCAACAACGAAATCGGGACCATCCAGGACGTACGTGAGCTCGGCGGCATAGCTCATGAAGGAGGCGCCCTCTTCCACACCGACGCGGTCCAGAGCATCGGAAAGGTTCCGCTTGACGTCGAGCGGGACAACATCGATCTGTTGGCTATATCGGCGCACAAGTTCCACGGCCCAAAAGGGGTCGGTGCTCTGTACGTCAGAAAAGGGATCAGCCTTCGACCCCTGGTTTATGGCGGAGGACAGGAGAGGGGGCTGAGGTCCTCGACCGAGAACGTCCCTGGGATTGTCGGGCTGGGAAAAGCCATAGAGATCTGCATGGCCGAGATGGACGATAGCGTCAATAGAATGACCTCGATCCGGGACCGCCTCATCCAGGGCACTTTGTCCAGCGTGGAGGGTTGCTACCTCAACGGGCACAAGGTCAGGAGGCTGTGCAACAACGCCCACTTCAGGTTCGACTACGTAGAGGGGGAGGCCTTGGTCCTAAGCCTGGACATCAAAGGGATCGCGGCCTCTACCGGCTCAGCCTGCTCCTCGAGGGATAGCGAAACCTCGCACGTGCTCAAGGCCATAGGTGTAAGGAACGAGCACGCTCGTGGCTCTTTACGCCTCTCGCTATCCAGGATGAACTCCATGGAGGAGGCGGAGATATACCTCCAGGCGATCCCTGAGGTGATCGCCAGGCTCAGGGCCATCTCCCCAGTCTCCATGCTGTCGAAATCTTCTGCCACAGGAGGATGAGGCATGCCGTACGGTCCCAAGGTCATAGAGCATTTCACACGGCCCAGGAACGTGGGTGAGATGAAGGGCGCGGATGGGGTGGGCAAGGCGTCGAACGACACGGATGGGGACGTGGTGGTCATCTACATCAAGGTCGTGGATGACCGGGTCGTCGATGTGAGCTTCCAGACGTTCGGGTGCGCCGCCGCCATCGCCTCCACCAGCATGTTCACCGAGATGGTCAAGGGGAAGACCATCGAGGATGCCTTAAAGATCGACAAGCAAATGGTCGCCGGCGCCTTTGAAGAAGGGATGCCAGCCAACAAGGTCGAATGTTCGATAATTGCCCCTGATGCGCTCAAGGAGGCGGTGGCCGATTACCGCCAGAAGAGGATTCATTAGGGATGAACAGGGTTCACCTCACGAAAGAATGAACTCCCTAAAGGTGAGCTTCGCCGGCCTGACCCTCCTTAACCCAACCATGCTGGCATCGGGGATGATGGGGGAAACGGGCGGCTCGCTCCTAAGGGTGGCGGAGGCGGGCGCGGGGGCCGTGGTCACCAAATCGATCGGCTCCGAGCCAAGGCCAGGATACCCGAATCCGACATTGGTGGAGCTGGAGGAGGGATACATAAACGCCATGGGACTGCCCAACCCTGGCATCCTTGCCTTCGAAGAGGAGATGTCGGCAGCCCTCTCCTGTCCGGTTCCGATCATTGGCAGCATCTTCGCCTCATCGGCCAAGGAGTTCTCCCACCTTGCCGAGAGGATGCAATCCTATGGAGCCTCGGCCATCGAGCTCAACCTCAGCTGCCCGCACGCCAAAGGCTATGGAATGGAGGTGGGCGTTGACCCAGAAGCCGTTGGGGCGATAGTCGCCGCCGTCAAGTCGAAGTGCAAGATCCCGGTCTTCTCCAAACTGACGCCAAACACCCATCGTTTGCTCGAGGTGGGAAGGGCGGTGCAGGAGGCGGGCGGGGATGCCATAGTTGCGATCAATACTTTGAGAGGGATGAGCATCAGCATCGAGGCAAGGAGGCCGGTCCTCAGCAATGGGGGCGGGGGGCTCTCCGGACCAGCGGTGAAGGCCGTTGGCATAAGATGCGTATATGATCTGAGCGCCATCCTGGAGATACCAATAATCGGAGTGGGGGGCGTCGAGGACTGGAGGGATGCGGTCGAATACATCATGGCCGGTGCCTCGGCGGTTCAGATAGGAAGCGGGATCGGGCGTCGGGGGCTCGGTGTGTTCAGGGAGATCACTGAGGGCATGACCCACTTCATGCGCGAGAACGGGTTCGCCTCCGTCAAGGACATGATGGGGGTGGCGCGTGAATAGGCAGATCATCACCCGGGTAAGCAGCGTCCATCGCGAAGGAGAGGGCATGACTACTTTGCGTTTTGCTTTCGAGCGCTCAATTTCCCCAGGCCAGTTCCTCATGGTTTGGGTTCCGGGCGTGGACGAGGTGCCGATGAGCGCATCTTATGTCTATGGGGAGAAGGGCATCACCGTCAAGGAGGTCGGGGAGGCCACCAGGGCGCTCTCCCGCCTGAGACCAGGGGACTTGATGGGGGTGCGCGGGCCATACGGGCACGGCTACGAGCTTTCACCAGGCCGGACCTTGATCGTTGGCGGGGGAAGCGGGATGGCCTCCCTATTGACTGCCGCCGATTCCATCTACGACCCGGCGAAAGTGGACATACTCATCGGAGCCAGGACTTCCAACGAGCTCATCTTCATAGAGCGGGCCAAGCTGCTCTCCAAAGAGGTACACATCTCCACTGACGATGGATCAAAAGGCCAAAAGGGCACGGTGGTTGAGATGGCGAGTGAGCATCTCGCCAAGAAGAGCTACGATACCGTCCTGGGTTGTGGTCCCGAAAAGATGCTCCATGCCCTTCTGGATGTTTGCGATAAAGCAGGCGTGCCCTGTCAGCTCTCCCTGGAGAGGTACATGAAGTGCGGGACCGGGCTCTGCGGCTCCTGTGCCATCGATGGCCTCCGCGTCTGTGCTGACGGACCAGTCTTCCCTGGCGATGTGCTGCGAAGGCTCCCCGAGTTCGGGAGCTGCAAGAGGGACGAGTGCGGTCGCCGAATCAAGCTTTGAAATGCTCCTCGGGGTGCATTACCTCTTTTACAAGGTCCTCGAAGTCCGAGTCCGAGACCCGGCCTTTCACCTCTCCCAGGGCCTTGACCTTGGCAAGTATCTGAGCCACCTGTTCATCGGAAGACTTCATGCCTAGGTCCTCCAGCCTTTTCTTGATGTAATGTGCACCAGAGTGCTTGCCGAGTATGAGGTGGCGCTTGTTTCCCACCATCTCAGGAGGGATGGACTCGTATGTCTGAGGGCAGGAGAGGACCGCAGCAACGTGTATTCCCGACTCATGGGCGAACACGTTGTCCCCGACCAATGGGTGATTTCGGCCGATCGGGACCTTGGAATATGATGCCACCATCTCACAGAGCTCCTTAAGCCTCGAGGTGTCCACGCCCAGGTCCTTGCCATAGACGAACTTAAGGGTGGCGACGAACTCCTCCAATGGCACGTTACCCGCCCTCTCCCCGATGCCGTTCACGGTGGTGGCGACCGCCACCGCCCCAGCCTTTACGCCCGCCACGGCGTTCGCCAAGGCCAGGCCATAATCATTGTGCAGGTGGATGGACACGGGCGTACGGAATCGCTTGCGTACTTCGGTCACCATCATATGGATCGCTTCCGGAGAGGCGCATCCCACAGTATCGGTGATGCCCAGCCTGCTAGCCCCTGCCTTCTCGGCCGCTGCGTAGACCTGTAAAAGGAATTCCATCTCGGTGCGGGTGGAGTCCTCGCAGCTCAGTGCGGCCCTGATTCCCCTGGACCTGCAATAGTCCAATGACTCCACGACCTTCTCCAGGACGTACTCCCGGGGTTTGTTGAACTTGTATCTGAGGTGGATGTCGGAGGTGGCGACAAAGAGCAGCACCATGTCCACTCCGGCGTCGATCGTCGCATCGATGTCCCCCTTGATGACCCTGGAGAGCGCGAGAATCTCGGCGTCAAGTCCGAGCTTGCTTATGGCCCGTATCGCCCTCTTCTCTCCATCGGAGACCGCGGGGAATCCAGCCTCGATCTGGGGCACCCTGATTTCGTCCAGCTTGCGAGCGATGGCCACCTTCTGCTCCAGGCTGAAGGCGATCCCTGGCATCTGCTCCCCGTCCCTGAGGGTCGAGTCGTACACCTGGACATCTCCCAGCTCAAGTCGCGGGTTGTAGGGGCTGAGTGCGATGCGCTCCATGCTTGCTCGTAAGTGGCAACCCTCGATTAACCTTTCGTTCTAGGAAATATACCGTCAAATGTTATGAACGGACCCGTCGCATCCTCGTCCCTGGGGGCGATCACTTATAATGCTCGTCCCGATTCAAGGATTGGGGGGGTGAGCGTCTGAGCGAGCGCATAGAGGTAGGGAGCAGCGGCAATCCCAACTTCATCGAGGTCAGGCATGGGAAGATGCTCATCAGCGTGCCCAGGTCCATCTTCAAGGGCAGGACGTCGACCCTCAAGACGAAGGAGGCCGATGGCTTCAAGAAGGTTCTGGCCTCCCGTTACCCTTGGTTGAGCGACAACGCCATCGAGGTGGTGATGGAAGAGGCTCAGGCGACCATGGAGTCCCTCCTCGAGCTGGAACGGGGGGCAGTGGAGAAGGCTGGGAAGCTCTCCGCCAAGGGAAGGAACGCGGAGGCGCTGACCCTTTTGGAAGAGCACCTGGCCCATCATCCGAAGGACCCCGATGCCTGGTATCTGATGGGAGAGATCTACTTCAAGATGGGAAAAAGGACCGAGGGGTTCAGGGCCTTCGCTCGGGCCCAGGGGCACTCAGGCACAGCAGAGGTCGTCAAGCAAAAAGGGCGTTGATGGCCGCGGCCACCTCTTGGACCGTGGCTCCCCACGGGACTATGGCCATCCCACCTTCGATCTCGAACCCCTCGCGCACCTTGCAGCATTTTACGATGCGCTTGGCACCATCCTTGGGCGCGAGCTCCCTCGGGCACATGCTCACGAAGGCTCCAGGTCCCTTGCGATAGATGTGCTGGAAGATGCGCTTGGACAGGTCGCAACCGATCAAGGTCACCTCGCCATCCAGATGAGGCGTCTCGTCCAGGAACAACACTATTCTGATAGAGGCTATTCCCGATGCTCGGCAGGGGAACATCACCGTCGAGGTGGAAATGCCCTTCTCCAGATCGTTCAGGTCGGTCGTCTTGACGATTGGCATTATCGGTCTGTCCACTAGGCCAGCGGCCAGGGCCTTTTCCACCAACACCGGGAGCTTGGCCGGGAAGGGAGGAACGACGTCGAACACCACGAGTTCCTCGATCTCATCGGACCTAATGAAGGAGATATGGTTGAAGAGCCCCTGGACCACGACGTACTTGCCTGGGTGTCCCATCGCCAGTCGTGCCATTTGCGAGCGGTTGATGACGTCCATTCCCTCGTCCTTGACGAAGACCGTGTCCTTGGGCAGCGCCACGACCTCCACCGCCCTGATAGGGCGGAACAGCTCCTTCCCGGCCTCCTTCTGCACGCGCACTATCGCGAGCTCGCTCTGATGCCGTAGAACAATAAACTCCGTCCTGGTGTACGCCTTCTTCCCCTTCGCCCTCTCCATTATGTTCTCCTTGGTGAGACCGAAGTCGACGTCGCGGACCGAAACGTCCTTGCAATGGTCAGGCAGCATCGAGCGAGGAATCCCCTCCGCTTTCAAAACCCTTTGCCTCGAAGCATCATTGAGGCATCTGGTGCCATCCACCTTCGGGAAAATTAGAAATACCAAGTATCCATTCTTCCGAATCGCCCGCCGGGATGACAGAGCGGCCATGTGGCGGACTGCAGATCCGCATACCCGTGTTCAAATCGCGGTCCCGGCTCCATTCCTTTTCTTCGAGCGCCCATTAGAAGGCCTTATCAATCGCCTAACTTACTAATGCTCCGCATGCTGCGCGGCCGGGAGCTAGTGGAGCACGTCGCCAACAAGCGCATCGAGATGATCGCCAAGGAGGTGGAGCCTTGCTTTCCTGGGGCGGCGATGGAGTGGTCCATGCGGGATGATGGCCGTGCCCACATCACCATCCAATGGGAGGGAACGCAGATAGGGGAAGAGTATGTGGAGACCGCCACCACCTGGAACCAGCCTGAGCGCCTGGTCGAGTACCGGAAGGTGCTGGTAGGGAACCGGAAACGGCTCGTGGTCCTGGTGCCGGAAAGGCATGCCCGCTCGGCCCGACTCAAGATGCTGGAGCTGAACCATTGGTGGCTCTTCTATTATCTCGTCTTCTCCTATGACCACGGGGGGGATATCAAGAGGGTGGGGCGGCCGATGTACTGTTTCCCTGAAAAGGGCTATGCCTGATCTGACCCTCAATTGTACTTTCATTCAAGGGCTGCCGAGCCAAGCCGTCAGCGCTGTTCCTGGTGCTTGAAAGTCGACGGACTTACTTCTTCTTCCCCTTGCTCTTCTTGGGCTCCGGGGCCTTCTCCTCGCCCTCCCATTCGTCGAAGAGCTGGGTGAGGCCTTTCTTGGCCACCGACCAGGTGGGCACGCCACCAGTGAGCACCGCCACCTGCATGGCCTCCACTATCTCCGCCTTGGTGGCGCCATAGTTCTTGGCCACCTTTGCCTGGGGGTAGACGCAGTCCTCGCACATGCGCACGGCCACGCAGGCAAGGGCGATCAAGCGCTTGGTCTTCCTGTCCAGGGCTCCATCGTTCACCATAATCTGGTCCATGTCGCGGATTAGCACCGCCAGCTCGGGGTTGTGTTTCTTTATGTGATGCAGCGTGCCAGGGGTGTAACCGCACATCTTCTGGTTGAGCTCCTTCACTGCCTTCTCCGCCTCATCTTTCTTTGTCATGATGGCACGAACCCAGCTCTTCGTTAATAAATCTAGGCTAAATGGTTTCAGGCTCATCGAGGCATACCAACTCGACTTGCTTTTATAGCGTCGCCACGCCTATCTTGTCGAGGATTAGAAGGATGCCCAGCTCGTTGGGGAGGTCCGCAATTTCCTTCTTTATAGGTGGATTGCTGGTCAGCACCATTATCCTCGGAGTGGTGCCAGCTCAGAGCTCAGTCGGGAAGGTGACCATCGATATCACCGAAGTCGACGGGGCCTCGATCTGGAGGAACGCGACTATCCTAGAGCAGCTGGGGGCATCATATCCCGCCTATAGGTGCGCTGGATCCGCCGGGGCCAACGCCTCCGCGGATTGGATCCTATCCAGGTTCCAGGAGCTGGGCTTGGAGGCCTGGACCGAGGAATTCCAATTCTATGGATGGGATCTTACCTCGAAGCCATCGATGGTGGTAACCTTCCAAAATGGTTCGAGCGCGAGCAACCTTTCCCTCGGTTCATTCCAAGCCGAGCACTTCAGCTTCGCGACGCCAAACGGAGGAGCTCTCGGTGAGGTGGTCCTACTTCCTCTCCCTTCGACCAGCTCCATCGGCAGCTTCTCTGGACTGAGTTACAACCAGAACTATTGGCAGGGCATCGACATTCATGACCGGTTAGTGCTCGTGGGTCGCGAGGTCAGATGGAATCCAGAATGGGAGGCCGGCCTGGCTGACAAGCTCCAAGAAGGGCCCTCCGCCCTGGTCTTCTATTACTCCCAAACATGGACCTCCTCCTGGGAGGTCATGTACTCCGCCTCATCGGGAGGGCGACCCTTGTCCAACGAGGGAAGCTACCTCCATTACCTTAAAGTGCCAGCTGGGCACCTGGACATCGATGACTCGGAGTGGCTGTTGGACGAGATTAAGGTCGGTAATGTAACCGGGCAGGTGCAGATAGAGTCGAGGGAGGGCGTCTGGGGGCAGCGGAACGTGGCAGCCCTGCTCCCTGGAGATGCCGCGGGCTCGGGTCAAGTCTTGCTCACCGCCCACTACGACAGCATCATGGATGAGGGATTCTGCGACAATGCCCTGGGAGTGGCGACCATACTCGAGATGGCGTCGCAACTTGCCGACATGAGGGCCAATGAAGGTCTCAAGCTGGAGAGTTCCATCCTCTTCGTGGCCTTCACCGGCGAGGAGCTGGGCCTTGTCGGCTCTAACTATTACTATGCTATGCATGCCAGCGAGATCGAAGAGGTCATGGCGGTCATCAACATCGACTGTCCAGGGGCGGGAGCCCTTACAAGGACCCCGACATATTCGTCCAATGGTATAGACCTGGATGAGTTGGTCGACCAGGTTGCTTCTTCAGCTGGCATTTCATCCTCCGTTGAGGATGGAGGCTCGGACCAGCAGTCGTTCCTGTATCCGTCCCAGGTGGCAGAGCAGATACAGTCGCGCTGGGGGCTTTCACCGGACATACCCATTGATGCCATCCAATTGATCAGCTCCATTAGTGTGTTCTCCGCGCCCCTTACTCCACTGGAACCTCAACCATGGGGATGGATCCACACCTCGCGGGACTCATCGGCCTTCTGCTCAGCCTCAGGTTGGGTCTCCGAGGATCATTTGAGTGAACAAGGTGACGTGATCTTGGCCGTCTGCCTCGATCTGATCGGAGCCTCGGAGGCGCCGACGGACGATGGGAGTGGGCAGCTCCCCACATCGGTTGTTATCATAGCCATCTTGGCCATTGTCTCAGTAGCCGTCATATTGGGGCTGGTGCTCAGAAGCAGAAGGTCCCTATAACAGGTAGCTTCAAAGCTGAGATTCGCCATCCATAGTTTCATCTTACCTACAAGAGGGAGGGTCCAACTTGCGACATGAGAGCATCCTAGGGACCATTGGTGGCACCCCATTGGTGTGCCTGACGAAGATGCCATCCGAGGATTCGTCGGAGGTCTTCTGCAAGCTCGAATCCTTCAACCCGATGCATTCGGTGAAGGACCGCATCGCCTTGGCCATGATCGAGGACGCGGAGCGCTCGGGAAAGCTCAAGCCGGGCATGCGCGTCATCGAGCCCACCTCCGGCAACACCGGCATCGGTCTAGCCATGGTCTGCGCCGTCAAGGGCTACCCTCTCACGTTGACCATGCCCGAGACCATGAGCGTCGAGCGCCGCAAGCTGCTCAAGGCCCTGGGGGCCGAGATCGTCCTTACCCCTGGCAGCGAGAGGATGGACGGGGCGATCAAATGCGCCAAGGGCCTCTGCCGCAAGGGCAAAGGCGCCTTCATGCCCATGCAGTTCGAGAACCCAGCCAATCCATTGGCGCACAGGGTCACGGCGGCGGAGATACTCAAGGACCTGCCTGATGTGGACATCTTCGTGGCGGGCATCGGCACGGGCGGTACCATCACTGGCGTGGGCAAGGCTCTGAAGGAGCACAGGCAGGAGATCCGGATCATCGGGGTCGAGCCAGCTGCCTCTGCCGTGCTCACTGGTGGTCGGCCTGGACCGCATGGCATCCAGGGGATTGGCGCCGGCTTCGTCCCCAAGACTTTGGACCGGAGGGTGGTGGATTGGATATTCCCGGTGAGCGACGAGGACGCCAAGCGCACCGCCAGGGAGTTGGCGAAGAAGGAGGGGATACTCGCGGGCATCTCCTCCGGGGCGGCACTATGCATCGGGCTGCAGATGGCGAAGCAGTTCGGGCCGGGCAAGAAGATGGTGGTGCTGTTGCCAGATACCGGAGAAAGATATTTGAGCACGGACCTGTTCCCAGAGTGAGGCCATGAGCTGGAAGGACAGTTGGAAAGAGGACGTCGAAACCGTCCTGGAAAGAGACCCGGCCGCTCACTCCTACAAAGAGGCGCTCTTCTTCAGCCCCGGCCTGCACGCCATCCTGCTTCATAGGTTCTCACACAACGCCTACCTCAAAGGCAACTTGACCACAGCGCGCATGATCAACTATTTCGCCCGCTTCCTGACCGGAGCGGACATCCATCCTGGCGCATTGATAGGTAAGGGATTCTTCATAGACCATGCCACTGGCGTGGTCATAGGTGAGACGTCGGTCATCGGCGAGAACGTCTCCGTCTTCCAGGGGGTGACGCTCGGAGGCGTGAGCGCGGAGAAGGACAAGAAGCGCCATCCGACCATAGGGGACAACGTGGTCATCGGCGCACATGCCGTCATCCTGGGCGACATCCACATCGGGGAGAACACCCGCATCGGCGCGGGTAGCGTGGTGATCAAGGACGTACCGCCCAACTCCACTGTGGTCGGGATTCCAGGCAAGGTGGTGAGGCGGGACGGCCTGCCGGTGAAGGTGGACATGCGCCACGACCAGCTCCCCGATCCGCTATTAGACTCATTCTCGGACATGAGCCATCACATGGTGGAGCTGGAAAAGCGCATAAGAGAGCTAGAGGACCAGCTCGCGAAGCAGAAGTAAAATAATCGTACGCTGTTTGACGTTGCGAGGTTATCGCGTGTCCCTGAAGGTCCACAACACCCTGAGCAAGCGCAAGGAGGAGTTCAAGCCCATCCACGAGGGCAAGGTCTCCATGTACGTGTGCGGGGTGACGGTCTACGACGACATCCACATGGGGCATGCGCGGAGCATGGTCGTCTTCGACATGATCGCCCGCTACCTGCGCTACAAAGGCTACATGGTGGATCACGCCACCAACTTCACCGACGTGGATGACAAGATCATCGTCCGGGCCAACGAGCAGGGCATTCCCCCGCTCCAGCTGTCCTCGATGTACATCGACCGCTACTTCAAGGAGGCGGATGCGCTGGGCGTCAGGCGCGCCGATAGGTATCCCAAGGCCAGCGAGTTCATCCCCCAGATCGAGGAGCTGGTGCGAGCATTGGAGCAGAAGGGGTACGCCTATCGCACCGAGGACGGCAGCGTTTACTTCTCCATGGAGAAGGTGCGCGACTATGGAAAGCTCTCGGGGATGAAGCTGGAGGAGCTGCGGGCGGGGGCGCGCATCGAACCAGGCGAGGGGAAGCGCAACCCCATGGACTTCGCTTTATGGAAGGGGGCCAAGCCCGGGGAGATCGCCTGGGACTCGCCCTGGGGCAAGGGGCGACCTGGCTGGCATATCGAGTGCTCGGCCATGTGCATGAAGCTTTTCGGGGAGACCATCGACATCCATGGCGGCGGTAACGACCTGATCTTCCCCCACCACGAGAACGAGATCCTCCAGTCGGAGAGCGCTACCGGCAAGCCGCTGGCCAGATACTGGTTGCACAACGGCATGCTCACGGTCCAGGAGGAGAAGATGGCCAAGTCCCTCAAGAACTTCTTCACCGTCCGCCAGGTCCTCTCCAAGCACAGCAAGGAGGAGGTGCGCTTCTACCTGCTCAACACCCATTACCGAGGCCCCCTGGGCTACAGCGACGTGGCACTGGAGGAGGCTGCCGCCTCGTTGAGGAGGTTGCACAACACATATGCCGAGCTGCGCACCGCGGCCTTGAGCACCTCAGGGAGCGAGGGCACCAAGGAGTTAGTGGAGAAGGCGCGAAAGGAGTTCATGGAGCAGATGGACGACGACTTCAACTCGCGCGCCGCCATAGCCGCCATCTTCGACTTCGCCCGGGAAGCGAACCGCCTCATGGCCGAGGGCCAACTGAGCAAGGAGGGCGCGCAGGATGCGTATCTCTTCCTCGAGGAGGTGGACCAGGTCATGGGGGTGCTGCCCTCCGCTCAGGGCGGCGCAGAGGGCCTGGATGCGGTGATGCAGATCCTCATAGAGATGCGCAAGGAGCTGCGCAGGCGCAAGATGTACGACCTCGCCGACCAGATAAGGGACAAGCTGGCCGCCCAGGGGATCAAGCTAGAGGACACCGCGGAAGGGGCGAAATGGAAGAGGATCTGAGCGTCTGGGCGAGGAAGAAGGCCATTTTGCTCGCCAAGGGGCCGGTGAAGGTCGCGCCGCAGCTGAAGTTGCCGGTCAGGCTGAGCCGGTCCACGGCAGGTCCAGGTGCGGGCACGACCGGCATCGCCCTGACCTTCCACGGTCACCGGGTCAAGAAGGCGATCGTGCGCGAGGGAGGCGACTTCGAGCTGGTGGAGGATGAAGGGCATTTGGCGTTGCTGATGGATGGCAGGCCATTCCTGGATAAGGTGGAGATAATCCCGATCCTGTTCCACTCGCCCGAGCAGGCCTTCTTCAACATCGAGACCGAGTGCATCTACGACTGCAAATTCTGCTCCTCGCGCCGCCTAGAGAAGAAGGTGACCAAGGACCTGACCTCGGACAAGATAGTGCAGATGATCGTCGACGCCTCGACCCGGCCAGATTTCAAGGCGGTGGCCCTGACCAGCGCCGTGGTCAAGGACCCCCGGACCACGGTGGACAAGATGGTCCACATAGTCAAAAGGGTCAGGGATGCATTGGGGGCCTCGATACCAATAGGGGTGGAGCCCTACGTCGATGAGCTGGAACAGATCGACCAGCTCAAGGGGGCGGGGGCGGACGAGATAAAGCTCAACCTCGAGACCTGGGACCAGGGCATCTTCCGCAAGGTCTGCGGCGAGCAGGACCAGGAATGGATCCTCGAGGCGCTGGAGCATTCGGTCAAGGTCTTCGGCAAGGGGAAGGTAAGCTCCAACATCATCGTGGGCATGGGCGAAAGCGACGAGAACGTCCTGGAGGGCGTAGAACGGCTGGCGAAGATGGGCGTGGTGGCGACCCTCCGGCCTCTGCGCTTGAACGAACTGAACCGGAAGGAGATGGAGCTAGCGTTGGGCAGACTAGAGCCATTGAGCGAGGAGCGCTTACTTCACCTCGCTAGAGAGCATAAGCGCATCCTGAAGGAGAATGGCCTTAGCACGTTGACCTTCGACACCATGTGCCACGCCTGCACCTGCTGCGACATCG
Organism: uncultured Methanomassiliicoccaceae archaeon; assembly: GCA_964354665.1. Classification (GTDB taxonomy): domain Archaea; phylum Thermoplasmatota; class Thermoplasmata; order Methanomassiliicoccales; family UBA472; genus JAJRAN01. The sequence continues at coordinate 36,322 of CAYHAO010000004.1, read as the reverse complement.
TGCCTTTCAAGGATATCTGATCGATGATACTTCGAAGTTTTTTTTAGGGCTCCCTAAAAAGTTTATATATAAGTTAGGCTTACCTAAATTTGATGGCGAGCGAGATAACCGAGGAGTATCTGGAGGCGGTCTACGACCTCACCTTGGAGGGAGGGACCGCCAGGACCAACGAGATCGCCGAGAGGATGCGCGTCTCCCCTGCGAGTGTCACGGAGATGGTCCAGCGGCTATCGGTCGAAGGGTTCCTCTCTTATGAGCGATACAAAGGCGCGCGCCTGACCGAGAAAGGCAAGAGGGTGGCCAAAAGGATCAAGCGAAAGCATCGCCTGGTCGAGAGGTTCCTGGTGGACGTTCTAGGTGCCAAAAGGGACGAGTTCCACGATGAGGCCTGCCGGTTGGAGCACGTGATATCGGACGAGTCGGAGAGGCGCATCTGCCAGATAGTAAACAATCCTCGCTTCTGCCCAGACGGCGACCCCATACCTGAGTGCGAGAGCGGCGATTGCTCAATGTGCCAGGACCGACCGTGCCTGCCCCTCGTGGAAATGCAAGAAGGACAGAGCGGAGAGATCACCCATCTCAAATGTGAGGATTCGAACAGGATCAGGCGGCTCATTTCCATGGGATTGGTCCCCGGCCGCAAGATAACCTTAGAGGAAAGGATTCCTATGGGGGGTCCCCTCCTCATACGCCTAGAGGAATGTCGTGTGGCCTTGGCAAAGGAGTACGCGGGCCTGGTGATGGTACAAACCAACCCCGTTCCCAAGGGCCAGGCAAAGGTCAGGAACAAAGCTTCAGGGTAGGTCGAGCGCCAATGGAGATCGGCCTCATCGGTCAGCCCAATGCCGGGAAGTCAGCCCTGTTCACCAAGCTTACGGGCATCGGGGCCATATCATCCAATTATCCTGGCACCACGGTCGAGTTCCAAGAGGGCTCGGTGCTACGACATGGGGTCCGATTGAACTTCCATGACCTGCCCGGCACATACTCGCTAACTGGCATAACCGAAGACGAGCTGGTCGCCACCAAGCTGTTGGCCGAGAGAGAGCTCGAGGTGGTGGTGGCAGTCGCCGATGCCACCCGATTGAAGCAAAGCCTGGTCCTCATCTTCCAACTCATAGAACTCGGCTTCAAGGTGGTCGTGGCCATGAACCAGATGGACGTGGCGAGAAGGCGTTTTTCTCTCGACCTCGATCGCCTCCAGCGAATACTTGGTATCCCTGTGGTGCCAACCGTCGCCATCACTGGGGAGGGCGTGGAGGATCTGGTCGAGGTCCTGGTCACAGGGAGATACCAATCATCCGAGTTCGAGGTTCGCTACGATTGGCACATCGAGGCGCTGCTCGAGGACCTTTGCTTGAATCCAGATTGTCGGACCGGTAAGTTCCCTAAGCGAGGCGCCCTGTTGAAGCTTCTCGAGGGCAACAGGTTCTTCTCCGGGCAATTCTCGGATTCTTTCAAAGAGGAGGTCCGCAAGGCCAGGGTCGAGTTCAAGGAGGACCATGGCGAGGACATAGAGGTGCATATCAACCGCGACCGCTATGGAGAGGCGGGCAGGATAGCAAACGACGTCATCTCCAACCGCGCCCCACCTCGAAAGCTGTCTCATCGCTTCTCGGACGCAACTCTACGCCCGCACACTGGGATACCGATCCTGATCGCCGTCCTTGGCGCGATGTTCCTCATCATCGTTTTTGTGGGCGGATTCCTGGAGAGCGCCCTCCTCGGCATCTACAACGCAACCATTGGCGACTTCTTCCTCAGGCTGGCCGAGGAGATTGGCGGGCCGTTGGCTGAGGCGATAGCATTGGGGATCGACCTATCCTTGCAGGCCATCCTGGCCATAGTCATCCCCTACATCATGCTGTTCTACCTGATGCTGGGGATAATGGAGGACACGGGATACCTGCCGAGGGTGGTGGTGCTTTTGGACGGGGTCATGCATCACATCGGGCTGCATGGCAGGGCGGTCATCCCGATGATCGTGGGCATGGGCTGCAACGTTCCCGCGATCCTGTCCACAAGGGTCTTGGAGTCGAAGAGGGAGCGCCTAATCCTGGCCATAGTGATCGTGATTGCCATTCCTTGCTCCGCCCAGACTGCGGTCATCATCGGGACGGTCGGAACGTTCGCCGGGGCCATCTGGGCCTTGGGCATCTATGTGATCCTAATAGCCATCCTTCTGGTGCTGGGCAGGTTGCTGCACAAGATGCTGAAGTTCGAGCCAACGAGCTTGGCCATGGAGATCCCCGAACTGACCTGGCCTCATCCCCGGAACGTACTTTGGAAGACCTGGATCAGGACCAAGGACTTCTTCGTCGTGGCATTTCCCATATTGCTGGTGGGAAGCATAATCCTGGAAATTCTCATGGCATATGGTATATTGCAGGCGTTTGTTGAACCATTGGCACCATTCACGGAAGGTTTCCTTGGCCTACCCCCGATAACCATAATCGCGTTGATTTTCGGGATATTGCGCAAGGAGATGGGCCTTCAGCTTTTAGTGGTGCTATTCGGCACCGCGGACCTGTCCCAGGTCATGACCCCAGAGCAGCTTTTCATCTTCGCCCTCATAATGGCGACCTATATGCCCTGCCTCTCCGCCTTGGCGGTGCTATCGAGGGAGTTCGGCTGGAAGGACGCCCTGAAGATCACCTTGGCCTCCGTCACCATAGCGTTCATGTTAGGAGGGCTAGCGAATGCTCTGTTTCAGATATTTTGATGCTCTTTCGGGCCAGGGGTTGAGGAGGGATTTATACCGCCTCTCCGATATGGGTGAATTATGTCCCTTCGTGGCATAGTCTCCTGCGCCAAGAACCCTCTTGTAATCCGCGAACCTGTCGAAGTTGCCTATGGGGTCACCCGCATATTGCTCGAGAACCAGAATCGGGTAGTCAGATTCATGGATTTGAATGGAGGGGAGGCCGTTGGCAACCTGTATTCCACCAGGGAAAGCGTCTGCGCCGCTCTCGGGATTGAGCCTCAGGAGCTGGTGCCCAAGCTGCTCCGAGCGAGCGCAAAGCCGCTCCCCCCTTCCGAGGTCAAGGCCCCGGGCTTCAACGACAAGGTCTCGGAGAAGGTGGACCTAACCAAGCTGCCCGTCCCCAAGTTCTATCCCCAGGATGGTGGTAGGTACATAACCGCTGGCGTCGCGGTATCCGAGTTCGATGGTAAAAGGAACGTTTCCTTCCACAGACTGATGCTTTTGGACAAAGGAAGGTTTGCCATTAGGTTGGTTCCCAGACATCTTTACACCATGTACAAGGCCTCCTTGGCCAAGGGGAAGGATCTCCCCGTGGCGTTCTGCATCGGGCTGAGCCCGTCCCTTCTCCTGGCCGCCGCCACTTCCACTGATTTCCTCCAGGATGAGATGGAAATAGCCTCGGCGTTGAACCAGGAATGCACCGGTCACCCCTTGGAGGTAGCCAAATTGCGCTCAGGGCTGGTCGTCCCAGCGCAATCCGAGTATGTGCTGGAGGGAAGACTGACCGCAGAGATGGTCGAGGAGGGCCCGTTCGTTGACATCACTGGCACCTATGATGACGTCCGCAAGCAGCCAGTGTTCAAGGTGGACCGTGTCTATATGCGCAGGGACCCCATCTTCCAAATCGTCCTGCCAGGAGGGCTGGAGCACTATCTTCTCATGGGCCTGCCCCGGGAACCAGCGATATTCAAATCAGTGAACCAGGTCGTTCCCTTGGTGCATGGGGTGCGATTGACGGAAGGAGGTTGTTGCTGGCTGCATGGAGTGGTCAGCATCACCAAGAACAAGGAGGGGGACGCCGTGAATGCCATAATGGCCGCCTTCACCGGCCATCCATCCTTGAAGAAGGTCATAATCGTGGACCAGGACGTGGACATCTATGATGACCGGCAGGTGGAGTGGGCCGTGGCCACAAGGTTCCAGGCACACCGTGGCCTGGTGGTCGTGAAGAACGCGGCCGGGTCCTCCTTGGACCCCTCGGCGGAAGGGACAACCTCCAAGATGGGAATCGACGCCACCAAGCCCATCGGTTCCACGGGGTTCGACCTGGCCAAGCTAGAATGAATCCACCGAGCCAGGAATGGGCGGGGGCGAGCCCAGGATCAGTAGAATGAATTGACCGCTTGCTTCTTCCGAGAGCGAAGGTCGATGGTCTCGTCCCTCTCCTTGCCCAAGGAGACTATCCGAATGGGGGCTCCCACGTTCTTGGAGACGAAATCGAGGTAGGCTTTGAGGTTCGAAGGCAGGGATTCATAGCCCTTGGCAGCGCAATCGGCCCCCTTGCCCGCGGAGAATTCCTCCCATCCCTGCAGCTGCTGGTAGACGGGGCGCGCCCTTTGCAGCCGGCTCAGCGAGGCTGGGAAGCTCTCCTCGAGCTTGCCGTCGATCTCATAGCCGGTGCATATATTGATCTTGCCAACTCCTCCAAGCACGTCCAGCTTGGTGACGGCAAGGCCCGACAATCCGTTCAACCTAACTGCGTGACGGACGATGACCAGGTCCAGCCAGCCACAGCGCCTGGGCCGACCGGTGGTGGCCCCGAACTCGCCCCCTTTGGTCATGAGCATCTCACCCATCTCATCGGTGAGCTCAGTGGGGAAAGGACCTGACCCAACCCTAGTGGTGTAGGCCTTCATCACGCCGACCACCTCGTTTATCAGCGAAGGCCCGATGCCGACGCCAGTGCAGATGCCGCCGGCAATGCAGCTCGAGGAGGTCACGAAAGGATAGGTTCCATGGTCTATGTCCAGCATGGTTCCCTGTGCGCCTTCGAACATTACCTTCATGCCCTTCTTGATGGCGTCGTTCACCAGGACCGACGTATCGCAAATATGGCGATCTAGCTTCTTGCCATGGGATAGGAGCTTTCGCAGCAGCTCCTCCTTCGTCGGCATCCCCTCTCCTCCCAGGGCCGCGAGCTGCCTCTCCTTCAAAGGATAGACGGCGTCCAGCTTGTCCCTGAGCTCGTCCTCCTCCAAGAGATCACAGACTCTGATGCCTTGGCGAGCGACCTTGTCAGCATAGCATGGCCCGATGCCGCGTCCGGTGGTACCGACGCCCTTCGCGCCGCGCTGGCGCTCCTCCGCGCCGTCCAAGAGACGATGGTATCTCATCACCACGTTTGCTCTGTCCGAGATGCGGAGCCCCTCCATGGAACGGCCGCTGGCCTTCACCTTGGCCATCTCTTCCTCCAGGGCCTCGAGGTCCACGACCACCCCGTTGCCGATGACATTTATGATTCCTGGCCTGAGGATTCCCGATGGGAGCAGGTGCAGGGCGAACACCTCCTTTCCAATCTCAATGGTGTGGCCCGCATTGGCACCACCCTGATAGCGCACGACCATTTCCGCATCCTGCGCCAGATAATCCGTGATCTTGCCCTTGCCTTCGTCACCCCATTGCGTGCCGATGACCGCGAGCGTGCTCAAGCCTTCACCGCGCTCGCATCCTCCGAGAGGTAGATAAATCGTTCGGTGCCATTTAGGCCATATCCAGATATGCGCTGCAAACTTCCTTTAGGGGGAGGTCGGTCTTGAAGCCGGTCGGGGAGAAATGGGTCTTGGAGGCATGTCCCACCTGGTTCAATCGTTCGATGACCTCATCCAGCACATGAGGGGATACCTTGAGCATCGAGGAGAGCTCGTTGTTCTCGTAGAAGAAAGGAGTTTCCAGCTCCTCCCTCCATAGCCCTAGGTATTTCAAGCATCTGGAGCGCTCCTGCAAACCCTCGTCGGCATTCATGTCCGAGAGGGTGGCACGTTCATGCAAAGGTCCCAACCACATTGGACCTAGGGCCCCTGCGGACGGCTGGTTGGACCAAGAGCGTTCGTGATTGCTTGGATCATAGGTTAGGTGGCCAAGGTTGGTCAGGGACTCGTCCGCTGCCGCCGCGCTCTCCGGAACCCTGACGAAGCAACGGAAGTAATGGTCAGCATAATAGCAGAGCAAAGGCCTGATTCCCTTATCCAGCTGGGCGGCTTCTCTCGCCAAGTACCCCATCAGAATGCGCAGGCCGGTCTCGTGGCCGAATACGTTCCTCAGCGGTCGGGCCATGTATCTCCGCACGCACTTCTTGACATGTGTACCGGCCAAAGGCGCCGTGTCCGTAGCGGTAACGGCCAGCACGCCATTCCGCTTCAATCCTTGGAAGGCCGCCTGTACGAATGGCGCGGGCGTCCCGAACGGATCGATGTCAATGTAATCGTGGACCTTGGAGGCCAAGTGACAGCGCAGGTCCTGATTACTGGCCTCGCAGTTCTCGAGGGCGTTTAGCTCTATGTTCGCCTGTATATAATGAAAGGCCCTGGGATCCTTGTCGTTAATGAACATGCGGTACACGCCAGGGCACTCGTTGGCCAACCGGATGCCCCTGGCGCCGGTGGCAGCCATGGCATCCAGGGCCGAACCCTTGATGTTCAAGGTCCGGAAGAGCATAACGGAGACGTCGCGGTTGAAGGCCATCTGGGCATTGAAGAACACGCATCCCAGGCGCTTGCCCGGCCCCCTCGAAGAGTGCGCCGCGGGTATTAGCAGGCGCGTCCTCCCCTCCTCGGTCTCTATGGCATCGGGTAGACCACTCACAAGAGCTCTCCCTTCATGAGCTTCATAATCTTGTAAGGCAAAAGGTTGCGGTTTATCGGGGTGACCTCCAGGATGCGCACATCGTCCCGCCTCCTTATGTCCTGTAAAAGAGGGTTGCGGGACTTCTTGTGCAAGGTGAGAAGCATGGGTTTCTCAACGTCCAGGGCGAACTTGACGGCCGAGACGAACTTCTCCGACTCCACCTCCATCTTGCCCACCTCGTCTATCACAATGACATCGGACTCCTCGCATGCCTTCATCAAGGCATTGACCCCCACATTCTCCAGCACGCTAAGGTCCACGCCGAACTTGCCTACCATGAACTTGCTCTGGATGTCCATGTGGGCTAGGACCTCCTTCTCCTTGGTCCTCCAATCTATGATGGAGAATCCCACGCGGCGGTTGTCATCGACTATGGGTTCTGTGATCATGCCGCCCACCGTGAGCTCCTCCGCCTCGAGCATCTCGATGACCTTGATGAGGGCATGGGTCTTACCAGCACCCGGAAGTCCAGTGATACCAATCTTGATGCTATTCATCTTGCCACCGAATAGGATAAAACCGAGCGCTAGTCCGCCTGCGTCCGATAGAAGGGTGTAATGGCATTTCATACTTAACTACCTTTTTCTGATGCCATTATGCTGGAAGGCTCCATTGGCTATCCAATCGGAATCATTTATTATCGCCCCGGGGCGATTATCGAGGGCGTTATGGTCGAAGCATCGCCTGCTTCCATCGGCCAAGGTCCGGCATGGAAGAGGGTTCGTCTTGAGGTCCTGTTCCTCTCCGCCTTATTGGCGGGGGCAGGCGTACTCTTGATTCTGTTACCCTGGCCCGAGAGCTATTCCTCCCTGTTGAAGGCATTGGGAATCGCCCTGATCCTGGCAGGGGGGATAGTGGCCGCAACCCGACCATGGAACTTCATGAGAAGGATGGAGATGCAGCTCTTGGTCCATAGGGAAAGGCTGCAAGGTCAGATCTCTGAGATGCGGCGGCAGGAGGGATCGGACCGCGCAGACGAGAAGAGGGATGAGCCAGACCAAGCTCCATGATCAATCGTCATCTACCAGACCTCTGTCATGGTCGAGCCCGGACGCGAACATTTAGACTTCGGATATCTCCTTGACGTACATGAGGGGGTAGCGAAGCTCGTTCACGTACCTCATCTCCGCCACAGCTCGAACGTTCTCCACCTGGATGACCAGGGTGACGTCCAGCATGCTACCGGTAAGGGTCTGATAATCGAACTCATCCCGCTTCTTGCGCAGCGCCGCCCGGTCGATCCTCACCCTGACGTCCTTCACGAACGGCTGCACCTTGACCCCATCCTCCATGGCCCTTTCGAGGATGTCCGCGTTGGCGGCGCAAACTGGGGTGCCGACGAACTGATGGTAAATGGTACCTAGCTTGATGCCAGCCTCGAACACCGCCCTCTCCCGGGGGCTGCAATTGAAATACTTGGCAGCCAGCTCCTCCCTTCTCGACCTGCTCGTCGCCATATGCTCACCCCCCATTCAGGACCATCTTCGCGTCAACGACGACGTACCCTTTCTCCCTGAGGATGACTGGATTCAAGTCCAATTGTTCCAGACCCTTGGTCTCCATGCCCAAGCTCGAGACCTTCCCCAATAGGTCCAGCATCGCCTCGCGGTCGGCGACGAATCCCCGAAAGCCCTGGAAGAATGCAGAAGCCTTGCTCTCCTCCAGCATTTCCTCCGCATCCTTCCTGGAGATCGGCAATCTGCGGAAGGAGACGTCTTTGTAGAGCTCCGCCATGACACCGCCCATTCCGAACATGATGCATAAGCCGAAATCCCGGTCACGGAGAAGGCCGACGATAACCTCTGGCCCCTTTGGCTCCATCGATTCCACCAGAACATCGGCGTCCGGGAACTTGGCTCGGATCTGATCAAACCTTTGTATGAGCTCCTCCGGGGTCGCCACATCGAGGAAGACTCCGCCAACCTCCGTCTTGTGGAGCACCTTGGCGGAGCTAACCTTCACTGCCAGAGGATAGGTTAAGGGTAACCTCTCCAGCTCGCCACGGCGCGGGACAAGGAAACTGGTGGTAAGTATCCCTCTTTTTTTGAGTAGCCCTTTGGTTTTGGCCTCCGGCAAAGCGATCAACGCACCATCCGTGGCGAACCCTCCCTGGACGACTTGATACCCTTCCGAATGGATTATAATGTTGCCCTCATCCCTCGGTCTGAAAGGTCTTGCCTTGACGGTACCCTTCCCGCAATGCCCTCTCGTTCCCTTCCAAAGCCCCTATCGGGCTCATCTCCGCCACAGCCTTGATCGCTGCTTCGATAGAGATCAATCCCGATATCTGGACGAGGGCGCCGAGCATGATCATATTGGCCGCGGCTCGACTTCCGAGCTCTTCGGCGCGTTTCAGGGCGGGTATGTCGTAATAGGTGAGGTTGGGCCTGCCCTCCACCCCCTCCGAATCCAGGATCACGATCGTGCCAGGGTTAACATCTTCGATGAACTTCTCATAAGCTGGTTGGGACATGAGCACCAAGAAGTCTGGCTTCTCCACAAATGGATAGAAAGTCGGCTGGTCAGAGATGACCACGTCGCATTTCGAGGATTCACCTCGCGCCGCTGGACCGTAGGATTGTGTCTGGATGGCGAACATCTCTTTGCCCTCTTTTCGCTCGAACAATGAGGTCGCTCTTGCTAGCGCCATTCCGGCGTAGATGATGCCCTGGCCCCCCATGCCAGCAAAGCGAACGGACGACTTCATCCTGACCATCCGAATGATGGTCTTGGGCAATATTAAGGCTCCGGATGGCCTGGGATGGGATGACAGGACCGCTACCTATTTTGATAATCAGAATCACGTTCCGATGCCCATTCAGTTAGAGTAAAATATAGAGCAGCGCATGGATGAGTCCAGCTATAGCTAAAGGCCTTGCGATGATCACGGTCCTCTATGTCGATGATGAGCCCTCCCTCTTGGAAATAGCGAAGGAGTTCCTGGAAAGCGAGGGGGACGTGGAAGTCGAGACAAGCAGCTCAGCTATGGACGCCTTGGTCCGAATTGAGACCAGGCATTTCGATGCCATCATCTGCGACTATCAAATGCCGATCGTGGACGGAATAAAGTTCCTCAAGACGGTCAGGATGCAAGGTCGAAACACCCCTTTCATCCTCTTCACCGGGAAAGGCAGGGAGGACGTGGCCATAGAGGCTTTGAATAACGGGGCAGATTTCTACCTTCAGAAAGGTGGGAATCCAAAAGCGCAGTTCACCGAGCTCCTCAACATGATAAGGCGCTCCATCGAACAGAGACAATCGGCGGAGAGGCTCAAGGAATCGGAGGAGATCTATGAGAAGCTGTTCAAGGACAATGTGGAGGCGATGATCCTTGTCGAACCCAAGACTGGAGCCATCGCGGATGTGAACACCGCGGCCACCACCTTCTTCGGTTATTCGCGCGCTGAGATGCTGCGGATGAACATCGCTGACACTTACCCCATCCTAGATAGAGAAGGCCTGGCTCAAATGAGCCACAGGGATGTGGAAAGGAGTGCCAAGATCATAATGCCAAACCGCCTCGCCAGCGGTGAGTTGCGTGAGGTCGAGGTCGACTCGGGCATGCTCCGGGTCAAGGGCCGCCCCCTCGGATATGCCATCATCCACGACATCACCGAAGTGAGGAGAGCGCAAAGGCGGGAGCAGCGGCTCAACCGGGCCCTAAAGGTCCTCAGCGCCACTAGCCAGCTCATCCTACATTCTCGCGGCGAGATGGAGCTGCTCGACGGCATCTGTCGCGCTTTGGTGAAACATGGAGGCTACATTGGCGCATGGGTAGGATGCTTCGACCTCGCGTCCGGAGAAGCGAGAGAAGTGGCAAAGGCATCTAAGCCCGCTTTGAGAAACGAGCCTGACGTCCTTACTTTGAACAAGGAGGCTCTGGCGGACCTTTCCTTCCAAGTAAAGGAATCCTCCGAGATGATCGTGCGGAGGAGCGGTAAAGAAAGGGTCTTGACCAGCTCCGTGAAGGACGGGGCCGCGCACGCCTTCGTTGCCTTGCCGCTTGTGGTCAGTGGTAACCTGAGGGCGGTAATGGTGATCGCCTCCGAGGACGTTGAGGCGATGGAGGACAGCGAAATATTCCTTCTACAGGAGCTGGCGGAAAGCTTGTCCGAAGCCGTCTCCCTCATAGATGAGAAGGATGAGGAAAAGGCCAGTCTGATGGAGAAGGCGGCTCTAGCAGAAAAGCTAGGCATGTTCCGCCACCTCCTCGATGCCAGCCCGGTGGCGATACTGGTCTTCGACCAAGGGGGCAAGGTCAGTTTCGCCACTCCTATCGTCGGAGAGATGATGGGGATGAGCGGCGAGACGGTCCTGGGGATGGCCTATAATTCGCCCAACTGGCGGATCTCCTCTATGGACGGTCGGCCGCTGGCAGATGAGGGATTTCCATTTTCGATGGTTATGCGTTCAGGGTCGCCGATCTTGAATCAAAGGTATGCCATCGAGTCCGGCATTGGCAAGAAGAGGTACCTCTCCTTGGATGCCATCCCACTGAGCGGTGACGATGGTGCAATATCTGGCGTTGCGGTGACGGCCACGGACATAACCAGCATAGTCTTGCAAGAGTCCCAGAGCCAAAGCGACAGCTTGTTGCGAGAGCTGATGGGAAGCGCGCTCGACGTGGTCGTCAAGATTGACCAAGATGGTAATTTGGTCTACGTCTCGCCCGCGGTCAAGAACCTATTAGGCAAGGAGCCGGAGGAGCTCATCGGAAAGAACGTGATAGAGCACATACACCCGGACGATCTGGAATCTATGCTGCAAAACCTTCAGAATGCGCCCGTGGGCCAGGACCAGCAGACCTTCCGTTTCCGTCTTAGGCGGGGGGAGGGATATGTGGTGGTCGAGGCGATTGGTCGCGTCCTCGTTGACGAGCATGGCGAGCCCTCATCCCTGGTCGGCAGCGTTAGGGACATCACCTCCAGGCAAATGGCAGAGGAAAGGCTCTGGGAGACCGGAAGCAAGCTAAGGGCCATCATCCAGACCTCCCCCATGGCCATTGTCAGCCTGGATTCCAACGGGGTGATAAACACCTGGAACCCTGCGGCCGAAAGGGTTTTCGGCTGGGGCAACATCGATAGCGGTCGGCCATTCCCATTCTTCCCAGATGATGACTCGGAGGAGCTCCGCCGATTGAAATCAAGCATTCTAGCTGGTGAGGCGTTGAGCGATGTGGAGCTAAATCGCAAGACCGAGGATGATAGCGAGCGTCGGGTCAGCATCTCCACCGCCCCGATACTTGACCAAAGCGGGAAAGTAACCTCCATAATCTTGGTGGCCTCGGACATTACTGAGCGCAAGGCCATGGAAGATCGGCTCATCCAATTGAACGACCTGCTGCATCTTGTCAACCGTATTCTCAGGCACGACACGCTCAATGAGCTGATGGTGGTGGCGGGCTCCCTTGACATGTTCCAGAAGAGCAAACAGGAGCGATTCCTTACCACCGCGACCAAGGCGGTGAACAGGTCGGTGGAGATGATAAAGCGCATGAAGGAGCTCGAGTCCCTAGCGGCCTCGGGCAGCGCGATGAAGGTCTATGACCTTCGCCAGGTCACAGAGAATGTCCTGCGCGGATATATGGTCGACTTCTCGGTGGAGGGCGAGGGCTCCATCTACGCTGACGATGCCCTGCCCTCGGCCATCGACAACATCGTTCGCAACGCGATGATTCATGGGAAGGCGGATCGGATCGAAGCCAGAATATGGGAGGAGGATGGTAAATGCCACTTGCGCATCGCCGACAATGGCATCGGCATCCCCCACCAGGTCAAGGACCACATATTCGATGAAGGGTTCAGCTACGGTGCCAATGCCGGAACCGGGCTCGGTCTTTACCTGGTGACTAAGGCCGTGGAGCGCTACCGCGGCAAGGTGGCCGTGGAGGACAACCAACCCAAAGGCACGGTCTTTGAGCTTACCTTCCCTCAAGCCTGAGCCGCTGGGGCTTGACCGGGCCTAGGCTAGAGCGGTGTACCGCATTCCCCGCAGAACCTTGTGCCCGCTGAAGATTTGGCCCCGCACTTCTTGCACTCGATCATGCCCAGGGGCGCGCCGCAGTTGTTGCAGAACTTACCCTGGCCGGCAGGCTTCCCGCACTTGGGGCATAGGGTCTGGCGTGCGTCGATCTCCCCCGTGAACACCTGGGTCTGCTGTGCCTTCTCTTGGATGTCCTGCTTCATCTTCTCCGCCCTGGCAGCGGAGACCTCCACCGCCTCCCGCGGGGCGTCGTCGGTGCAGAGCTGTCCTTCTTCGTTCCAGTCGTTGTCGCAGACGTACTTGTGGCAACGGGGGCAGCGTTTGAAATGGCCCTTGGCCTCGTTGCTAGCCAGTTCGAAGGCTTGCTCGTGCTCCTTGTGCCACTCCGGGGACATGCCCTCGTATTTGTGGGAGACGATGTCCGTTCCTTGGTCCGCGGCATGTCCCAGTGAGTACTTCCCCGTTAGGGAGCCGACGGCGCTTGCCGCCTTACCGATCCCCTGGAAGAGGCCCTTCTTCTTCCAGGTCTTGGACTCGATGAAGCGGGTCTTGTATCCTTCCCGGCAGATGTCGCAGAAGAAGGTGAACTGAAAACCCGCGTCCGTGCTGTTGTCCTCCATGTTCGAAGTGAACGATACTAGCTTCCCGTTGGTCATCGCTTCCCTCCATAAAGTGGCTTACCGCATTTGATGCACCTATCCCCCAGGGGGGGCTGTTGCGTCCTGCACTTGGGGCATGTTACCATCAGCCTTGCCCCGCAATTGACGCAATAATCGCCGAAGAAGGTGGGTTTCGAGCAGCTGGGGCAGGTGGTCAGCAATGACAGCCCGCAGTTCTGGCAAGCCTGCTGGCCTTTCTCGATGGGTGCCCTGCATTTGGGGCAGCGCGCGCTGTCCGTCGGGTTGACCTTGCCGCAGTATGGGCAGACGTTGGCATCTGGGTCAACGAGTTGGTTGCAGTACTTGCACGGCTTCTTGAAACCTACCATGCCCCTTACCCCCCAGCCCACGCCTTTCCACCAGGAGATTCGCGCAGGCCTTAAATCTATTCCATTCGATGATAGAAATAGATTGCCTAACTTTCATCGCTCCATGGCATGGCGGGTGAGGTCGGTCATCGAAGGCCGTCTCGGTACTAGCAGTTCGAACCCCGTCTTAGCGTCGACCTCGCGGCGGGCAGTGACCCCCAGGAGCTCGATGATCACCACCTCTGCCACCTTCCAGACCTTGACGCCACGTCGCACGCAGCCGGTGATGCTGATGTCGTCACGGCCGCAGGCGATGTGCATGTGCAGCACCGGTTTCCCATCCTCGTTGGGGAAGATGGTGCCAACCCCTTCGATCTCGTAGGCCTCGTTCAATTGCCTTTCCATGGGGATTGGGGGCAAGTCGTCCCCCCTCTTCGGCCCGACTACCAATCTGCTTCCCTTGTCAGCGGCGCCTACTATCGTGATCACCGCGGCTTCGACCCTGCGCTCCGCTGCAAAGCTCTCCAGCACCTCGTGAATGACCTCTCCGTCCTCCAGGCGGAGCACGAAAACGCGACCCGTCTTGCCCTGTGAGTACTTCATCGACCGATCCCCCAACGCTATCCCCAAACCGCTATTACTGTCCTTCGTCGGACTTCTTCCATCTCACGGAATCGTCTTTTTGGGCCACATTGAAGTCCAAGAGGGCGACGACGTCCCCCTTCCATTGCTCGAGCGAAGAGTGCATGACCCTGCCGATGAAGCGCTCCCTCAGCGCCCTGAGCTCAGGCACGCGCATGACCGCGTACCTGTACTTGGAATATTCAGGGGCATAGAGCCTATCTTCGGCGAGATAGATCGGCTCCCTCCGGAAATTGATGGCGTTCAGGCCTGTGGCCAGCGAGGTTACTTCCACACGAGCCTCCCGGTCCATGGAAGTCAGGTCCACGAGCGGATATTGCTTCCGGCTCCAGATGCGGAAGAAGTAGGTTGCCCGTCCCTCGTCCTCGCCTGAGGAGGCCTCGAAGGCAACGGCGTTCCCGCCCTTCCCCTTGTCCAACGAATAAATTGGAGCTAGGAAGAAGACGTAGTCCTGCGCCTCCTCCTTGTGCAGCGACCGCTTTATCCCGATGCGGACCTCATCGACCCGTGCCATTCCCCGGAGATGAGCGTACTCCTCGCCGATAAAATATCCCGACAGCTTCTTCTCCAGGGCACTCCAGAGACCAGGGCAGGCCGCCTCCAACTCCGCCTTTCCCGCCGGACGGCCTTCCTTCATGAGCCGAGATGCAGCCTGCACTCCTTCCAGGCTCGCAGCGGGGTGTGCGTCCTTGATCGTCCTCTGCACCTGGGCGGAAAGGTCCGCCGCGTTGTCGGCGATGCCCTTTCGCAGCGGATCAAGCTCCTGTCCAAGCTTGCTGATTTCGATGACGGAGCCTGACTCCATGCGCACCATGAGCTGGAAGTCGCGTGCCTCAATCAACTGGACGTCAGCGAACCTAGCCCTTTGGATCCCCGATCGATCAGGCATGATAACCATGGCTGTCTGATAGAGCCGGACCTCAGCTTTGCCCAGCTCCTCCCTACGTCCATTCCTTGAGATGGCGAGATCGCACCTCACCCCTTGCTTGATGAGCTTCTCCTCCATCAACAGGTCCTGCAGCTCCAGCTCGTTGATATCACGGAATATCGCTCTTACCATGTCCTCGTACTTGTAACCGAGGTTGAAGAGCGTAAGTTCCTCCGATGAGCGGAGCTTGACATTGATGCGGTACTCTCCCTCCACGACCGAAATGACGTCCCTGAGGGAGATATGCATCGGGCCACCTGATGAAGGACTGATGACCAGCTCTTCCGGCCCTAGGACGATGGTGGCATCGCCCATCGCCTTCACCTCACCCGAGGATGCCACGGAGAAACGCGCCTTGACTTCCATGCCTAAGGCATTCGTTCCTTCCGGTCATATTTTTTTCCTAATGGTCTGGAAACCTCTTTACCCCGCGAGATCCATGGGCTCTGGGGTCAGGTAGTAATGACTAGAGCTAAGGTAGCAGTGGCTCTGAGCACCAACCGCGCCGCGGCGACGAAGGAGGTGGCGACAGCGGTCGGCATGCCATTCATGGAAGATAAGGAGGTTCTGATCAAGCCAAACCTCAACACCTCCGATCCCTCCCCTGGATCCACTCACATCGACACTCTCAGCTCCTTGCTGGAGATGATCAACCCAGACCATCCAAGACAGGTCATCGTGGCCGACCGAAGCGGCCCCATGGATACCAGGGAGGTCTTTGAGAAAAAAGGCCTCTTCGAGCTAGGGGAGGAAGAAGGGTTCGAGTGCCTGGTCTTCGACGAGATGTCGGACGAGATGTACAAGAGCTTCCAACCTCCGGGCAGCCACTGGAGGGATGGTTTCCTCTTCGCTCGTCCGGTAACGAGGGCGGACAGGGTCATCTGCCTCTGCTGCCTCAAGACGCATCAGTATGGTGGTCACTTCACAATGTCCCTAAAGCTGGCCACGGGAATGGTGCATAGGAAAAACATGGACGAGCTCCATACCTCCAAATATCAGAGGGAGATGATCGCCGAGATGAATTACGCCTATGAGCCAAACCTAGTAATTATGGACGGCGTTGAAGCCTTCTACACGGGAGGACCGATGCATGGCGCCCTTTGGAAGGCAAATCTCACCTTCGCTTCAAAGGACCGGGTGGCTTTGGACGCCGTCGGGGTGGCCGCCCTCAAGATGCACGGCACCACACCCGAGATTGAGAGACGCCCAGTATTCATGCAGGACCAGATACGCAGGGCTGTAGAGCTTGGATTAGGTGTGCAGGAGGCAAAGGAGATTGAAATCGTGCCGGTTGATGTTGCATCCGAGGCCATTTGCCAACGGATACAGGATGTGCTGATGTCCTGAGATTTGGACATGTTTGATCATCACTATTCCACTGTTTCCTTTACCTTTGGGTTCGAGCGAATCGGGCACGATATTTTCAGACTCGCCCTAGCATCGATTGCCCAGAACTACCTGAATCAGGCGATCAATCCATAGGGCGAGCGGTTCCTTTCGATGAACTCACCTATGGTGATTCGTCCTTCGATGTTCAGGTCGAGCTGGTCGAGGCCCCAGGCCTGGCTCTTCTCTTTTCGCACAGCTATGATCTTCAGCCACTCGAACATCTGCGTAGGGTCGGCCATGCGATTGCGTCGTCCGAACGAGGTGGGGCAGGGGGAAGCTATCTCCACGAAGGAAAATCCCTTCTTCTGCATCGCTTTCATCATGCTAGTGGTGAGCTCCTTGACGTTCCTAATGGTCCATCTAGCAACATAATTCGCCCCTGAAGCCACGGCCACCTCGGCAAGGTCAAAGGGGTATTCCTTGTTGCCATAGGGCGTGGTGGTGGAGAAGGACTTATAGGGGGTCGTGGTCGAGACCTGGCCACCTGTCATGCCATATGTGTAGTTGTTGATGCAGAACACGCTGATGTCCACGTTGCGCCGGGCCGCATTGATGAAGTGGTTCCCTCCGATGGCGCCGATGTCACCATCCCCAGAGAAGACGATCACGTTCAGGTCAGGATTGGCAAGCTTGATACCGGTCGCTACAGCCAGGGCACGGCCATGGGTGGTATGGATGCTGTCAGCCCTGACGTAACCAACGATTCGCGAGGCGCATCCTATGCCAGAGACGAACACCGTCCTGTCCTGGTCCATATTCAGGTCGGAGTAGGCGCGGTGGAAGCAGTTCATCACCGTGCCAATGCCGCAACCTGGACAGAACATGTGCGGCCAACGATCCTCTCGGAACAGGTCGAAGAACTCCAACCTCATCCGCCTCCCTTGATGAAGCTAGTAATCTCAGACGGCCTGGGGACTTCCCCGCCCACCTTGGAGAATAGGCGTACCTTCTTGCACCCCTCATTGCACGCCACCCTCTGGACCTCGCGGAACATTTGCCCCAGGTTCAGCTCAATCATTACCACGTCGGAGCTCCCAGAGATCGCCTTCGCCAGCATCTTGTCAGGGAAGGGCCAGAGGGTCTTGAGGTCCACTAGGCCGATGTCCTCGCTCTCCATCATGGCCTCCCAAGCGGCGAAGCTGGGCGAGCCATAGGATACGAGCATGCATTTCGATCCCGGGCGGTGGGCCACCAAGGAGCAGATGTCATCACGATGCCGGTCGACCTTATCCTGGAGGCGCCTCACCAGCTCCTCATGCACCTCGACATCGCTGCTAGGGTAACCCGCGATGTCGTGAGAAAGGCCTGTGACATGCACGCGGGATCCTTTCCCGAAGATGGGCATCTTTGGCACCAGCGTCTCGTCATAGGCGAACCCATCATGCCAGACTTTGTCCGTTCGGACCCGGCGATCGATGATCTCCAAGTGCGGGGGAACGACGAACTTATCTCGCATATGACCGACCTCCGCGTCCGTCAAGAGGATGGTCGGGACCCGATACTTCTCCGAGAGGTTGAACGCTCTGATGGTCAGGTCGAAGGTGTCCTGGACGCTGGAAGGGGCCAGAGCGATGACCGGATAATCCCCATGGGAGCCATATTTGGCCTGCATCACGTCCCCCTGGCCCACCATGGTCGGCAACCCTGTGGAAGGTCCGCCCCGCATCACGTCCACGATGACGACGGGCGTCTCGGTCATAGCCGCATAACCGATGCTCTCCTGCATCAGGCTGAAGCCAGGGCCAGAGGTCGCGGTCATCGCCTTGGCACCGGCCCAAGACGCGCCGATGCAGGCGGATATGGAAGCGATCTCGTCCTCCATCTGCAGGAACGCTCCCCCTTCCTCGGGCATGCGCATGGCCAACCCCTCCGCGATCTCCGTCGAAGGCGTGATGGGATAGCCAGCATAGAAGGAGAGCCCTGACCAGAGGGCAGCCTCGACACAGGCCTCATTGCCCTGCATGAAATGCGTCCCTGGGGGGAGCCTCATCCTTCAGCACCCGCCTCCTCTTCCCAGCCCACCGCTTGGTCTGGGCATGTTAGAACGCACATCTCGCACACTGCGTTCTTCTTGGTCTTGCGCTTGAAGTTCGCGCATCTCTCAGGGTGGGCAATGTTTGGTGGGATGTACCCCCGCTCGCTTATTTCCATACCCTCGTCAAAGACCCGGTTGGGGCATACCCGCACGCAGAGGTTGCACCCTTTACAGTATCTCCGGTTGACCTTGACCTTCATGCTCGATACCTTCGCTCCTGGTCCTTCACATCAAGCTGAGTTGACATATAACTTTCTTTATACGCATCACCAGCACAGGATTCAAATCCATAAGCGAGAAGAATCGACCGATCTACCTCGCCCAAATTTTTAATATGGCGAGCATTATGGGAAGGAGCATGTCCCTGGTCGCCCAGGTAAAGAGGCTGAAGGCAGAGAGGAACGCGGTCATCCTGGCCCATAATTACCAAGTGCCAGAGGTGCAGGATATCGCCGACTTCGTTGGAGACTCCCTGGGCTTGAGCATGCACGCGACCAGGACCGAGGCTGACGTGATCGTCTTCTGTGGGGTGGACTTCATGGCGGAGAGCGCCAAGGTGCTCAATCCGTCCAAGACCGTACTCCTCCCTAAGCTCGACGCCCAATGCCCCATGGCAGCCATGCTGGACGTGGAAGGATTGCTAGAACTGAAGATGCGGCACCCTGGTGCGGAGGTCGTCGGGTACGTGAACTCCTCCGCCGCCACCAAGGCGGAGATGGACGTGTGTTGCACCTCCTCTAACGCGGTGAAGGTCGTCTCCTCGCTGCGGTCCGATAAGGTCATTTTCGTCCCCGACGAGAACCTCGGAAAATGGGTGCAGAGGTCAGTGAGGGACAAGGAAATGATCCTATGGCCAGGGTTCTGCCCCACCCATAACTCCGTCACCCCAGCTCAAGTGCTCAAGGAGAAGGAACTTCATCCCCAGGCCAAGGTATTGGCCCACCCTGAATGCCGCCCTGAGGTACTGGACATAGCGGATGCGGTGAAGTCCACCGAGGGGATGATCAAGTTCGTGAAGGAATCCCCCTACAAGGAGTTCATCATCGTCACAGAGAGGGAGCTCCTGCACAGGCTGAAGAAGGAAACCCAGGGCAAGAGGTTCTTCTCCATCCCGGGGATGGTCTGCCCCAACATGAAGCGCATCGACCTGGCCTCAGTGTTGTCCTCGCTCGAGGGCTTGAAGCATGAGATAACCTTGCCAGTGGATGTAATGCGGCGCGCCCGCGTACCACTGGAGCGGATGATGGCCATAGGCAGAGGGGATTGACCTCTCCCAAAAAAGAAAAAAAGAGAGGGAGGAAGGGTTTATTGCTTGTATCCAGGCGGTGAGCGGTAGTTGAACTTATCACTGCCTTTCCGGTTCATACGCCTGATCAGCAGTAAGGCCAGGAGCATGGCCGAACATACCACCACAACGCCGACGAGCATGATGACCACGAAGATCCTCAGAGCGTCGTCCGAGATCTGGAAGGCCTCAGCGAAGACCGAAGGGTCATGCATCACGTCCACGCCCATGGGATAGATGTATCCGCCCAAGATGACCAGTAGCTTGAGGTGGCCGTCATGGCCCTCGGCGTTCTGCCCTATAAGGACGTTGCCTTTGTCCCCGACGTGGATCTGGTAGTGCATCTGCTCCTCGCTCCCGTCCACGGTGACGTTGCTCACCCAGGTCAGCCGACCGCATCTCTCCCAGTTGTCCTTGGAGGAGATCTCGGTGTTGCTCATGACCTGAATGGACTGCCGGGGCAGATCGTCCTGCTCCTTCACCACCTTGGTGGCGCCATCAACGGTGTACTCCAATGCTCCGTCCCCGTTCTCGATGTTCTGCTTGACGAACTGAGCATTGTACCATTCCTCGACAATCTCCGGGACGACCATCCCGAAGGCCACCACGTTCTCCAGCATCAGCTTGGGGTCGCCGGCGCCCTCGTAGGCATCCCAACCTTGGATCACGTGGTCGTACTTCACGCCGCATTGCACATTGGTGGCGGTGAAGTTGCGCGGAGCGATCTCCTCGGAGGCGGTCACGTGACCGTCCTTTATGGTGACCTTGTAGAAGGGCACGGCCTTGGTCATGACCTCGGCAGAAGCGTCGATGTGGAAGCGGAACTCCAGGTTCTCCACCACGCCGTCGGCCTCGGTGCCGTTGCGGTAGGTCCACAGCTCAGGGTCCCACACCTTGGCATAGAGCACGTCCTGGGCGCTCAGGGAGAAGGCGAAGGACTTGGAGTGGTTCAGGTCGTCCACCTTCGTCTCTATCTCGGACAGTGTCCAGGCTCGCGTCAGGTCCACGTACTTGTACACCGGTTCGAAGCTCCCCTGGCCGGACCAGAGCGTGGGGCCGCTGAAGTCGAACAGGCCATTCCCGGCCCCGTAGCTGCCCAGCACTGGCACCTCGTAACCAGTGTCGTCGAATTCCAGCAGGGCGAATAGGGACTGCCCGAAGGCCGTGAGCACCGGTATGGGCACCTGGTTGAGGACCGTCTGACCGTCCTCATTGACCACTTGCGCACCGCCTAGGTAGCGCAGGTTGGCGCTGACGATGGTGATGGGCGCTGGATGCTCCTCGGTGCCATAGATCACCCCGAACCATGCGTAGTTCATCCCGTCCGTCATGTTCACGGCCACGTAGTCCCCGCCGTTCCATTCATTCGTACTCCCGGTCTCGAGCTTGATCCGGTCCATCGGATCAGGCTCGCTCGCCGCGCTCACGACGCCACTCAACCCTCCAGTGAGAAGGACTAGTGCCAACATGAGCGAAGCGCTTGCGATGAGGGTCGTCTTCATCTTTACACCTCTGTGATCTTGACCGGCAGGAATGATAATGAGACGCCACGTAGGATTGTTACTCAACAATCTTCCCTAACTTTTTAAATAGATGGAGCACGAGTTCAAAGGGAATGAGCCAGAGGGACATCCGGGCCGTTGACAACCCTATTACCGCTGTCTTCGACCTAGCGGAAGAGGTGAACCGGGAGGTGCCCAGGATCCGCAAGCTCGTGACCTATGCCACGATCTTCATCGGGGTCTGGCTGGTCATTTCCTTCATCCTGATGCTGGCGCTGCTGTTCAGCAACTTCATCCTCGCCCTGGTCGTGCTCTTCCTATTCATCATCGGCATCCTGGCCCTGGCCATGCTCAGGAACCTAGGCGACTTCATGCGGTATTACAGCCTCAGGCATGCAGCTATCGTCAGGGTGAGGAACGATGACCCAATCATCTACGTTCCCAAAGGAGAAACGGCGGTGATCAGGCTTCTGGAGCTGATCAGGGCTCGCAATCCTTCGATGGCGGGCGCCATAGCCATGCATCAATACCAAGCCCCATCGATTCAAAGGGGGGCATCCTCGGTCTTCTATAACTTCGACGCCTACCTCTCATCGAAGCCTGGCGTGCTTTGGAAGCTCTTAGGGGTGGGATATCCAGGATACCAGCTATTCATCAAATGCTTCCAGGGGCCTCCTCGGCCTGAGGACCTGGCCTCGCTCCAACGTGCCGCCGAGGACGTCTCCCAGGCGACCAAGCTGCCGCCCTCCCGGGTGATCGCCCTTTGGACCAGGACGCCATTGCAGGACCTGAGCGAAGAGGCGTTCCATTTCCTCGGCGGAGCCACGGTGAAGTTCTCCCATAGGGCCAGGAACTACGCCAGCACTTTGGAGCTGGTCATCGAGAACCAGGATGGCACCTACGAGTTCATTCCCTATGTGGCGGATGGCCCCTATTTTTCCACGCCTCGAGCCCAATGAGGAAGGCCGCGATATCGATAATGCTCCTGTATCTGCTCTCGATAGATGGAGAGGAAGAACTCGTTGTACTTGCGAACGTAAAGCACCCCCTCCCGCGTGATGGAGACCTCATAACGGCCATCCCTCTCCTCGATTCTGACCAGACCGTCCTCCTGCAGCCTCTCCAGCACCTTGTTGGTCATGAAATGATTGGAGCGGATTTCATGCTTTATCTCCTCCTTGGAGATGCCGTGCGGGTGGGAGGCTAGGATGGAATCAAGCTTGCCTTCGAGCCCTTCCTGGTATAGATCTATGCCTAGCTCGGAGACTAGCCTGTTAAGGGTGAAACAGCAGTAGATTTTGTGGTCTTTGTAGGTCTTGGACATCCCGGGGATCAGAGATATATCCGAGCGCCCTTACAAATTAGTTGCGCGCTGGCCATCTAAATGAGTTTGCCAGCCGCTGATATTATGAAATACGCACCGAAGAAGAGCATGATGCCTCCTGAGGCGACGAACAGCCACTTATGCCACTTGGAGGCCCACATATCCTTGGAGCGGTTGACGGAATAGGACACTGCCAGGTACCAGATCAGGTCCACGCTCACGTGCACGATGATGAAAAGGGGGAGCATGATCCACCCGAAGGTCACCGCACCAGCCACTAGGGCGGCGCCGGCCGTAGCCCACCATATTAGCCAATAGGGATTTGCCGCGGTCATGATGAAGCCAGACGTGACTATCTTACCCTTGTTCGCATCACAGACCATGATGGACTTGTTCCTGGAGCGAAGCAGGTCCGCGCCCATGTAGATGAGTATGCCACCGCCGACCAAACCGACGAAGATAAAGACCGCTTCGTTCTGGAGGACCACGCCAAGGCCTAGGAAGATTGCCACGATGAGCGGAGCCTCTATCAATGCATGGCCCAAGGCGATCCTCACGCCCGCCTTGGGGTCCTGGTACCCCTTGCATATGGTGGTGGCTAGAAGCGGACCTGGAGCCATGACCCCACTTAGGGAGATTAGCGCCACCATGCCCAGGTACAGCGCGGCCTCCGCCGTCTCGGCCATTGACCCTCCAATGAGCGATTCTCTATTAAGATTTTGATGGCATTCCCAGGAAATAAAAGACCTACTTGTACCACTGCTCCGAGCGGTCGATGTATTCCGTAGGCTCGACCTCCTGGATGGTCAAATGCTCGACATCTATCACTTGAATGCTGTGGACGTGGGCGTTGACGATCTCCTCGTTGGATACCGGCGGATTGGAGTAGTACGTGTCGCAGTAGCGCTTCACCGCCTCTATCTCGGACTGCTCTCTGGATCTGGGCGGTTTGGTGAGCATCCTGGGTATGGGCATGACGTAGTGCGCTGGCGATCCCAGCGAGAACTTGTTGCAATACCCCGAGTAGCGGGCGATCTTGGAGGCGATGCGGGCTTTGATGTAGTCGACCGGGTCGAGGGCGTGCGAAGGAGGCACATAGCCAGTCTCCACCTCGACGATGAAGGTCCCCATCCCCTTCTTGGCGAACACATCGCAGGTGAGCCCCGATTCCAGGGTGTGCTCCAGGGATACCTCGTACCCATCCTGGATCAGGTACTTGGCCACGACCAGCTCAAGCACGGAGTGGTTGATCTTGAGCATGTTCCGCTCTCGCAGGTCCTTGAGCCGCTGAGCCAGAGAAGGCAGCTGCGCCCCGAGCTCGGGGGTGGCACCCTCGAGCATCCTCTGGATGAGCTGGTCTACATCCTTCTCGTAAACGTTCTGCGACTCCCTCGCCTTCTTTCCCGTAGCGGTCTGGGTACCTGAAAGGGCCATTATACTCGTCCGCGTAGCACTTCTGGCTAGATGAACTATTTGCATTCCCTGCTGACGATGAGCGTGAGCGTGGACCTTATACCCTTGAGCTTGCGCACCTTGGCGGTCACGCAGCTCTCCAAAAGGTCCATGGTCTCAGCCTTCACCCTCGCCACCACGTCGTACACGCCATACACGAGGAACGCCTTCTCCACCTCGGGCATCTTGCAGAGCTCGTTCAAGATGTCCATCTCCTTGCCTATCTCGGAGTTGATTAGAACGATGGCCGTAGGCATGTTTTTCGATTGAAAAACATTGTCGGTGCAGTTACTTCAACTTATTGCCTCTTTACGGCATAACTAAATAGGGCTAACACGCTGGCTCACGACGGCGTCCGGGTGGACCGCTTAGTCCAGCATCTCGCGCAGGATGAAGAGAAGAGGGTCAGCCGATCCGCAAGGAAATGACGATCCCTATGAGTGCAGACTGCTCCGGACCGCCACGCTCCTGCGCGATCGCGTTGCTCACCGATTGAGTGACTCCACCGCGAAAGGTCATCCCTGTAAATGTTCCGACCCAGAGTTTAAATAATACCCCTGACACCTATTATCATCGGGGGTGCGGGAATATGACTGCGCCATGTGGAAAGGTTTGCGCGGAGTGCCCCATCTTCGGGACGTCCTGCGAAGGTTGTGAGAGGGAGATGAGCTTCTCCTTCGCCTACCATTGCAGGGCGTACGATCGGTCGCTCTTAGGGGAAGGGCAGGCATGTACCGGTATGCCGTGCAAGGTGGTGGACGGTAAGGCCTGCTTGTGCCCTCTGGTGGTTCAAAAGAGCTTGAAGTCGATGGTGAATAGCGGCTCAGGCTCCAATTCGCCGGTCGAATGAAACTCTCCTTCAGAATAAGGTCCCACACTCACCTACCTTGGGCCCGTCGCGCACCTTTCCTTTTTTCTAGCGACTGCGCCGCAATCTTATCTCGGCACCAGGGGTCTCGCCGGGCTGGATGTACCTCTTGGCGGCCTTTATGCTGACGACCTGGGAATCATCGGGGAGCAAGATGTCGGCCAGCCCATCCAGCAAAGCCCTCACCAGCTTATCAAGGTCCGGCCTCTTGGTGTTCGACCTCACCTTCTTGGGAAGGCTCTTGGGGCGGGTGAAGAGGAATAGGGCCTCCACTTCGTAGCCGCATTCCTTGTCCGGATTGAAGAAGGAGATGGCCCTTGACTCGTTGGCCCGTTGGGCCTCAGTGGCGATCCTCAGCTGCCATTGCTTGGTGTTCTTGTTCGTGGTGGTGGTGACCACCCTTTCGATCTTCTTGACGTAGAAAGAACGGGTGCTCCCCTTGGGCTGAGGGTCCCCCGCCACGAAGAAACGGATCTCGTCCTCTCCCTCGCTTCCGCCTTCAACCAAGTCTTCCACCGGGCTACGCTCGTATCCGTCCAATCGCTCCCTCTCGGCCTGTTACGGAATGTGGTGGCTTGAACCCTTGCCTTGATCGAAGGCTCAAGGCGTGAGGCGATTGCGGTCACGGGGGAACAAGATGGTCTCACGGATGTTAGGCAGGCCAAGCATCTTCTGCACCAACCTCTCGACGCCCAGCCCCCATCCTCCGTGCGGAGGCATGCCGAAAGCGAAGGCGTTGGTGTAGAATTTGAATGCCTCAGGGTCGAGCCCCTTCTTCGCGAACCTTTGGACCAACCGATCGTAGCGGTGCTCCCTCTGCCCCCCCGAGGCGATCTCCTGGCCGCAATAGTCCAGGTCGAAGGAATAGGAGAACGGAGTGCCGTCCTTCTCCATGATATAGAAGGGCTTGGCCTCCTCTGGATACTCCACGATCCAGTAGACGTCATATCCCTCAGTGGACATGATCTGGCCCAAAGCCTTCTCACCCTCGGTGCCGAGATCATCCCCCATCCTCAGCTCCACGCCTTGGGCTTGGACCCGCTCCAAAGCCTCGGCATAGGTGATCACGGGATAGGGGGTCTTGGGGATCCTTATCTGCGTTCCTAGCTTGGTCAGGTGCTCTCCCGCCTCCCTGGCCACCCCTTCAACCGTAAATTGCACGCACCCTTCCAGCACGTCCAGGACGTCCCTCATGGAACTTATGTGCGCCAACTCGGCGTCGAAGGAGATGAACTCGGAGACGTGGCGGATGGTGTCCGATGGCTCGGCGCGGAAGGCAGGGCCGATCTCGAATACCCGGTCAAGCCCGGTTGACATGAGCATCTGCTTGTAGAGCTGTGGGCTCTGAGCCAGATATGCCTTCCTCCCGAAGTAATCGATGCTGAACAGCGTAGCCCCTCCCTCCGCCCCCGAGGCCACGATTTTGGGGGTGAATACCTCCACGAAGCCATTCCTGACCAGATATTCGTCTATCAACCTGAGCGCGACGGACTTGATCTCGAAGACCGCCCTTACCTCTGGTCTCCTCAGGTCCATGAACCGATGGTCGAACCTGGTCTCAGGCTCGACGCTGACCTTGTCGACCACCCCCATAGGTAGGGGGGACTGCGCTGGGCTGGTGACCTCCATGGCCGTAGGCACGAGCTCGTAACCCGCCTTGGCCTGTTCGCTCTTCTTGACTATCCCGGTGATTCGAGCCACGCTCTCCCTGGATAAGGAAGTCATCGCGGCGAACAGCTCAGGAGGAACCTTTTTCTTAGGGACAGCCACTTGGACGATGCCATAGCGGTCCCGTACGATCACGAAGGCGATCCCACCTAGCGCCCGGACCTCCTGTACCCATCCTTCGATCGTGACCTCTCTCTCGAAGTCCTCAGTGCCAATGCTCTTCGAGTAACGAATGACCGATGACATGCGTTTCCCTACTTTTCCGGATGTCCCCAAGTGTATTTAAGTGGATGGCTCGGACGAAAGAGCTGGTGTCCCTTACTTAATTCAAAAAACTCAGAGCGATTCCGGCAAGTTTATATTATGTAGGGCTTCAATAACTGCCCTCATGTCAGTCAAGGTCACCATCAACCAGGATGAATGCACTGGCTGCGGCCTATGCTACAATGACGAGTGTCCAGATGTATTCGAAGAGGGAGAGGACGGAAACTCGTCCTTGAAGGCCCCCTTCATGAAGGGAGGCAAGTCGGATGGCGAGATCCCGGACGACAAGAAGGGCTGCGCCCAAAACGCTGCTGACGCCTGCCCCGTTTCCGCGATAACCGTCGGTTAGTCAAGATAAGCACCGAGGGCCGCAAACCCAAACATCCAATTTCTCGCTCATCAAAGGAAACAAGGTCCTTTAAGGAACTTTCGAGCCTTCGGCCAGGCAATCGATAAAAGGTTGGTGAAGTATTTTATATGGCCATTGCATTCTTAAATCGTCAAGCCGAGGAATGCTCATGCCAGACAAGATAACTGTCTCAGTGATCAAGGCCGATGTGGGTTCTGTCGTCGGACACACCCGCCCCCACCCGAAAATGATGGCGAAGTGCGAGGAGATATTACGTGACAGTGTAAGGGCGGGGACCCTGAACGATTTCTATGTCACCCGTGTCGGGGACGATATCAACCTCTATATGACTCACAACAAGGGGGAGAACCACCCTGATGTGCATGGCATCGCATGGGAAGCATTCCGCCAGGCCGCCAAGCTCGCAAAGGAGATGAAGCTCTATGCCGCGGGACAGGACATACTCAAGGACGCCTTCTCCGGTAACATCAGGGGCATGGGCCCGGGAGCAGCGGAGATGGAGTTCGTAGAGCGAGGCTCGGAGCCAGTCCTGTTCTTCATGGCCGACAAGACCGAGCCCTCATCGTATTCGCTCCCGCTAACTCGCATATTCATGGACCCGTTCACCACCACGGGGTTGGTGATAGACCCCCGGGCGCACGAGGGGTTCAGGTTCGAGATCGTTGACGTGGTGGACTGCAAGAAGGTCGTTATGAGCTCGCCCGAGGAAATCTACGACATCCTCACCTTATTGGGTGATACGACCAGGTACTCGATCAAGCGCATATTCAGCAAAGACGCAAACGTCGGCATAGCGTCGGTCGTGAGCACCGAGAAGCTGAACATCTGCGCTGGCAAGTACGTCGGCAAGGATGATCCGGTCTGCATTGTGCGTTGCCAGAGCGGGCTACCCGCGGTCGGAGAGGTACTTCAGCCCTTCATGTTCCCGCAATTGGTAGCCGGATGGATGCGGGGATCGCACTATGGCGCCTGGTTCCCATGCGCAGTGGACAAGTCCGACCCCACCTTCTTCGACGGGCCGCCACGGATATGCTGCCTCGGTTTCCAGATATCCCATGGCAAGCTCCAAGGACTGGAGGACCCTGGCTCCCCGGTGGGGGTGCACACCCCGGTCGACTTCTTCGCCGGCGAGGAATGGAACGAGGCGAGGGCCAAGGCGGTACGCGCCAGCGTCTACTTGCGTCGCCACGGCCCGTTCATGCCCGCCATCCTGGGGCCTGAGGAGATGGAGTACACCACCAGGCCAGCTGTCCTAGAGAAGCTCAAGAAGAGGATGGAAGACATTGAGTGAGCTCCGCTTCCCAACCATCATCGTCAATTTCAAAGCCTATCGCGAGGTGGAGGGCGAGGCTGCTTTACGGATCGCCCTGGATTGCCAAGCCGTGGCCGAGGAGTCTGGAGTGAGCATCATCGCCTGCCCGCCCATGACCGAGCTTTCCCGAGTGTCGGGTGCGGTCAAGATCCCGGTCATGGCCCAGCATGCCGATCCCAGGTCACCAGGCTCCGCCACGGGTTGGGTGACCCCGGAGATGGTAAGGGCCGCCGGGGCCATCGGGACCTTGGTCAACCATTCAGAGCATAAAATGCCTCAGATCGATATAGCCAAGGTGGTCGCATCCTGCAAGAAGATAGGCCTCCGCACCTGCATATGCGCCGACACCGCCGAGGCGACAGGTAGGATGTCCGAGCTCAGGCCGGACATGGTGGCGGTCGAGCCTCCCGAGCTCATTGGCGGGGAGGTTTCGGTCACCGAGGCCAGGCCGGAGGTGGTATCTGACGCCGTTTCCGCAGCCAGGAGGGTGGACGCTTCGGTGCCGGTGCTTTGTGGCGCAGGCGTCAAGACCGGCAAGGACGTCAGGCGCGCCCTGGAGCTTGGGGCGAAAGGGGTATTGCTGGCCTCCGGCGTGGTCAAGGCCAAGGACCCGCGGAAGGCCTTGCAGGACCTAGTTAGCTTGATCTAGAAGTGTTGGCTGATTGTAGCCGTTCACTTCTTGCCTCACCTAGTCGTCCGCTCTGAGGATGAGGGGCGCGCTCTGCCTGACCATTCTTCTCATTCTCCTTCCCTTGGGTCAGGGCGCCCTCTCATCCCCCCCCGTTCTCGGGTCCGCTATCACAAGCCCTGCCAACATGAAGTTCAGCGAGGTCTTGGCCCGATTCCCCTTCGAGCACATCGGGCTCGTCAATCTGGGAGCGAGCGATATCAACCTGACCGGTTGGGTCATTACCGATGGCGAGGGGTCATGGGCGTTCGATCATGGACCAGATTTGGCGCCGGGCGAGGAGCTATTCATTGGTTCCAACCTGACCTTTCTGCAACAGATCCATCCAGGCGAAATGCGGCTGGACCCTATGGAACTGGCGAGAAAGGGGAGGTTGGTCCTCGCCGACGAAGGTGACGAGGCGCTTTTAATCGATCCCCAAGGGAGCGTAGCGGACGTAATCGCCTATGGCAAGTCCAGCTATTCGAGCAAAGGCTGGGTTGGCGAAAAAGCCCCGGCAGCGACAGAGGGAAAGGCACTGAGGAGGGACCCTATCGGGCCCTACTCCGACTCGGACACCAGGAACGACTGGATAGTCATTACCTTAGGAAGGTCGAGCTTTTTCCCGATTGCTGCAGACTCGATGGTGGAGCCGTTCCTCTGCCCCGATCAGATGCGTACCAGGGTGCTCCGAGAGATCGCTTTCGCCCATTCCTCGATATCGCTCGAGGTCTACATCCTCTCCGACCCGGCCATAGCCGGCGCCCTCGCCTCCGCCATTCATCGGGGTGTCAGGGTCAGAGTGCTGGTTGAAGGGGAGCCGGTGGGAGGGCTCTCTGACATTCAGCAGGGGGTCCTCCAGGCCTTGAGTCAGGCGGGGTGCGAAGTCTACCTTTCCCGCGATTACCACGGCTTCAAGCGCTTCGACTATCTCCATCCGAAATTCCTCGTGGTGGATGCGAGGAGGACGCTCCTGGCCTCCGAGAACCTCGCGCCCTCCTCGTTGGAGGGGAACCGCGGCTGGGGCATCTCCATCGATAACCAAAAAGTGGCCAATGCGTTCCTGGCCGTGTTCGAGCACGACGCCGATCCTCGGTTCCCGGACATAAGGGCGCTCGACCCGGGATCGGCCTTCACTGTGCCCTCGCTCGATGATCCGATCCTCGACGCCGATGCCATAGCCCCTGATGCCATGAGCGCAGGGATAGAGACCGTGCTTGCGCCGGACTTTGGATATTCCTCCGTCCTAGAGCTCATCGAAGGAGCGAGAAGTCGACTCTATCTCGAGCTTTACTACTTCACGGACCAATGGCTGCCAGAGCGAGACCCATATCATTCGATTTTAGACGCGGCCAGGCGGGGAGTGAGCGTCAGGCTCATCCTTGACGGGAACTGGTACAACAACGAGGGGGGGAAGGGGAACGGCGCCCTTGCCCAGAGGATGAATGCCGCCGCCGCTCAGGAAGGGCTCGACCTCAGGGCCAAGACCCTAAGCCCCTATCATGGAGTGGACACCCTTCACAACAAAGGTGCGATCGCCGACGATAAGGTCCTGGTAAGCAGCATCAACTGGGTGAGGGCCTCGTTCGAGAGGAACCGGGAGGCCGGGGTGATAGTGGATTCGAACCAGGTCGCAGAGTTCTTCATCGATGCCTTTGAGGGGGATTGGGTCGACGATGCCATCGCCCCGGAACTGAGCGTTCTGCCGCTAGTGCAGATAAAGGAAGGGGAGCAATTAGTCCTCAATGCCACCGCGAGCGACAATTCCGGATCGGTCAAGGTGCTATGGGACGTGGGCTGCGACGGTTCTGTCCAGAGCGAAGGTTCATTCCTTGTGACCAGGTTGCCGCCTGGAGAGACCCTCATCAAGGTGACGGCGCTCGACCCCAGCAACAACTCCCGTACTCAGTTGGTCCGGGTGATGGTCCTGAAGGATCAGGGGGAGGGAGGGTTGCAATATGCCGCAGCAATCTTGCCATTGATCGCCATCGCCATCTGGAGGATTCGGAAAAGGGTTAAGAGGCCATAGCCCGTTCG
>CAYHAO010000004.1:0-4923 GCA_964354665.1 uncultured Methanomassiliicoccaceae archaeon | reverse complement strand
GCTCAAAGGCATCAGGCACATCACCCTCGAGGTCAGGGTGAGCAACAGCGTCGCCATTCACTTCTATGAGAAGCTGGGCTTCCAGGTCACTGGAAAGGTCCCGAGGTACTATTCGAATGCAGAGGACGCCTTCCGCATGGACCTGTTTACTTGAATCAATGGAACATCTGGTCGTTCCCTGAGTGCTCATTCCAGAAATAGTACGGGCTCTTCTCCTTCTGCGCGGAGCTGAGATCGGTCCCCAGGCCCTTGGTGTAGGAGCCATAGCGCTCCTTGATCTGCTCCTCGGCCGTCCGGCTGCGCTTGATCGCCAAGGTTATGTGCGCCTCCTCGATGAGGGGAGAGGGCTCGTGCACCGCAATGTCCCCGGCCGCCCTGATCAGACCGCCCAGCTCCCTCAACCGTAAGGTCAAGGAGTTGGTGTGGTGGTCAAGGTCCTTCGCCCTCCGCCTTGCCTCCTTGATTATGGCCCGGACCGCGGATATGGAAGCGTGGGGGATCTTGCCATCGAAGGTGATCTCCTGAGCCACGAACTGAGCCACTCTGGCCTGGTTCTCTGGCGTGTCTTCCATGGCCGTCTTGACCAATACCTCGTAACCGTTGCCGTTGATCCTGGACCTCAAGGGCGCCAGAATTTGATCCAGGTCCTGGATGTTGCAGGCGCCCACGAAGACGAAGTCGCAGGGCACCGCATCCACCTTGACGCTGGCGCCTGATGATTGAGGGTTCCGGCCGGATATGGGGAAGCGCCTCTCCTGCATGGCGGTGAGGATGAACCTCTGCAGGTTTCCCAGGTGCGAGAGCTCGTCGATGAACAGCACGCCCTGATGCGCCTCGTGGATGGCTCCAGGGACCACACGGTCGAACGGCTGGGTGCCCAGCTGAGGGTGCCCCCCATAGGGATCATGACGCACGTCCCCCAGCAGCTCGGTCTCGCTGGCGCCGGTGGCGAAGACGAAAGGGTTCCTTTCCAGGGGGATGATGACTTTGCGCGGGCTCTGCTTCTCCAGCTCCCTGCGCTTTTCCAAAGCCTCCTGATCGAGCACCCGGATCATCTCCCCGGTCCGCTCAAAGACGACCACCTCCTCCTTGCCAAAGCGGTTGCGGGTCGTGGTGACCCTGTCTTTTCCTGTGGGAATGTTATTCATCCCTGGCATGGCCATGGACGATTCCAGGATGGTGGACATCAAATCCCCGAATGGGTTGCCCGCCGTGCCGCCATCCCCGACCTTCGGCTTCTGGCACTTGGGGCAGTACCTCTCCTTGAAGGAGGAATAGGTGCCGCAGTTGCGGCAGCGGTAGCCAAGGCGCTCGGCAACGTTGATCGGGGCGTTCTTGGGGTCGATGAGGTCCCCCGAGGCGAACTCACGGGAGGTGTACTCCCTCCTCACCTCCTCCTCTTTCTTCACCTCGATCAAAGGCCTCTCGGGATTCTCAGGGTTATGAACCACCCGGATCTCCTCGGTCGGCCTAGGCAGATGCAGGGACAGGGCTTGGGCGATCATGCTCTTGCCCGTGCCCGGCGGGCCCACCAATAGAAGGTGGCGCCTCTGCCTGGCGGCGATGCGCGCCAACCCCACCGCCTCATCCTGTCCAATCACCCGGAGCATGGGGTCGCTGGGTATCGCTATCTCAGCGGTGGTAGCGACCTTGCTCAGGTCTGGCAGGCGGGGGTGGTGGTCCTTGCTCATCTCAGTTCAGATCGTCCTTGGTCCAGACATCGACATTCGCGGGCTGCTTTGTAATGTTTCCCATCTTGGTGCCCACGATGGTGCCGATCTTCTGCTCCGCGGCGATGTCCAGTATGCGCTGGGTGACGATGCCATCGAAGATGACGGCGGTCACTCCCTCAACTCCTTCCTTGAGGGTGTTCGCCAGCTCCTTGACGGGCATCTCCTTGACCACGGCGCCGCTGGTATTGAGCAGCCTCGCCTTCGAAGTGGAGGATAGCTCGTTGATCATGCCCTTGAACTTCTCTTGCGCGGCGTTGAGCTTCTTACCCGACCTCTTCTCCTCGCCGAAGTCCTCGATCGGGGGTTCTGCCCTTTCCTGCCGCTCGACCCTCTCCGGGCGCTCCTGCCTCTCTTGCCTCTCCTGGCGCTCAGGTCTCTCTTGCCGCTCTTGGCGCTCGATCCTCTCCGGGCGCTCCTGCCTCTCTTGCCTCTCCTGGCGCTCAGGTCTCTCCTGCCTCTCGGGCTTCTCCTGGCGCTCGGGCTTCTCGACCCTCTCCGGGCGCTCCTGCCTCTCGGGCCTCTCCTGGCGCTCGGGCTTCTCGACCCTCTCTGGGCGCTCCGTGCGCTCCGCCCTCTCCGCCCGCTCGGCCTTTTCCGCCGGGTCTATGTCCTTGCCGCCGCGCTTGTCCCCGTTCCCGGACTTGAAGAGCTGATCGCCCTCCAATCCGAACATCTCGATGAACTGCTCGGCCGGGATCTTGTTGCGCAGGCACTTCATGATCTGCTTCTGGGTGAGCTCCTCGACCTCATGGCCTCGCGGTGCGCGAGCCACGAAGTCGACCTCGGCCACCTGGAAGAGCTCTCTGAGTATGAGCTCGCCACCTCGGTCCCCGTCCACGAAGGCGGTGATCACCCTCTCCTTGGACAGCTCGCCGACGGACTTGGGGATGTTGGTGCCCTCGACAGCGATGGCGTTCTTGATGCCTGACTTGAGCAGGTTGAGCACGTCCGAGCGCCCCTCCACGATGATGATGGCGTCAGATTCGTTGACGTTCGGTCCAGCTGGCAATCGCTCCTTGCCGAAGTAGATGACCTCCTCCACCTGGACGGACTGGCGAACGCTCTCGGTCAGGTCGATGCCTGAGGTCTTGGACTGCTTGATGAGTTCGGTCAACAGCTCGCGGGCGCGCTCGATTATCTTGGTACGCTTGACTATCCTCACGTCCTCTATGCCGTCGACCACGATCTTGGCCTTGCACGGCCCGACCCGGTCGATGGTCTCGAGGGCGGAGGCGAGGATAACGGTCTCCACTTGGTCCAGGGAGGATGGGATGAGAACATCCCCTTCCGACTTGCCCTGCTTGGAGTGCACGTCCACCTCAATCCTGCCTATCCTGCCGCTCTTCTGCAGGTCGCGCAGGTCGAGCTCGTCCCCCAGCAGTCCTTCCGTCTGCCCGAAGATGGCCCCGACCACGTCTGGTTTCTCAACTATGCCGTCAGCGTTGAGCCTTGCCTTGATCAAATACTTGGTAGTACTGGGATCGATGT
Organism: uncultured Methanomassiliicoccaceae archaeon; assembly: GCA_964354665.1. GTDB lineage: Archaea > Thermoplasmatota > Thermoplasmata > Methanomassiliicoccales > UBA472 > JAJRAN01. The sequence goes on along the minus strand of CAYHAO010000004.1, from coordinate 1,702 downwards.
TCATTGGATCTTACTTCCTTTGGCTGTCCGGAAAAACAGTTCGCGACCCGATGACCTGAGCCTAAGGTTTCTTCCAGGTTGGCCCCCTAAGGGCGTTCCCGGCCTCTGTCGCACCAATCATTGATGTATCCATTTCCAGGACATGATGAATGGGTGATAGTGATCATGAGTATACACTAATCAGGCATGAGCCCGAAGTGTTTTTCCTTTGCCCCTAATGGAACAGACCCTAAATAAATACTTTTCGTACCAGGCAATCGCCGTTGACAATTATCTTCGAAGATAATAATGCGCATAGGAGCGCCTTCGCAACGATGATAACGGTCCCGACTCCTTTACGATCCATGGTCTGGGAGCGAGCGAAGGCCATGGTGAGGCTGGCCCGTCCTTTGGTGATAGTGGCCGGCCTCCTCGCCTTCCTGACCGGGACCTGCATGGCCTATTGGCGCTTGGGAGAGGTCCCCTGGGCGGAAACCACCGCGGGCCTGGTGATAATGGTCTGCGCCATTGTCATGGGGCATTACGCCAACGAGTACGCGGACTTCGACACTGACGCCATCACGCGCAGGACGCTCTTCTCCGGAGGCAGCGGGGTCCTTCCATCGGGAGCGGTGCCCAGGTCCTGGGCCTTGTATGGGGCTTTGGCGTTCTTGGGGTTGAGCGTTGGGCTCACCATCTTATGCTACGCCCTAGGTCTGATCGGGCTGACGGTGGTTGCCTTGGTTGCGCTCGGGATCCCTTTGGGGTGGTTCTATTCCATGCCCCCCTTGCGACTGGAGAGAACCTGGTTGGGCGAGCTGGATAATGCGGTCCTCGGCGTCATGATGTTCTTGATAGGTTACGTGGCCGCGGTGGACATTCTCGACAAAGAGGTGCTTGCGCTCTCGGTGCCGATCTTCCTCGCCGTCCTCATCAACCTTCTTGGCGTGCATTACGCCGATAGGAGGGCGGACGAGATGGTGGGAAAGCGGACGATGGCCGTTGTCCTAGGCCCCAAGACCAAACAACTATTCATCGCGCTGATAGTGACGATGTATGTCTCCATGTTGCCCCTGGTCTTCCTGCTGCCGACCACAGTGTCGATCGCATGTTTCGCGACCCTCCCTGTGGCGGTATGGGCGGTGCTCGGGTTCGCTAGGGATGGCGGACCGCGGTACGGCTCCATCCTCATGGGCTCGCTCTTCGTCTTCGCGTCCATAGGTTTCGTCCTGGCATGAGGGAAGGGAGCGATATCTAAGCTAGAATGCAGCCATTTCGGCAGCTCAACCGCCCGAAGCCACCTTGACAAGCTTCAACCTTTCCCCATCCTCGAGCCTCCTGGTTATCGGGACGGGCTTGGAATCCTTGGTGACGATATACGCGTCCGGATGCAGGTTCATTTGTGACAAGAGGTCCTCGACGGTCGAACCTTCGGGGACCGTCTGTTCCTGAAGCTTTCCGCCCGACTGAACGACCACCGTGATCTTATCGCGCATCGGTCTCATCCGACAAACGATGACCCCGAATAAGTATTTGCCTCGAGCACTTGGAGATCGTCCATCATCCATTAAGAAGAAATATCCGAACGTCATTGGCTCGGTCGCGCCGAGGTAGCCTAGTCCGGCCAAGGCGGTAGCCTCGAGAGTGCTTGCCAACCGAGCAAGCTACTGGCGGCAACGCCTCGAGAGTTCAAATCTCTCCCTCGGCGCCATCACCGCCTTTC
>CAYHAO010000003.1:28302-63312 GCA_964354665.1 uncultured Methanomassiliicoccaceae archaeon | reverse complement strand
GTCATGTCCGGCGTGAATCCCCAAGGATGCCGGGTTCAGGGTTTCAAGGTCCCCACCCAGGAGGAGTTGGGGCACAATTTCCTCTGGCGCTATTCCAAAGCCCTGCCTCTGAAAGGGGAGATAGGCATCTTCAATCGGTCATATTACGAGGATGTCCTAGTGGTAAGGGTGCATCCGGAGATTCTGGTGGCTCAACACCTGGTCACGGGAAAGGTGGGCGATAGGTTCTGGGAGGACCGCTATAAGGACATCAACGCTTTCGAGAGGCATCTCAGCCGGAACAAAACCCTCATCCTCAAGTTCTTCCTGCACACATCAAAGGACGAACAGAAGAGGAGGCTGCTGGAGCGCCTCGAGAACGAGGACAAGCATTGGAAGTTCTCCTCGGCCGACCTGAGGGAAAGGGGCTTCTGGGATGACTATACGAAGGCGTACGAGATCATGCTCGGCGAGACGAGCACCAAGTGGGCTCCCTGGCACATCATACCGGCGGACCACAAATGGGCGGCCCGCGCGATAATCGCCGACATCGTGACAACCAAGATCCAGGGGCTCAAGCTTCAATACCCCAAGATAACCAAGCAGCAGATGGACGAGATAGTCAAGGCCAGGGAGGAGCTCAAGCTGGACAAGTGAAAGGGCCGCGGAGCCTCATTGGAGAATCACCTCATTTCTTTTCCGCAGCCTGCCGCTTCCTTTCCGCCCGGCCCGGCCTCTTCGAGTGCACCGGGTTCATATCTATCGTGTAGGGCACGAGCGCTAGCTCCTTCGCCGCGCGCTTGAGGATCCTCTTCTCGGTCTTGCTGATATCCTCCCCTGGGAGGCCAATATTGGCCAGCTCCTCGTCCCTCACTGCGAGGGCCGTCACCTCCCCTATGTTGAGGATCCAGAGCTTGAACTCCCTGGCCTCCTTCTCCTCCGCCTTGGCCAGAATCTTGCCCACCCTGCCCAGCTCGTTCATGAAGCCCTCGGTGACGATGTCCCTCTGCTGGAACAGGGTCTTGGCGTCGATGCGCACCTTGGCCTCAGTCTTGGCCTCCGGCATGATCGTCGCGATGAGCTCGTTCCCTGGGTAGTTAGCAGCCGTCCTCTCCAAGGCCTTCCTCATTATGCGCTGCTCCTTCCTGGCCCGACGGGGCTTGTCCGAGATGATGATGGAATGGCCTATCATGACGCCGGCCTTTGCCAGCAATTCCCATTCCTCGGGCGTGAACTTGTCCCGGCCGGTCATGCGCCCGCCTCCTTGACCCCAGCTGGTCCGGCCGTAGGCAGGACGGAAGATACCTTCCCCTTATACTGGCTCATGAACAGGTCGTAGTAGAAGGCGCGCTTGCCCATGAGCTCTGCGTGCGTCCCCCGCTCGACGATCTCCCCCTCATTGATGACCAGGATCATGTTGGAGTCCTTGATGGTGCTGAGGCGGTGCGCGATCACGAAGCTGGTCTTGCCTTTCTGCAGCTCCCTGATAGCCTGCTGGATGAGCTTCTCGGTGCGGGTGTCGACGTTGCTCGTGGCCTCGTCAAGGATGAGCATCCGGGGGTTGGCCACCATGGCCCGGGCGATGGTGAGCAGCTGCCGCTGGCCCTGACTGAGATTCGCCCCCCGGTCCGTGAGAACGGTATTATAGCCTTGAGGAAGATGGTTGATGAACTCATCGCAATTCGCCTTCTTAGCCGCGGCGATGCACTCCTCGTCCGTGGCGCCCTCGCGGGCATACTTCAGATTGTTCATGACCGTATCGGAAAATAGGAAGGCCTCCTGCAGCACCACGCCGATCTGGCTCCTCAGACTCTTCTGCGTCACATCATAGATGCTATGGCCGTCAACGGTGATGCTCCCCGAATCGATGTCGTAGTATCTGGTGAGGATGTTGATGATGGTGCTCTTGCCAGCGCCGGTCGGGCCGCAGAGACCGATGGCGTCTCCGGGCTTGGCCGTGAAGGTGTTCTTCTTCAGTATCTTGCGTCCCTTCACATAGCTGAAGTCGACGTCCTGGAAGACCACCTCGCCCTGGATCTCCGGCAGCTCCTGGGCGTCTGGCTTGTCGAAGATGACCGGCTTCTCGTCCAGGAACTTGAATATCCTGACCGCTCCTGCCAGCGCCTTGAGGACATAGTTGTAGTTGAAGAAGATGGTGATCAGCGGCAGGATCAGCATCACGGAGAGATTGATGAAGGTGACCAGTACCCCGATGTCGAGCTTGTCCTTGAGTAGCATATTGGAACCCACCAAGGACACGATGGCCACTCCGACGTAGGCGGAGAGGGCGATCAGCGGCCCGATGAGCAATCCCAGACTCTGGGACTTTACGCCCACGTTGCGGGTATCCCTGCTGATGACGTCCATATCGTCCACCCTCTTCTCCTGGTAGCGGTAGGCGATGACGGTCTTCGAGCCTGCCAGGGTCTCCTCCTCGAACCCGCTCAGGTTCGCCAGGCCCTGTTGCATTATCTTGAATAGTGGATTGGCCAAACGGCCCATGCCCCAGATGAGCGCAACGATGGCCGGGACGACCAGAAGTGCTACAATGGCCATGATTGGATTGAGGATGATCATGGCCACGGCGATGATGAGAAGCAGGAATATCCCTAACAGGATACTGCCCAGCGGCCCCTGGAACAGGGCGGCTATGGCATCGATGTCGTTGGTCACCCCGCTCATCAGCTCCCCAATGGGCTGCCGGTCGAAGACGTTCAAGGAAAGCTCCTGCGCGTAATCGAAGAGCTCCTTGCGCAGCTTGTAGAGCGCATACTGGGCGATATCCGCCAGCCATCGATAGGCAATGAAGAGCGTACCGAAGGCACTTATCGCCAGGGTGATCATGAGAACGACCATGTCCTGAAGCTCCTGCACTGTGCCCTTGTTACTGATGAGATTGACCGCTTGGCCGACCAGAATTGGGCCCATTATGAAGCAGAAGGTGCCGATGCTGAGGAGCACGATGGTGCCGATCAGCTTGGCCTTCTTAATGGCCAGGTAGCGCAGCAAGCGCCCCAACGTGCCTTTCTTCTTTGTTCCGCCCTTGGGATCTTTTGCAGTGCTCATGCCACATCCTCCTGGCGCAGGCCGCCAAGCTGTGAATTGAATATCTCCTGGTAAAGCTCGCTCTCCTTCATCAAGGACTCATGATTCCCCATGGCCTTGATCTCCCCATTCTCCAAGAGGACGATCTTGTTGGCAAGGAGAACAGTGCTTATCCTCTGGGCGACGACGAAGGTGGTAGTGTCTGCCAGCACCTTCTTCATCTCCTCCTGGATGCGGCTCTCGGTCGCCACGTCCACAGCGCTTGTGCTGTCATCTAGGATGAGCACCTTGGGCTTGGCACAGATACCCCGGGCGATGCACAGGCGCTGCCTCTGCCCGCCGGAGAAGTTGGTCCCTCGGCGGGACACGCTGCGGTCGTAGCCCTCTGGGGTAGTGGTCAGGAACTTGTGAGCATCGGCCGCCTTGGCCGCCACCTCCATCTCATCGTCCGTGGCTTCAGGGTTGCCCATCTTGATGTTCTCCCGCACATCGCCAGAGAACAGGATCGATTCCTGCAATACCGGAACGACGATCTGCCTGAGGATGTCCTGTGGGATGTCTTTGATGTCGACATCGTCGATGGTGATCTTCCCTGCGGTTACATCGTAGAAGCGGGGGATGAGGTTGATCAAGGTCGACTTGCCGCATCCCGTTGATCCGAGGAAGGCCACAGTCTCCCCAGGCTCGGCCACGAAGCTGATGTTCTTGACCGTCTCAGGTCCATCCCCGCTTCCGTACTTGAAGGCCACGCTCTCGAACACCACGCGCCCCTTATGCGCGGATGGGTCCACTGACTTGGGCTGTGGGTTGTCCTTGATGTCCGGCTCCACCTTCAGAAGTTCGCGTATCCTGCCCGCCGAGATGTCCGCAGAGGAGAGCTGGGGAAGCAGGATCGAGAGGTTGAACATCTGGATCAGGATCATCAGCAGGTATTGGCTGAAAGCCACCAAGGCGCCAACCTTGGTCGGGTCGGTGAAGGCTGCCTGTCCGCCCACCCAGACAGCGATGGCCGTGGAGACGCCGATGATGACGAACATGCTCGGCAGGATCCAGTACTGCGTCCTCATAGGGGCCAGAGCGGCCAGGCGGTATTCGTTGTTGGCCTTCTCATAGGACTGCTTCTCGTGCTCCTGCCTCATGAAGGCCTTGACCACCCTTACGCCGGAGAAGTTCTCCTGGAGCCGGTTATTAGATGCGTCCAGCTTCTTCTGGCGCTCCATGTACTGCTTCTGCAGCCGACGGGCTACCAGCCACAGCACCACCGCCATGAGCGGGATGACGATGAGGAATATCCAGGCCAAGTCGGGGCTGAACAAGAGCACGGCGACGACCGCGATGATGATGGTGAACGGCGCCGCTAAAAGGAAGCGCATGGCCAATTGCACGGCCATGTTGACCTGGTAGATGTCGTTGTTCAACCGGATCATCAATTCCCCGGTGGAGTGCTCATCATAATTCTTAACGGAATAGGTCTGGATCTTCTCGAAGGTCTTCCTGCGAAGGTAATCGGCAGTCCCCTCAGAGAAGGCCACGGCCATCATGATATTGATCGAGACGAAGATGGCATAGAGGAAGGCCAGCAAGAGGATCGTAATGACAGAGTTAATGATCGCATCTTCATTTGGAACAGATTGGAGGAGGCCATCGTTAATGAGGTTCTGGACTTCATAGGGGATGAGAATGATGACCGTGCTGCTGGCAAGCACGAAGAGCTGCGAAATCAGTATGAAGCGCCAGGAATGCTTGTAGATTATAAACAACCTTGAAATGTTGCTCAATGCCGCCAAACGAATCCCCCCAGAACCTCGATAACGAGTATTGGGCTTATTGCTCCTTTTAAGATTTAAAAATGCTTATGGAAATGGGAAAGCATCAAAGGACCTTGCTTCGGGAATCAGTTGCGATCATCCGATAGTTTAAGGAAGCTGCTATTGATGCAGAGCTGAAGGTGCGCTGCATGGCCAAGAACATCTACTTCGTCGGCACGGCGGGGAGCGGCAAGTCCTCTTTGGTGTGGGCATTCCATGAGTGGATGACGCTCCAGGGTCTGGACACCATTATCCTCAATCTCGATCCTGGCGCCGAGTACATCCCCTACGAGCCGGACATCGACATCCGCGACTGGGTCAAGGTCGAGGAGGTCATGAAGGAGTATTCGTTGGGACCCAACGGCGCTCAGATAGTCTGCGCGGACATGATGGCGTTGAACGCCAAGGAGCTGGCCGAGGTCATCGAAGGGTTCAGGACCAACTATGTGCTGATCGATACCCCCGGTCAGATGGAGCTGTTCGCCTTCCGTCAATCCAGCCAGGTCATCATGGACATCCTGGGTCGGGAGGAGTCCTTCATGGTTTTCCTCTCCGATCCCGCATTGGCCAAATCCCCCAACGGCTTCGTCTCCACCCTCATGCTTTGCGCCCTCACCCATTTCCGCTTCAGCGTCCCCTTTATGAACGTGCTCTCCAAGGCCGATACCCTTGAAGAAGGCAAGTTGGAGGAGCTCAAGACCTGGGCCGAGGATCCCTACGCCCTCTATAACGCCCTGACCGACGGGGAGTTCCAAGCTCGCAACATCCAAAGCATCGAGTTCCTCAAGGCCATGGAGAGCGCGGGAATGTACCGCGAACTGATTCCAGTCTCCGCCGAGGCCCAGCTCGGGCTCGAGGATATCTATACTCATATTCAACTGTCGATGGAGGGTGGAGAGGACCTCCAAAGAGACTAGGGCAACATCCTTCTAGGTTCGGGCTCATCCGACCATCATGAGCAAGTCGGTCGTCCTCCTGCAATGCCCTCAGTGCAAGTCCCCGCACATCTTCTACGACCTCGGGGGCATGACTGGAAGGGTGTACCACTGCCACGACTGCGATTACATCGGGCCAGTGGTCATAGAGCTGGAGCTGACGGAGGAGGAAGTCAGGGCGCTAGAGGAGGAGAGGGCGGCGAAGGGCGAGCCCATCGATGACAACAGGACCAGGCCACGACGGATACTGAAGCGAAAATCCTAGCCCACCTGCAGCCGCTTCGCATCAGCGAACCTATATATGTATCACGTAGCAATATTTTTTCGGGGAGGAAGTTGGCCGTTGCGCAGGTCCCGGACGACCAGATCGAGAGAGAGATCTATCACGCGGTGAGCCGGGGCTTCGAATACCTTTTCAAGGTCGGGCAAGGGAAAGGCCATTGGAAGTTGGTGGACCACACGGCATTGGTGGCCATGGCATTGACGATCAGGGAGCCGAAGAGCTCGCAATGGATCAAGGCGGTCAAGAAGTGGCTGATCTCGCAGCAGACCGAGATGGAGCCAGGGGTGGCTTCCTGGGACGAGAGCGTCTCTGATTCCGCCATGGCGCTGATCGCCCTGCTGCGCATGGGGGTCCTGCCCAGCGACCCTGTTGTCGCCAAGGGACTGAAGTTCCTGAATAAGGTCTTCTACTATCACAATCGCCCCAACTGGGAGGACGAGCCCTGGGAGACCTCTTGGTCCATCACCGCCATCTCCGAGGCTGGCGATCAAGATACCTTGGACGAGGCCTGCCAAGCGGTCCGGTGGCTCGCTGGAATGCAAGAGCCCAGCGGAGCCATCATCGCTCCGCACTACACCGCCTACTTCGTCAACGTAGTAAGGGCGATATGCCATAGGCAGACGCGCAACGGCTACTGCGTCATGGATGAGGCCAAGCTCCAGGAGGGCGCCAAGAAGGCGTCGGAATACCTCATGCGGACGATGGACGACGAAGAGCTGTGGACCGGCGAGCCATGGTCGAACGGTCAGATCCTTTGGTCATTGGCCAGCGGCGGGCGTTTGCCTGTGGAGGACCGGCAGATGGTTAGCAAGGTGGTCTCCTGGTTCATACGCAATCAGGGTGCGGACGGGAACTGGTTCGACCCCGAGGACACCGCCTGCGCCATTCTTGGGCTGGTCGCCCTGCTGAAGGACTATCTGCTGCACAAGGCCAAGGGCCAGGGCATCCAAGAGGACGCGGAGACAGTGATCTACAACCACCTGCGCAGGCTATACGAGGCACCGAAGCTGAACCTGGGCAAGAAGTTCGTCGAGGTCCAGGAGGACGGGACCACTACCCTGAACTTCTCACCTCGGACGGTGAAGGCTGCCGCGATAATCTTCGCCATCGTGAGCGGGTTGACGGTGGTCATTGCCCTATGGGACTTCATCGAGGGCAACCTGCCTCCTTAGGGCGCAAAGATCACTATCGCGTTTAAAAAGGAATGAAAACTAATGGAAAGGGTTTCCTAGAACTAAGCGAACATCACACCCGACTCAGTGCACTTGGGTTCCTCGATTTCTAGCACCTTGGTGATGGCCCTCTCGAAGTCCCCCACTAGTACCATGTCACGGTTCTCGCGGATGGCGAACATGCCCGCCTCCATGCAGATGGCCTTGATGTCGGCGCCCGTCGCTCCTTCGGTCTTGAGCGCCAGGTCCAAGGCGTTGACCAACTGGTCGATGGCCATCCTGCCCATGTGGATCTTGAAGATCTCGTGGCGCGCCTCGAAGTTGGGGATGGGTATCTCGATGATGCGGTCGAAGCGGCCCGGGCGTAGCAACGCCTCATCCAGGATGTCCGGGCGGTTGGTGGCCCCGATGATCTTGACGTCGCTGATGGGGTTGAAGCCGTCCAGCTCGGCCAGGAGCTGCATCAGGGTCCTTTGCACCTCACGGTCCCCTGACGTGGCGACCTCAAGGCGCTTGGCTCCGATGGAGTCCAGCTCGTCGATGAACACGATGCTGGGCGCCTTCTCCTTGGCCATTTCGAACAGCTCGCGCACCAGCCTAGCGCCCTCGCCTATGTACTTCTGCACCAGCTCGCTCCCCACGAACCTGATGAACGTCGCATTGGTCTGGTGGGCCACGGCCTTGGCGATGAGCGTCTTACCGGTGCCCGGTGGGCCTACCAGCAGCACGCCCTTGGGGGGCTCAATGCCCACTTTCTTGTAAAGCTCGGGCTTGAGCAGCGGGTCCTCGACCGCCTCGCGAACCTCGAGTATCTGTTCGTCCAAGCCGCCTATGTCCTTGTAGGAAATAGCGGGCTTCTCGATGATCTCGGCCCCGATGACGATGGGGTCCAGCGATGGCGGGAGGACCCCCATGACCGCTAGCGTCTGCTTGTTCAGTGCGACCCTCGCCCCGACCTCGAGGTCCTCGGTGGGGACGTATTCGGAGGTCGACACAATGAAGTCCGGGCCAGTGGAGCTCTTTACTATGACCCTCCCATCCGCCAGGAGGTCCTTGATGGCCCCGATGATCAAGGGCGGGGACTTCAGGCGCTCCATCTCGGAGCGCATGCGCTTGAGCTCCTTCTGCAGTCGGAACAGCTCGCTCTCCACGTAGCGCTTCTCCCCCTCGACGCGGCGGATCTCCTCCAGCAGCTCGGTGTTCCTTCGCTCCAGGACTTCTATCTTCTCTCTCATCTCATTTACGAGTTCCTCAACCTGGGGCTCTTTCGTGTCCTTCACCTCAGTACATCACGTTCGTCCTCAATATAAAGGCGGGTGCTATTTGAAATCTTCGAAATCCGTGCTCTTTTCTGTCATCCTTATCGATAAGGATAGCGCCACTTGATAACGACAGCTGGACAACATGTTTTTTCGCCTTTCGAGAATATATTTATAATTATCAATATAGATAATAATGGTGGGTTTTCGAGGTCCTTATCGCGAAAGGCGTCTTTTCCCTCGGTTCATCTCGCAACTATTATCTAGCGACGCGGAATTGAGTGTGGCGATTGGGTATGATCTGCGAACTCTGCGGCAAGGAGGTGCCTGAGACCCGTTCGACCTGGATCGAAGGGGCGCAAATGAAGGTCTGTAAGGACTGCCAGCGCTTTGGCGACAAGCCCAAGGCGGGGGCGAAGGAGTCCCCGACCAAGGTGGTCATAGCCTCCAGGCTGGAGCAGAGGGAACGGAGGATGCGTACCCGCGACATCTACAAGGAGGAGGAGGTGTTCGAGCTGGTGGACGATTACGCCACCCGAATCCGGGACGCTCGCAACGCCCGAGGCTGGAAGACGGAGCAGCTCGCCGCCAAGATCAGCGAGAAGGCCTCCACGCTCTCCAAGGTGGAGGCGGGGCACCTAAAGCCGGACGACGCATTGGCCGCCAAGCTGGAGAAGGAGCTCAGCATCGTCCTCATCGAAAAGGTCCCCCTGGTCAAGCCAGAGGCCAAGAGCGCCAAGCATGGAGGGGGCATCACCATGGAGCATTTCATCAAGCAGGCCAAGAAGAAGGAATGAGCTAGCGCGCCGAGATGTCCTTCCTCGCCTTCTCCACGTATGGCGAGACATCCAGGCCCATATCTTTCGCCAGCGCGATGGCGGCCACCTCTATGTCAACCCCAAGGCGGTCCTGCAACTTGTTCACCTTGGCCACCAGGTCGCGCTTCTTCTGCCCCGAGGCCCGGGCCATTTCGTCGAGGATGAGCGAGAACAAGGATACGTCTTGCTCGACCTCCTTGAGTATGTCCCTGCAGGGGCGGTAGTTGACGGGGATCTCTATGGTCTTATAATCGAAGGCAGGCTTGACCATGCCGTCCGTCCTCTCCAGAAGACCGCGCTTGATCCCCATCTCCAAAAGCGCCTGGGCCTCCTTGGGCGAGAACCACCTGAAGTCCATGCTGGCGGAGAACACGAACTCCTTCTCCGAGAGCAAGTTCTTGCCCTTTCGCTTGAATAGCAGGGCCAAGCAGGTCTCTATGTCCCCCAATGCTTCACCTCCGGCAGTGGTGGAGAGAATCGCCGCCTTCGTTAAAGAACTATCTTCTCTCTGAACTTCCAGCCGATAGAATGGGACCATCAGGGTCGACAAGCGCCCAGGTGCTCAGGGATGCCTCTGAGGGTTACCTAAAACGAGCAACCATTATATAGAAGAACAAACATCCTACTGCCCGCTAGCTAGGGGCTAGAATGGCATATTTGTAAACTATCTGGAGGTAATGACATGGGAATGGGTCAAACACCGATACTCATCCTCAAGGAAGGGACCAAGAGGGATAAGGGCAAGGACGCCCAGTACAACAACATTCAAGCGGCGCGCGCCATCGCTGACGCAGTCCGCAGCACCCTCGGCCCCCGAGGAATGGACAAGATGCTCGTCGACAGCCTGGGAGACGTCGTAATTACCAACGACGGCGTCACCATCCTGAAGGAGATCGACGTCGAGCACCCCGCCGCTAAGATGCTGGTCGAGGTAGCTAAGACGCAGGACGAGGAGTGCGGGGACGGCACCACCACCGCCGTCATCCTGGCTGGCGAGCTGCTGAAGAAGGCGATCGACCTGGTCGACGCCAACGTTCACCCGACTATCATCACAGCCGGTTACAGAATGGCGGCCGTCAAGGCCTTGGAGGTTATGGAGTCCGTGGCCGAGGACGTCAACATCAACGACAAGGCCACCTTGCGCAAGATCGCCATGACATCCATGATGTCCAAGTCCGTAGTGGGCAGCAGGGAGCACATGGCCGATGTGGCCGTCGGCGCCGTGATGAAGGTCGCGGAGAAGACCAACGGCAAGTGGTTCGTTGACACTGACAACATCCAGGTCGTGAAGAAGCAGGGCGCGTCCATGGACGACACGCAGCTCATCGAGGGCATCATCGTGGACAAGGAGCCCGTGCACCCGGCCATGCCTAAGAAGGTCAGCAAGGCCAAGGTCCTCCTGCTCGACGCCGCTCTGGAGATCAAGAAGACGGAGATCGACGCCAAGATCGAGATCACCGACCCGTCCCAGATGGCCGCTTTCCTCCAAGAGGAGGAGCGCATGCTGAAGGACATGGTGGAGAGGATCAAGAAGTCAAGCGCCAACGTCGTCTTCTGCCAGAAAGGCATCGATGACCTGGTTCAGCACTTCCTATCCAAGGAGCAGATCTATGCGGCCCGCCGTGTCAAGAAGAGCGACATGGAGAAGCTGGCCAAGGCCACGGGTGCCGTCGTCGTCACCAAGCTGGACGAGCTGGACCCCGCCGACCTGGGCCACGCCGACACGGTCGAAGTGCGCAAGATCCAGGAAGAGGAGATGACCTTCGTGATCGGCTGCAAGAACCCGAAGGCGGTCAGCATCCTCATCCGCGGAGGCACCGAGCACGTCGTGGACGAGATCGAGCGCTCCCTCGAGGACGCGACCTCCGTGGTCGCTGTGGCTATCGAGGACGGCAAGATGATCACTGGTGGAGGCAGCACCGCGGTCGAGATCGCGCTCAAGCTGCGCGAGTACTCCGCTTCCGTCGGAGGCCGCGAGCAGATCGCCATCGACGCCTACGCCTCGGCCCTGGAGGTCATCCCCACCGCACTAGCGGAGAACGCCGGCCTGGACCCGATCGACATCCTGATCGAGATGCGCAAGGCGCACAAGGCGGGCAAGAAGTTCGCTGGCCTCAACGTTTACGAGGGCAAGGTTGTGGACATGCACAAGCTGAACGTGCTGGAGCCGTTGCGCGTGGGCACGCAAGCCATCAACTCCGCTACCGATGCCGCGGTCATGATCCTCAGGATCGACGACGTCATCGCTTCGAAGGGCGGCCCTGGCGCTGGAATGGGCGGCAAGGGCGGAATGCCCGGCTCCGACGAGGGCCTGGGCGACATTGACTGAGCACGAATCACTTAGGAGGGCGCAAGCCCTCCGTCGAACCACTTTCCAAAAGGATTTTGGATACACAAGCAATAGAGTCGCGTCCCGAGGATGAGGTAATGCCTGAAGGTGCTGCGAACGGCCCGAAGGAGGGGAACGGGCAAGAGGACAAGGTGCAGGTCCGGGCGCTCCAGCAGGAGCTGGACGCTCTGCGGAAGGAGCTGGAGTCGCAGCAGGCCGCCAACAACGAGTATCTGGTCCTGGCCAAGCGCATACAGGCGGACTTTGACAACTATCGGAAGCGGGCGCAGCGCGACAAAGAGGAGTTCATGAGGTCGGCCAACGATCGTTTGGTGGCTGACCTCCTTATCACCCTGGACGACCTCGACCGGGCACTAGGCCCCAACCTCGGGGAGGAGGAGCTGCGCAAAGGGGTGACGCAGATACGAAGCAACCTAATGACCCTGCTGCGCTCCTATGGGCTGAGGGAGATGCCCGAGGGGAGCGCCTTCGACCCCGACCTGCACGAGGCCCTGGCCGCGTGCGAGGGGGAGGAGGGCAAGGTCTATGAGACCTACCAGAAAGGATATCTCATCGGTAATCGAGTAATCAGGCACGCTAAGGTGCTAGTAGGAAGGAGCAACAAGGAGGCTGAGCAGAATGGCTAAGATCATCGGCATAGACCTGGGCACGAGCAACTCCGCGGCGGCAGTCATGGAGGGCGGCCGCCCGGCCATCATTCCGAGCGCGGAAGGGACCAGTCTAGGGGGCAAGGCTTTCCCGTCGTACGTAGCGTTCACCAAGGACGGTCAGCTGCTGGTTGGCGAGCCGGCCAAGCGCCAGGCTGTCTCAAACACGGAAGGGACCATCGCTGCCATCAAGCGCAAGATGGGGACCGACTTCAAGGTGCGAGTCACTGGCAAGGAGTTCACGCCCCAGCAGATCTCCGCTTTCATCCTGCAGAAGATCAAGAGGGACGCGGAGGCTTACATAGGCGAGACCGTGACCAAGGCGGTCATCACCGTTCCCGCTTACTTCAACGACAACCAGAGGCAGGCCACCAAGGACGCCGGCGCCATAGCTGGTCTGGAGGTGGTGCGCATCATCAACGAGCCGACAGCGGCCGCATTGGCCTTCGGCCTGGACAAGGGCGATAAGGAACAGAAGATCATGGTCTTCGACCTGGGCGGAGGGACGCTGGACGTGACCATCATGGAGTTCGCCCACGGCGTCTTCGAGGTGCTCGCCACCTCTGGCGACACCCAGCTAGGCGGAACGGACATGGACGAGGTCATGGTCCGTTACGTGGTCGAGCAGTTCCGCAAGGAGAGCGGGGTGGATTTGACCAAGGACAAGATGGCCATGTGGAGGGTCCGTGAAGCCTGCGAGAAGGCCAAGATCGAGCTCTCCACCACCATGACCACCGAGATCAACCTTCCCTTCATCTCCGCCGACGCCAGTGGGCCGAAGCACCTGTCCATGAACATCAACCGGGCCAAGCTGGAGGAGCTAGTCACCCCCATAGTAGAGAGGTGCCGGGGACCGCTGACCAACGCCCTGAGGGACGCGAAGCTCGACCCTGAGAAGATAGACTCCGTGATACTCGTGGGCGGGCCGACGCGCATGCCCATGGTGCAGCGGTTCGTGGAGTCCTATGTGGGGAAGAAGATCCAGAGGGGGGTGGACCCGATGGAATGCGTGGCCATGGGCGCGGCCATCCAAGGCGCCGTCCTCTCCGGCGAGGTCAAGGACATCCTGCTGCTGGACGTGACCCCGCTTTCCTTGGGCATAGAGACCCTGGGGGGAGTGGCGACCAGGCTGATAGAGCGCAACACCACCATACCCACGCGCAAGTCGCAGATCTTCTCCACCGCCAGCGACAACCAGCCCGGCGTAGAGGTCCACGTATTGCAGGGGGAGCGCGAGATGGCCGGGGACAACGTCTCCCTAGGCAAGTTCCAGCTCACTGGCATCTTGCCGGCGCCGAGGGGGGTGCCGCAGATCGAGGTCACCTTCGACATCGACGCCAACGGCATCGTCAACGTCAACGCCAAGGACCTTGGGACAGGCAAGGAGCAGAAGATCACCATCACCGCGGCCAAGAAGATGAGCAAGGACGAGGTGGATCGCGCCATCAAGGAGGCGGAACGCTTCGCCGAGGACGACAAGAAGCGCCGGGAGAAGGTGGACCTGATGAACCAGGCCGACTCCCTCGTCTACAACACCGAGAAGATGCTGATCGAGCATTCGGATAAGGTGTCCAGCGAGGAGCGGGAGAAGATCCAGAAGGCCATCGAGGAGCTGAAGGAGGCCACCAAGGGCGGCGACAAGGACGCCATCAAGGCCAAGATCGACGCCCTGACCAAGGAGATGTACGCCGTCTCGACCCGCGTCTACGCCGAGGCGTCCAAGAAGGCGCAGGACCAACCTGGCCAGCAAGCTACCGGAGGTTCGCCGCCCCCGGACGAGGGCAAGGGCGATAAGGACGGCTACGTCGACGCTGACTACAAGATAGTCGACGACGACAAGTGAAGGCTGGGCGATGGCTGACAAGCGCGATTACTATGAGGTGCTAGGGGTCCCCAAGAACGCCACCTTGGACCAGATCAAGGGAGCCTATCGGGGCCTGGCCCGCAAGTACCACCCCGACGTCACCAAGGAGGACAAGGCGCACGCCGAGGAGCGCTTCAAGGAGATCTCCGAGGCCTATGAGGTGCTGGTCGACGAGGAGAAGCGCAAGTTGTACGACCAGTATGGCCACGCCGGCCTCACCGGGCAGTTCTCCAACGGGGGATTCCAATGGAGCGACTTCACTCATGCCACCGACCTCAGGGACATATTCGGGGACACGGGAGACTTCGGTTTCGGAGGCAGCATCTTCGACGCCCTCTTCGGATTTGGCGGAAGGGGACAGCAAGGTCCGCATAAGGGCCAGTCGCTCCGTTATGACGTCGAGATCACCTTGGAGGAGGCGGCGGCCGGGGGCAAGAGGGAGGTCACCATCCCTCGTTCGATTATGTGCGAGGCCTGCCACGGGACCGGGGCCAAGGACGGCAAGGTCCAGACCTGCGCCACCTGCGGGGGCAAGGGACAGGTGCAGCACGTGCAACAAAGGGGGTACTCGCGCTTCGTCTCGGTCTCGCCCTGCCCGAAGTGCCGGGGCGGGGGACGGACGTACCAGCAGCGCTGCCCCAAGTGCGATGGCAAGGGCGTGCAGTTGAGGTCCTCCAAGATCAGCATCGACATCCCGCCGGGGATCGACTCGGGGATGAGGCTGAGGTTCGCCGGGGCGGGGGACGCCTCCCCCGACGGGGGGCCGCCAGGGGACCTTTTCGTGGTCGTGCACGTGAGGGAGCACGACATCTTCAAACGCGATGGCGCGGACCTATGGCTGGAGATGCCCATCGAGTATTGGGAGGCCGCGCTGGGGGCCGAGGTGGAGGTCCACACTTTGGATAGCAAGGCGATGCTCAGCATACCCGCGGGGACGCAGGACGATTCGGTGTTCCGCATGAAGGGGAAGGGCCTGCCCCACTTCGAAACCCGAGGCGCAGGCGATCAGCTCGTCCGCATCAAGATCAAGGTGCCGCGCAAGCTGTCCACCGAGCAAAAGGCGTTGCTGAAGAAGTTGGCGGAGCAGGAGCCGAAGAAGAGCTTCCTGGACCGCCTGAAGATGAACTGATCCGGCTCCTGAGGGCGCGGTGCCCGAAAGCGTTATCAATCCCTGAGGGCTCAGACCACCTCCGACCTGGGGTTGGGACGATGCGGCCGTTCGGGAGCAGCAACTTCGACAGGAGGATATGGGTCCTTTTCTGGTCCCGCCTCATCGACGGAGCAGGCTTCTCCATCGTCTCGCCCTTCCTGGCCCTGTACATGAACCAGGAGCTGGGAGCGTCCATGACCCTGGTCGGGCTGGTGCTCCTGCTGGCTGGCTTGGCTGGCGCTGTGGGGAGCTTCGTGGGCGGCGTGATCGCCGATGCCCGGGGAAGGCGGAAGGTGATGATCATCGCCATGTTCACCCGCAGCCTGAGCTTCGTCGCCCTCGCCGCCATCATCGCCCTCATGCCCGACCTATGGCTGATCTCCGCCGTACTGGCCCTGAACTTCTTCCTAGGGGGGGCATTCGACCCGGCCAACAACGCCATGGTGGCCGACGTCGTCGAGCCGGCGAGGCAGCTGGAAGCCTATGGGCTGCTGCGCGTGGCCTGGAACCTGGGGTTCGCGGTCGGGCCGGCCATCGGCGGGATCATCGTGGTTTTCTCCTACGAGATGGCGTTCCTGGCCAGCGCGGGCGTGTCCTTGGTCGCCGCGATCATCGTCCTGCTCTTCCTCAAGGAGAGCTACGTGCCCAAGCCCAGCGTCAGGAAGGAGAGGATGAAGGTGGACCTGAGCGGCATCAGCCTGCCCTTCCTGGCCTTCTGCATCTTCTGCGTTCCCATGTTCATCATGGCTGGGCAGTTCGGCACCACCTTCCCGGTGTTCGCCAACGAGAGGCTGGGCATCGACTCCTTCGTCATCGGGGTCGTCTACGGCATCAACGGGCTGATGGTGGCGCTCATCCAGCTGCCCCTGGCGCGTTGGCTCTCGCGCTACAACATGTTCGCCGCCATGCTGTTCGGGACCTTGGTCTACGCCCTGGGCTTCTTCAGCCTGGCACTGATCTGGGGAGGCTGGGGGCTGGCCCTGAGCATGGTCATCATCACCATCGGTGAGATGATCGTCACTCCCGTGGCGACCAGCCTTACCGCCGCCTATTCGCATGAGGACGACCGGGGCCGGTACATGGGGGTGTTCGGGCTGGTGGCCTCGCTGGGCTGGTTCACCTCCTCCCTCATCGGGGGCGTGGTCTACGACAGTGCCACCTCGAGCTTCTTCCTATGGGGCGCCATAGCCCTGATGGGGGCCATCACCGCCATAGGCATGGCATTGCTCTGGCGCCGGTCCAAGGTCGATGGTGGCATCGGCAACGCGGCTTGAGCCTAGGCCGAAGGGAAGCCGAGGGAGAAGGCGGCCCCGGCGTCCGATCCTAAGAGCCTCACATGGCCACCGTATCGCTCCATGGTCTTCTTGATCCAGAAGAGGCCCAGGCCGGTGCTGCGCTTCTCCCCGTAGCTGAATCCCTCCTGGAACAGCTTCGGCCGAGCCGCCTCCGGGATGCCCTTGCCGTCGTCGGCGACGATCAGCTGCACCATGCCCCCCTCGTTCTTGATCGAGAAGGTGATGCTCGTGGCCTCCCCGTGACGCTTGGAGTTGCGCACCAGGTTGTCGATCACCGAGCTCAGGGCGAAATCCGCCAATACCTGGGCGTCCCCCTCCACCTCATAGGCCATTTGGTGAGTGGCCATCACCTGGACGATGGCCTGGCGCAGGTCCACAGGGAACAATGCCTTGCTGGATTGCAGGAAGCTATCCAGCTCCTTGAAGTGGTCGAGGGTCTCCGTCAATCGGGCTGCGGAGCGCTTGGCCCGCTCCAGCTGCCTCTCCTCCTTCTTCATGTCATAGAGCTGCAAGGAGCCAGTGAGGACCATCAGCTCGTTGCGGATGTCGTGCCTTAGGACCTTGTTGCTCATGGTGACCGATTCCGCCAGCTTGGCCATGTCCTCCTGGGCCTTCCGCCGCTGCAATGCAACGCTCAGGTTCTGCGCTAGGAAGCGGAGCATGCTCGTCTCGTCCTCCATCCAGGGCTTTCCCTCCCCGATTCGCTGCAGGCAGACCAAGCCCTGCTGCCTCCCCTCCACCAGCACCGCCGCGATCAACATGGAGTAGACCCCTCCCTGGATGAAAAGGGAGAGCCGTTCCTTGTCCTCAGGGCTCATCGACGAAAGGTTGAGCGTCCTAACCGTTCCCTCGTGTTGAGCCCGCTCCATCAGCCAGTCCTGCAGATTCATGGGCAAGTCCGACAAGGATGATCGTATCGCAGCGGTCCCGGCAGCGGCCCATTCGTGCGTGCAGGTGAGCGACGTCATTTCCTGAGAATGCTGTAGCAACAGCACCCGAGAGCAGTCGATCGCCTTCCCCACATCACCCAACGCCTCGTTTACGGCCCGGTCGAGGTCCGCCCGGCCGAAGAACCCCTGGGAGATGGAGAGCATGGTGCTTTCCAGGGCCAAGGCCCTCTCCACCTGCGCTTCCGACAACCTCAGGCTCCTGAACGCTCGGGCATTGGCCACGGCCAGGCCGAAGACCACCGAAAGCTGCGAGGCCAAGTTGAGGTACTCCTTCCTGAATTCCGGGAAGCTCAGGTCCCTTAGCACTGCCACGCCCAGGACCTTGCCCTTGTTCTCCACCTTGAGTTTGAATCCGCTTGACGCCTCGTCCCACACATTCGCGCCCTGCAAGAGCGAGGGCGTGAGCCCTCCGCTCACCCGAGCGAAGCTGCCCTTTTCATAATCGAAGAGTTGGAATTCCCCGGATGGATGGAACGCATAATACTCCACCTCGGTGGGAGTGAAGAGCATGTTCAGAACATCGATGATGGAGCCCGTGACCGGCTCCTCCTCCGTGGCCTGACTTATCCTTTCTAGGAGGTCGAAGGCCAAGGCATAGTCGGAGCGCATCCTGGCCTGATTCGCGCCTTCCTCCCGCGCCCTCTCGATCTCAAGGAGCAACCGAGCTTCGCTCACCCCCCGAGACATCCTCAGTCTGAGGAAGTCCAGGCCGACAGCTATCGAGGAGCAGGGCTTTCCAACGGACTTGGAAAAATCCTCCAATTCACTCTGCAGCTCCTTGCCTTCGCCAGTGTCCAGGAGCACGATCTCGCTCACGGCCTCGGAGATGGCGAAGCGTTCTTGGGGGCGGTCGATTTCATGCGCCTGGACCAACTCCCTCCATCGCTTGAGCATTCCAGGTACCATGAGGTGGGCGCCCTTGGAGAGCAAGGCGTCGGCCATTCCTGGGCCCACGACCATTTCGAAGCATGATTTGGTCGTTGCAATCGCATACGACCTTGGAAGCTTGCCCAGAGGAGGGAGCTCCGACTCAGACGCAAAGATGCACACCGCGTCATCGGAGCCAGTTAATTTCCGGAGCTCGGACCTGAGGTTCTCGCTGCTCCTGCGAGGATCCAAGAGGTCTATCCGGTAGGTCATGACCTCCACGTCCTTCAAGCCATCAAGGTCCAAGGCCTTCCTAGCTTCCGCTCCCACGAGCTCGCAGATGAAGACCTTGGTGGAATCTGACATCGCCCTCTCACCCCATCCAGCTTGAATAAACGGCGCCTGGAATAGCATCTAGTCATAGATGTCCGAAAGGATGAAACCTCCCCCTCGGCGGGCTTGTCCCGGTTCCTTCTCTGACTCACATCATCTCCCTCCTTCGACCACTCTTCGAGGAAAACTATGAACGATGCATGCGAGGCTTGAACCCCGACCATACTATGGCTCTGGGCTCCCAAGGGCAACAGTTTTATCTATCTCCAAAATCTGGGCATTCCTCACAAAGGCATCGAAGCCGGAGGAAGAGGACCGGCGTTGAGCAACTATCTGAAGCAGTTCGACCGTCGTGTATGGGCCCTGTTCGTGGGGAGGATAATCTCAGCCACGGGCTTCTCCATCGTCATTCCCTTCCTCAGCATCTACTTTTACCTGGATCTGGGCATACCTATGACCACCATAGGCGCGGTGTTCCTGGTCTCGACCGGGTTCGGTGCGCTTGGACAGATCATCGGTGGGGAGGTCGCGGACCGCTTCGGGCGCAGGAACATCATGATCCTGGCCATGTCCTCGAGGGCCTTGATATTCATAGGCATCAGCTTGGTCATCTACTATACCAACGATTTCCTCTTCATCGCGGCTCTCGTGGTCTGCTCGTCCTTCGTCGGCTCCCTGTTTGAGCCGGCGAGCAATGCGATGATCGCAGATGTGGTCGCTCCCAGCAAGAGATTGGAGGCCTATGGCCTGCTCCGCATCGGTCAGAACATCGGATGGACCTTGGGGCCATTGCTTGGCGGTCTGCTGGCCATCTGGGGGTACAGCACCCTCTACCTACTGACGGCGATATGCAGCGCGGCCGTGGCCGTCATCATCTTCCTCTTCGTCATGGAGTCGTCCCGCCGCGACCTGGGGCGAAAGCGCCTCTCCTTCAAGGACCTAAAGGAGCTGAAGGACCAGGCAGCACCGTTCCTGCTCTTCAGCTTCTTCTCCATATTCCTCTGGCTGGTCATGGCCCAGATGTCCTCGGTCTATTCGGTGTATTCTACGAGCGAGGTGGGCATGACCCTGACCGAGATCGGGTACCTGTACGCGATCAACGGCATCATAGTGGTGGTGTTGCAGCTGCCCTTGGCCAGGTACATAGTCCGCTTCCGCATGACCTCGGTCACCGCTGTAGGCTCATTGGTCTATGCGGCCGGCTACTTCTCCGTGGCCTTGGCCACGGACTTCTGGATGCTAGCTGGAAGCATGGTAATTATTACCTTGGGCGAGGTAATCACCTCCCCGTCCTCCATGAACCTGGTGGCCAACCTATCTCCGGAGAACGAGAGGGGGCGGTACATGGGCATCTTCGGCCTCTTCACCTCCACTGGCTGGTCCTTAGGACCGTTCGTGGGTGGCATACTCTACGAGGCGTTCAACTCCGAGCCATTCCTTCTCTGGGGAGGGGTGGCGATATTCGCAATTGTGAGCGCGATAGGCTACTTCAGCCTGCGGGCCATCCTCAGCGAGAAATTGGACCGAGTGGGCGGGCGCGGGGCAAAGGGCTAGAAAGGATTATGCCCCCCATCCGCGCTGGACATCCGGAATGAAGGTAATCGGCGTCTTCACCAACGATTTCCGCTTCTTCTACGAGGTGGTCAGGCTCCTGAAGGAGAGGGGCGAGCCCTTCGTCTCTTTAGGACGCGATGGATCCGTCCCCCCGTCCGTCGGTGTGGTCATAACCACCTCCCAAGAGAAGGAGAGCGTCCGGTTCGGGAAGGTGGTGGGCGTCGACGACCCAGTGGAGGCGATCAACACCGCGCGCTGCCTATTGGCTGGCGGGACCAAGTATCGGACCATCCTGGTGGGCGTCGACCCAGGCAAGAGCACTGGTCTGGCGCTCTTCGGGGAGGGCAAGCTCCTGGCCAGCGAGACGGTTGGCTCTCCGGAGCAGGTGGCGGACAGCATCTCCCGCCTACTGAAGTGCCTTAGCTACACCAAGTCCGTGGCCAGGGTCGGCGATGGCGACCCGACCAAGGGCAACCGCATCATCCGTTCCATATGGTCACTGTTCGACGAGGTTGAGCTGGTGGATGAGACCGGCACTTCGGTCCCCTCCGAGGAGCCGGACGTGGCCGCGGCCAAGCGCATAGCCATGACCAAAGGCGAACGGCTAGAAGAGCTACCGATGGTCGAGCCCACCCCAGGCGAGGTGCGCGACATCCAGAGGCTCTCCCGGATCGAGAGCCAGGGCAGCGTTACCATTTCGACCTCGCTGGCACATTCCGTGGCCCTGGGCGAGCTTACCCTGTCGCAGGCGATCTCGGAGCAGAGGCGCAGCGAAGGGCGCGTCAGGACTGGTAGCGGGTGATGCCGGGCATGCGCGCCAGCACCATCCCCTCCACTGCCATCGGCTCCAGCTTCTTCGTCAGGCCGATCGCCTCGTTGAGCTTGTTCTCGTTGTCGGCGTAGATGGTGTACAAAGGCTCGCCCGCGTCAACCTTGCTCCCCACTTTCTTGTATATCATGAGCCCGGCTCCTTTGTCCTTAGGAGAGCCAGCCGCCCTGGCGATTTGGACCAGTTGCTTGTTCATGATGGACCCAAGGTAGCCCGACTTCTTGGCCAGCACGTCCGCCTTGAAGTTGCCGATCGCGATGTCCGTGGACTTTATGTCCGGGTTCCCGCCCTGCGCCTTCACCATCTCCCGGAACTTCTGCAGCGCCTTTCCAGACTCCAGTATCTCGCGGGCGATCTCTGCGCCGCGGATTATCCCGCCCATCTCCAGCAGGATACCAGAGAGCGTCAAGGTCTTCTCCACCACGCTGTTGGGGGATTTCGAGCCTTCCAGGATGGCGATGGCCTCCCTGGCCTCAAGGGCCGGGCCGATGGCCCTTCCCACTGGCTGGCCGCCATAGGTGACCGCGCACTCCACCCGGATCCCTAGCTTCTCTCCCAGCTCGATGAAGTCGTGCGCGTACTGCTTGGCCATCTCCATGGTCGGGACCTTGGTCCCCAGCCCCATGGGTATGTCGATGAGCAGGTGATCGGCGCCGACCGCCTTCTTCTTGGACATCACGCTGGCCAACAGCTGGGCGTGGGGGTCGATGCCCAGTGGGTATTCCACCCTGATGATGATGTCGTCGGCCGGGGCAAGGTTGAGCCCTCCGCCCCAGGCCATGATGCCTCCCACCTCCTCGGCGATCTTCTTCAGTTTCTTGGCGTCGAAGTTGACGTTGGCGAACACCTCCACGATGTCCGCGGTTCCCGCGGCCGAGCTGATCGCACGTGATGAGGTCTTGGGGATGAGCAGACCGGCTGCGGCCACGATCGGCACCACGACAAGGGTCACCTTGTTCCCGGGCACCCCGCCCACGGAGTGGAAGTCGAAGACCGGCCCGCGGTCGAACTCGATGGTCTCGCCCGTGGCCACCATGGCCTTGGTGAGGTCCACTGTCTCCCGAATGTTCATCCCATTGATGTGGAGCGCGGTGACGTACGCCGCTAGCTCCACCTGGGACAGGTTCCGGAGGGAGATGTCCGTCACCAAGGTCCCAATCTCCTGCGTGGTCAGCTCCAGGCCGTCCATCTTCTTGCGGATGAACTCGACCGATTCCGGCTTGCCCGTGGGCGTCGCCTCCAGGCTCTCCCCCACCTCCGGTCCGATGAAATCGAATGCCTTTCCCAGAAGGCCGACCTCACCCGGCTTCAAATAACGCTCCGTGGTGTGGACGATGGCGGTGACGGTCTCGTTCTCATGCTTGAGCTTGATGCGGTCCTGCTCGTGGACCCCCATCTCCTGACAGTCGTTCACGTGCAGCAATGCGGTTATCTCGCCCGTGTCCATGTCTATGTACTTGGCCTTGAGCTTCATCTCGATCCCCACTTCTCCAGTGCCATGCGCAGCTCCTCATGGTCCTTCGCATATTTCTTGGCCGGTATTCCCGCCGAGGCGGCGTCAACCGCCTGCGACAAGGCCATCGCACCTCCGCGCACCCCCCGAGGATGCCCGGACACGCCCCCTCCTGCCTGGATCTGGATGTCCTTGCCGCCCATCTTCACCAATTTCTCCACCAGGGCGGGATGCACGCCTCCGGAGCAGACGCTCATGACCGGCTTGAGCCTGTCCACGCTCTCCGTGCACGCTTTCTGTGAGGCCAGGTCCTCCTTGGCGTCCCCGTGCATCTTGCCCACGCCGAAGGTGCCGATATGAACCGCGTCACCACCGCACATCCTGGTAAGCTTGGTGAACACGTTCCACGCCACTCCATGGTAAGGATCGCGGGTGAAAGCGGCGTGGAAGGTCCTGTGAACGTGGATGGGCAGCTTGATGGAGGGGTCCTCGGCCAGCACTTGCACGGCCGCGAACCCGGCGGTGAGCACATCCACCATCAGCTCGCTTGCACCGAGCTCCTGCGCCCTCTCCGCCACCTCCAGCACCTTCTCGCCGCGGGTGGTCACGTTGATGGCGTGCATCATGCGATGGCCGCTCTCCTGCTTGACCTCGTCGATGGCCTCCGCGATCGCCACCACCCGGTCCTCCAACGGACAGAACTTCTGGTTGCTGAGGGTCTCGTCGTCCTTGCCGTTGGTGAGGCCCCCCATGCCCGCCTCATAGATGTAATCGTGATAGCCGCGGGGAGGAAGCCCGATCTTGGGCTTGACGATCGTGCCCACCAAAGGCTTCTCGGGGCGCCTCAGGACCTTGCGCATCCCGGCGATGCCGAACTTCGGCCCCTTGAACTCCCTGATCATGCTCTTGGGGAAGAGGCAGTCCTCCAAACGCACTCCCTGCAGCGCGTCCAGACCGAATAGGTTGCCGCAAATGACGGACATGATCTGCGGGACCCCGCCGATGTCCAGAGAGAAATCCTCCACGGGGAAGGCGATGGTGCACCTGTCCCCTTTGATATCGATCACCTTGCCGCTGTAGGCCTCGAATATCTTCTCATCCAGGGTGCTGACGTTGGTCCAAGTCCCCGTCGACTGCTCGGTGGCGATGGCCGCGGCAGCGGTCTTCATCGGCATATCGGTCTTGACCCGGTAGACGCAGACCACGTTGGCGTCCAGGTCGACCTTCTCCCCTAGGTGCAGATAATTCTCAGAATATTCCATGCTCTCACTCCTTAGTTCCTCTCGAATATGAACTCATGGCCTAATTCCTTGACAATGATCTCGTATGCGGCGGAAGGCGGAACGACCCCCACCTCGGTGACGATGGCGTCGATGTACTCCGGAGGCGTCGCATCGAATACTGGATTGAGCACCCTCGTCCCTTCCGGGACCTCTCCTGGCTTCACCACCTCCGAGGAATCACGCTCCTCGATCTCCACCAGCTCCCCGTACATCGTCTTCGGGGAGAACTTGAACGTCTCCGCCGCCACCAGGAACGGGACGCGGGCCTCATGCGCCGCCAAGGCGATCTGCGAAGTGCCGATCTTGTTGATGAGCGCGCCATTCGAGCAAATGGTATCCGCGCCGACGACCACGACGTCCACGTCCTTCATCAGCCAACGGGCCGCCGAATCGACGATCAAGGTCGGCCTGATACCTGCATTGGCCAAGTCCCTCGCCGTCAACAATCCCTGCCTCCAGGGCCTGGACTCGGTGGCGAATGCCTCTATGTCCTTGCCATCTCTATGCGCCTGGATGATCACGCTCAAAGCGGCCTTGGAGTTGCAATGGGTCAGGACCTTATCCCCATCCCGGATCCTCTTGGAGCCTATGCGTCCGATGATGTCCACCGCCTCCCTGGAGCGCCTGATGAAAACGTCAGCGTTCGAGATGATGGTGCGACGCAGCTCCTCCGCCTCCAAATCAGGGGACGCGCCCTTGAACACCGACTGCACACCGTTCCAGAGGGAAACGGCGGTGGGACGGGAAGCGAGGAGCTCCCCCTTCCCCTTCTGCATCTTGGCCCATAGCTCGTTTGCGTCATGACCACCATAGTCCACGGCCTCTTGCCGTAAGGCCTCTGCTGCCCTCCTGGCTATCTCCGCGGCCCCACGGATCTCCATAGACCTGATGCTGGCGGCAATCTCTTCGAGGCTCAATTCCGCACCCAGGGTAGCGTATCCAGCTTGACCCTGATAAACGTTGTCTGGGAACTCACTGCCTCAGGACGTCCACAAGTTCGAGGAGGGACAGGCAGTTGAGCACGTCACCCGGCTCCAACCATCCCCTTCGCGCGGTCGCGACCCCGTACAACATGTAATCTAGCTGGGGCAATGAATGCGCGTCGGTGCCGATGGCCACCATCACCCCCATCTCCTTGGCCTTCAGACAATCTACATCGCTAAGATCCAGCCTTTCGACATATGCGTTGAGCTCCAGGCAGATCTTGTTCGCCTTGGCCGCCTGGAAGACCTCCTCCTTGTCGAAGAGGTAAGGCTCCCTTTGCTCCAGGACCCTCCCGGTGGGGTGGGCCAGGACGGTCATATGCTCATTGGAGAAGGCCGTCAGCAGTCTCTTGGTCATCTCCTCCTCGGACATCTTGAATTTGGAGTGCACCGCGCCGATGACGTAATCGAGCTCCTCCAAAACGTCATCGGGGTAATCCAGCTTTCCATCCTCGAGGATTTCGACCTCGGCGCCGATTAGGACCTTCACCCCCTCCACCCGCTCCATGATGTTCCTGGCGATGTCCATATTGCCCCTCAGCCGCTCCACGCTAAGACCATTGGCCACCCCAAGGCTCTGGGAATGGTCGGTTATCCCCACATATTCGTAACCTTTGCGCTTGGCGGCGTAGGCGATCTCCTCTATGGTCGCAGAGCCGTCGCTCGCCAAGGTATGCACGTGGAAGTCGCCTTTGATGTCCTTCAGCTCCACCAGCTTGGGGAGCTTGCCTCGTAGGGAGGCCTCGATCTCCCCCCGGTCCTCGCGCAACTCGGGGGGCATGATCTTCAGGCCAAGCGCCTTATAGATATCGGCTTCATTCTCTCTGGCCACTATCTCATTTGTATCCTTCCGGAACAGCCCATACTCGTTCAGCTTCATCCCTTGGTCGTTGGCCATCGAGCGCAGCTCCACATTGTGCTCCTTGTTGCCAGTGAAGTACTGCAAAGCCGCCCCGTACTCTACCTCCTCGACCACCCTCAGGTCCACCTGGGTACCGTCCTTGAGCCGCACCACCGATTTGGTCATGCCGCGTTCCAGCACCTCCTCCACGTCCGGGTAGGAGGCGAAGGCGTCCATGACCTTTTTCGCGTCATTGCTGCCCGCGAGCAGGTCGATGTCCCCGATGGTCTCCTTCATCCGGCGCAGCGAGCCACCAAGGTCGATGAGCTTGAGACCGGCTCGTTCCTGCACGTACGCCCTCATCCTCTCAGCGATTGGATGCGCATAGCCGAGCAGCATCCTCCCGCTCCTCCTCTCCAGGAGGGCGATGCCCTGCAGCACTCGCTCCTCGGACTTCTCCCCGAACCCTTTCAGATCCTTGATTTGATGGGCTTCCGCGGCCGCCTTGAGCTCATGCAGGTTGGTGACCCGTAGCTCCTTGTACAAGCGCATGGCCGTCTTGGGCCCGATGTCCGGAACCTCCATTAGCTGCAGGAGCCCCGCCGGCAGTTCCTCCTTCAGCTCGTCGAGGTATCTCAGCTTCCCTGTGTCTAGGATTTCCTCAACCTTCTTGGCGATGGCCTCCCCCACCCCAGGGATGGCCCGGAGATCATCTTTCTTGCGATATTCCTCCAGCTCCTCCTTCAGCTCCCTGATGCTCCTAGCGGCCTTGCGGTAGGCGTTGGGCTTGAAGGCGACACCCTTCAGCTCGAGAAGGTCAGCGACCTCTTCGAGGATCCCGGCTATTTCCGAGTTGCGCATTTCTCTCGTGCAATTGACGTGCGATGGCTAATAAACCATCCGAATCCGCGGCAGACAGTGTTGTTTATTCCGTTTCATGGCGCTAATCACGAAAACAGCCAGACGTCGGGCGCCTTCCTTCATAATAAAATACCACCGACTCCCTTCCGTAAACAAGGCGAGCTCATGAGCGGCCCTAACCCTTACAAGTTGGCTAAGCAGCACGTGGAACGAGTAGGCAAGATGATGGGCTTGGACGAGGGCGTCATCGATGTCCTCAAGACACCCAGGCGCGAACTGACAGTGAATTTTCCGGTCAGGATGGACGACGGGTCTCTGCGCGTGTTCGAGGGCTATAGGGTGCAGCACTCTTCGGTCAGGGGGCCCTGCAAGGGAGGGATAAGGTATACTCCAGGCATCACATTGGACGACGTCAGGGCTCTTGCCATGTGGATGACCTGGAAGTGCGCCGTGATCGGCATACCCTTCGGCGGGGCTTACGGAGGCGTCGCCTGTGACGTCAAGAAGCTTAGCAAGTCCGAGCTGGAGCGCGTGACCAGGCGCTTTGCCAGCGAGATCTCCATTATCATCGGCCCGCATGAGGACATACCGGCACCGGACGTGTACACGGACGCGCAGACCATGGCCTGGTTCATGGACACCTACTCCATGAACGTCGGCCATTGCGTTCCAGGAGTGGTCACGGGCAAGCCCATCCAGATAGGTGGCTCACAGGGAAGGGAGGAGGCCTCGTCCCGAAGCGTAATGTATGTTGTGCAGGAAGCCTGCAAGGCCAAGAAGTTGGACATCCACGGCGCCACCGTGGCGGTACAAGGGTTCGGCACCGTCGGTTGGCACGTCGCCCGGCTGCTTCAACAGGAGGCCGGCTGCACCGTGGTCGCGGTGAGCGACTCCAGCGGAGGAATCTACGACTCCAAGGGCTTGTTCCCGGCAAGGGTGCAGGAGTACAAGAAGAATGGAGGAAGCGTCGTCGGTTACCCAGGAAGCAAGCAGATAAGCAATGAGGAACTCCTGGAGCTGAGCGTGGACATCCTCGTGCCCGCGGCCTTGGAGACGGTCATCACCAAGGACAATGCCAAGAGGATCAAGGCCAAGATAGTGGCCGAGGGCGCCAACGGGCCCACGACCCCTGAGGCTGACGAGGTCCTCTTCAAGAAGGGGGTGATGGTCATCCCTGACATTCTCGCCAATGCCGGAGGCGTCACTGTCTCCTATTTCGAATGGGTGCAGGACCTGCAATTCTTCTTCTGGAATGTGGACGAGATCAGGGAGAGGCTTAGGTCCATCATGGTCAACGCTTTTGGCGTTGTCAACGCTCTTGCCAATGCGGAGAAGGCGGACATGCGTACGGCCGCATACATGCTCGCCTTGGGTGAGGTGGCCAGGGCGCTGGAGCTCAGGGGAATCTATCCCTGAGTTAAGTCAAGGACGAAGGGCGTGCGCCTCGGGCTTCCCCGCCCGGTCAGCAAGGAGCTCAGAAAGCAAGGGGAGAAAGAGGTCAGGCGGCACAAGACCTAGTTCTCCCACCTAGGCCTCGGGTGCAAATCAGGACCTCGTCAGATGGCCGCTCATGGTGGACCTGCAATGGCCAGTGTGCTGGCCAGGGGTAACAATATATATATATTGAGCTCCGGTATGATTACGAAAGCAGGTGGGAATGCTTCAGTGGGCGAAGAGAGCACGGTCTACATTGGTAGCAAGCCAACGATGAACTACGTGCTTGCCGTGGTCACCCAGTTCAACAACGGATGCAACGATGTGACCATCAAGGCACGCGGCAGGGCCATCAGCAGGGCGGTCGACGTAGCCGAGATCGTAAGGCACCGGTTCATCCAAGAGGCAGCGGTGCGGGACATCAAGATCGAGACCGAGGTCCTCAAGGGCGAAGGTGGAACCACCGCCAACGTCTCCTCGATCGAGATCTACATGAGCAGATAAGCAGGGATGCCTTCTGGAGTGCTGTTTATCGCGCCAGTCCGGTCTTTTTTCGTCGGATGCCCCATAAACCGCCCTAAGTGGCTCACCGGTCACGTTTCATATGGCCGACGTCGAAAGGATAGAAAAGACGATTAGAGTCAGTGAGTAGACGATCATTGTGACATGGAACATCGGCAAAACTTTAAGTCCAATTGCTGGGGTCTTCTGCTTCATTATTAGGAAATTCGCAATGCCAAGCAGCACGAATCCGATGCTGAACCCGATGAGCACCTCCCCACCGAGGAAGTAGGCGAACAACAATGAGGTGCAAACGTGCAACAGGGTGAACGCCAACACCCAACGAGCGGTCCCGCTCAGCCCATAGAGCACGGCGACGGATTTCATTCTTCGCGCCAAGTCGTTCTTGAAATCCACTAGATCGTTCGCCCCGAGATGCGCCATCGCGAAGGGGTAGAAGAACAGGAAATAGAGCAGCGCGATCAGGTCTGGGCTACCGACCATCAGGTACCCCGCCACAGGAAACAAGGAAAAGTCCGTTCGACCGAGCAGCTGGGCGACCGGATATTTCTGCTTCCTTTTCTTGACCTGATAGAACACTTCGACGCTGTAACCGTATATCATGATGGCGTAGAGATACAAGGAATTCGGGTATGGGATTGTGGCAATCACCATGGCTGCGATGCCAGCGAACAAGAAGAAGAGTAAAAGCGCGACCCGTGGAGATATCAGTCCGGCGGGGATGGGCCGCTCCTTATAAACCCTCCAATAATTGGTGAGCTTCCCTTCCACGTCCTTTTTGTCGTATTCCTTGTCCACGTAGTCATTGAGGATCAATCCCGCCTCGAATCCGAAGAACCCGATGACGATGGCCTTGAGTAGGATGATTTCGTCGAACCCGCCGTACTGCTGGAATGCGAGTAGGAGCCCCGAGCAGAAGAGCAGCGGCCATGCGAATCCGAACTGCAATCTCGTCAGATCGATGAATCCCTTCAATCGCTCCTTCAATCGTGCAACTCCTTTAGACCGAATGAAACCGTACAACATGACTTAAAGATATTTCCAGTAAGGCACTTACAGCTCAATACCGTCAGTATTTGATCGAAGGGACTCAGCACATTTCGCGCTCCAACGCCTTCAGGTCCTTCTCTTCGAGCACGGCCGAGTCTAAGGGTATGAGCATTATCCCCTTGGCCAGGATCACCTGGTCCCTGATGACTTGGAGGAACTTCAGCACGTTCTTGAACTCGTTCTGTGTCACCAAGTACTCCATGCCCTCCAATAGCACCCTGCCACCCTTGTTCTCGGCCAAGAAGGACTTGATCATGGTGTTCAGGCGCGGGAGGTCCGTGGGCGAGACGAACTCGAACTTGCTTGAGGCGTCGTCCACCGGGCAGGACTCCGTCTTCGTGAGCCAGACCATCTGAAGATCGGCCTTGAAGCGCTTTCTCACCGCGTCAGGGTGCGTTCTCAATATGCACAGCCCCTTGGTCCCGGAGGAGGCGCTCTTGATCATCAGTTCCATGGCCCCATCCAATCCCCTGTCCTTGACCAGGTACATCCCTCCTGGTTGGACATTAAGGGGCGTCGGCGCAGGTGGGGTTTCTACGGTTGCGGGGGGCTGAGGGCGTGCCGGCGCCTCCTCGATCGGCTCGGCGAACTCGATCTCGGCCATCATCTTCCGCTTCCGGCGGTCGACCTTCTCGGAGATGGCCGAACGTTGGCTCTTCGCGAGGATCTGGATCTCTCGGCTGGTATAGCCCTTGTTCGTTAGGGAGATGAACTCCTCCCAGGCCTCCTTGAGCCCCTCCTCATAGCCTTTGGCGTAGCCTTCGGTGTAGGCCTTCAGCTCTGGCATCGCACCCCTCCTGAGTGAATGTAGGGCTCGACGGCTTAACAAAGTTTCGCGTGCCCGTAGGGCATTGAGAAAAGTTACATATCGCTGGTGCGCGACTCGCCAATTGCATGCGTCGTGTTCGCTTTCGCGGGGTCAAGGCCACCCCCAAGGGCTTGGAGAAGGACCTTCTGGACAAATCTCGCCGTCTGGCACGGGACCCGTCCCTGATGCTCCCGAAGTGCGACCAGTCCTGCCGTCGTTGCCCCTTTGATAAGCTTCTCAAGAAGATGGAGAAGGTGGAGAGGTACAGTGACGACGCTAACACCTTGATTGATCTGGCCTCGCACGGCGACCAGTTGGTCCGCGCCTACGCCGCGACCATCTCCCTGGCCGCCTCCGGCAAGATCCCCTACCTAACGACGAAAGAGCTGCCGACTGGGACCGTATCCTTCGCCGTGAGGGGGAAGGTGGACCAAGAGAAGCTCATCGGGGTGCAGTACTTCGATGATCCAGACCTGCGCCTGTTGGCCTTCTGGGACATCGCGCGCGATATTGACCTGCACATCTATTCCGAGGAGGCTGGCTTGAAGTGCGCGGACGCACCGAAGGCCCCCAAGACCTTCGTGCAGGAAACTCTGGCCAATGCCGCTTATGAGCTGTCGGCCGACGGATCCTGCGGTCACCCCAATGCCCCTTTGTCGCTGATCGTCGACTGGAAATCCCCCTCGACCCGAATATCCATATGCTCAGAGTGCGCCAGCGACATCAACCTCATGCATGGCCTGACATCAAGAATTGCCGCACGTGACCCCACTGACGATTTCGCGGTGGAGGTGCGATACTCCCCGAGATGCGTGGCGCATTCCGAATGCCCCACCAAGGCACCGTTCGCCATGAGCGCGGAACTGAGAGGCTCTTATCGCAAGGGCAGCATCGACGACGCCACCCTCATCGCTCGCTTCCTGGTGGAGAGGAAGGACGCTCTTCGCCGCACCTCGGGCGAGCTCTACATCCTAGGCAACGACTGCTATGGCCGGGACAAGGAGGCGTTCATCAAGGCGCTGAAGGGGAGCGAGGGCGAGGTCGCGGCCATCGCTGGCTTAATCAGGAGCAAGCCCATGGTGGTGCTGTCCTCCTCCGATCAGACCGCCAAGGTGGTGGCGGACCTGTGGGGCGAGGCAAGGGAGTCGTTGCTCAACCAGGTGGCATCGCCCGAGATCTGGAAGGGCATTCTAGCCAACCAAAGCAACATGCCACCGGGGCAGGTGGTGCAGGAGGCCTATCGTCTGCAGCGCTGCAAGGGCATCCTTGACAAGCTGCCCCAGTACTCATCCAAAGGAGCGATGGGGGCCTTGGCGGACGAACTGGCCCGCGCCTTCAAATCCTCTGGCAAGAGCGGACTGTTGCAGGCCATCGACAAGAACAAGCCCAAGGAGCATCGGGGCAAGGCCGTGGTCTACGGGTTCCTAGTGGCGGTCGGCGAGGCCGACTCCCGGGCATGGCAGTTCGCCACCGAGGAGAAGGACTTCGGCAAGTACCTGGCGGATTTCGCCAAGGCGATGCTAGAGGCATCTGGAGACGCTTATCACCAGGCCTTGGAGAACATGCTCACCGCCTCCGGTTCTGGGGAGAGCCTACAGCGCAAATGCTAGCGGCTACTCGAGCATCAGGACGTCGATGACGTAATGCGAGACGGAAGGAGCGAAGGATTTCACCTCGCCCTTGTATCCGATTTGGAAGCGTCGAGCTCCGGCGGCCTCCGCGATCCGCCTAAGAGGCCTCTGAGGCCACTCATCGATAGGGCAGGTCTCATGATAGTGCACCACTCCGCCCGGTCGGACCAGGCTAAATGCCTTGGGCAGGAACTCGTGGGTGGTGCCCACGTAGCCCATCAGCACCCGGTCCGCGAATCCCTTGCCCGGCAGGCCCCGGTTGTCCCCTAGGAATGGATCGACCGTTCCCTCGACCAGGTTCAGGGCGATGTTCTCCTTGAGGTAGGAGAAAGCCACCGGGTTGATCTCACAGGCAATGATTCTATCAGCCTTGGCGTGGACCGCCAGCGGCAGGGTGAAGTAGCCGATGCCCGCGAACATGTCCACCACCGTCTCGCCACGGCAGTCCAGTTCGGACATGCGCCTCTTTTCCGGGAAGTTGCCGGAGGAGTACATGACCTTGGCCACATCGAACTTGTACTGGATGCGGTTCTCGAGGTGCACCGTCTCGGTCCCGTCCCCCCATATGACCTCGACGTTGGGAGTGCGGTAAACGCCCTCGATGATCCCCTTCTCCTGGCACACCGTCCGGGCATGGAGGACCTGGGCATATGCTGCGGCGACCTCTCTCCTCATCTCTCGAAAAACCACCGGCAGGCGAAGGACCAGCACATCCCCGAACATCTCCCATTTCTGCGGAAGTTGAACGTCAAGTTCCTCGGGCAAAGAGAGCTTTTCACGGACCTGATCATATGGTGAGATGTAGTGAGAGCGCGAGCGGGCCTCCCCATCCACGATCTCAACTCCCAGCTCCATCACCTTACGCTCGTCGGACCCTTCCTTCAGGGGGATGAGGACATAATCGCCCTCCTCGAAGATGCGCACCTCCTTCCGCAGGGCTCGCATGGCGGCCATTCTCTTCCTCACCCGTTCGGCGCGCTCCCTCGGGACCTTGACCAATCTCATCTCGTCCTCGGATTCCGCCCCCGCCTATTTCTGGTTTCTTGCGGAGCTCCTAGTGAACAAGGCGCCGAGGAAGGAGGGCGCGAACTTGAGCAACGAGGGGGCAGTCTTGAGCACCCTGGGCGCGAGGTCCGCAGGGAAGTCGATGTCGCCTTCGGAGAGCACCTGCCTTACTTCCTCACGTGAGAGGATCCTACCGACCTCCTCCAGCTTTCGGTCACTCAGCTTGAGGAAAGCCTTTCGGACGAGGAATCCGCGATCCAGCTCTCGGCCCAGTTCCGTCTTCCATCTCTCCTCGTACGATGACAGCGCCTCCGCTCTGAAATCATTCCCTTCTAGGCTCTCCAAGGCCGTCTTGGCGGCGCATTCAGCGGCCACCATGCCGGTATAGAGACCGCCCCCGCTCAATGGCTTGGCCTGCCCCGCCGCGTCCCCGACGACCAGCGTCCTCTCCGCATAGGTCAGTGGAGGAGGGCCGATAGGTATCATGCCAGAGATCACCCTGATCCTCTCCTTGTCCCTGAGCCCCAACCTTTCCAGCAAGGGATTGAAGAAGGTCAGGGGCGCGTCTAGGCTTCGGGACACGCACAGGCCGACCCGGGTCATCTCCCCGCAGGGTACCATCCAGGCGAAGAAGCCCGGAGCAACCTTCTTGCCCAGGTAGACGTTCAACATCTCCTGGTCATCTTCCTCATGCCGGATGTCCATCTGCACCCCCCGGACGTGGTCCTTGGGGCCTTCCAACCCTGCCATCTTGGCCACGTTGGACTTGTACCCGTCCGCACCGATTATGAGCTTGGCCGCATAATTGCAGGAGCCCTTCTGGTTCAAGCAATGGGCGGTGATCCTGCCCCCTAGGTCCGCATCGATGAACCTCTCCCCCAGGGCTATCTCCGCTCCTTGGTCCTCAGCACGTTCCGCGCAGGTCCGGTCGAAGGCGGCACGGTCCACCACCACCGCCTTGGTCCCCTTGCCCCTGACCTCCACCACCTGATCCCCAGGGAAATGGAAATAGCCCCCTCGCAGCCGGTTGAGGACGGTCCCGCGGGCCCCTGCCATGTCCACCACCCTAGGCGCCACCAAGCCGGTGCATTGCACGGGTTGGCCGATGGTCTCATGCTCCTCCACCACCACGACCTTCGCTCTCTTGCCCACGGCCGCGGCGAAGGTCATGCCCGACGGGCCTCCGCCCACGACCAGGAAGTCGCACTCTTTCACAAGACCTCCAATCGTACCGGCATATATGGCATTTTTCTCACCCCTCGGTCCGCCGCGCCAGCGCCAATAGGGCTAGCGCCACCATGGCCAGCAGGGCCAGGACGGCCATCAGCCAGGATGGGATGGATCCGATGGCGGCATTGAGGGAGATCAATAGAATGAACAGGGACACCATCCAGACCAGGCCGACGAAGAACAGGATGCGCAGGTAGCCGCGAATGGCGGTGCGATGGAACTCGGCCTCCATGCCGCCCTCGGAGGTGCCTCCAGCCGAAAGAACGGAGGCGGAGCGGCAGGTGTGGTTCCCCGCCATGATGGCAGCCATGCCCAAGCCCAGCATGGCCCAGGGCCAGACGAATCCGTTGTCAGGGTTGAGGGCGAGGGCCGTCACTCCCACCAGGACCAAAAGGCCCGAGACGATGCTGAACCAATCCCACCAGTTACGGTAGAGCAGGAACCCGGCCAAGGCCAGGAAGACGGTCTGCGCCAGCGCCAAGGGCAGCAAGGCCTCCCTTGAGGGAGCAAGGAACAAAGAGGAGAGCTCCACCAAGGCCAAGGCCACGATGACGGCCACCCTGGCGGTGGAGAGCAAGGAGCTCATCTTCTGCGGACGCCCGATGCTCTCCCCTCCATGAGGTACTTGAAAAGTGGGAGCCGCGGGTCCCAGTCCACTGCCCGGCAATAGCGTCCCAGCTCGGCCAGCGTGTCCTTACGCCGCAAACGGTGCAATAGTTCCGCCATCTCTTGAACCGCCCTGTCCTCGGTCTCCACCTGCTCCAGCGGGAA
>CAYHAO010000003.1:0-28202 GCA_964354665.1 uncultured Methanomassiliicoccaceae archaeon | reverse complement strand
CGGCACGACCTCCATGGTGTCACCCAGGACCAGAACCCCCACCCGGTCCCTCTGCCTTAGGAAATAGGTCACCAGGCTGGCCGCCGCGTCCACCTCCAGGTCCACCATCCTTCGGCGCACGGCCTCGTCGGACATGCTGGTCCTCGCGTCCACAAGGATCACCACGTCCCCCGAACGCTCGCTCTCATAGTCGTTCACGGTCATCCGGTCCCGTCTGGCCGTGGCCTTCCAGTTGATCTTCCTCAGCTCATCGCCCGAAACGTACTCGCGCAGGCAGTAGAACTCCATCCCCGGCCCTATGGACGAAGAGCTGATGTTGCCCGTCTGCACCTTCAAGGTAGAAGGCTTCAGGCCGCATCGCCGCAGGTCCTGGATCCGGGGCAGAACCACGATACGTGCTTCGGCCCACAGCCTCTGCTCGCGCACCACCATCTGGGTGGGGTCGGACCAACGCACCTGGAGCTCGCCGAAGGAGAAGGAGCCGCGCCGGTCGAAGCGGAGCTTGTACCGAAGCTTCGCCGACTCACCTCTCCCAAGGCTCAGAGGGAAGCGCCCCCTCCCCTCCACCACCACCGCGCCCGCTGGCACGGCATCGAAGACCTCGATGTAATCGAGCGCCTCGCCCCGGTTCTCCAGAAGGAGCGAGACCTCAACCACATCCCCCTCCTGAACCCTCTCCGCATCCAAGGTGCGGGTCAGGCGGACGTCCATCAGGGGTGGCCGATGCAGCAGGAAGGCCAGGTACATGGTAAGTGCCAATGGTATGGCCAGGCTCACCAGCTCCCAACGCAGAGTGACCAGGCCTATTAGCAGGAAGCAGAAGACCATCAACAGCAGCGCGGCGCCAGAACGGGATCGCACTTCAATCGACCTTTGGAACCGGGACGTCCCTGAGGATGCTCTCCACCACCGTCTGGGGCTTGACCCCTCGGATCCAAGGGTCGGCCGCCAGGATGAGGCGGTGCGCGAGCGCCGGCACCGCCACCTCCTTGATGTCGTCGGGAAGGACGAAGTCGCGCCCCTTCAAGGCGGCCCTGGCCGCGGAAAGGCGCATCAGCGCCAGGGAGCCGCGCGGGCTGGCCCCGACCTCGACCTGGGTGTGCCTGCGGGTGGCCGCGATGATGTTGACGATGTACTCCTCGATCACTCCCTCGACGTGCATCCCCTCCACGTACCTTTGCATCTCCACCACCCTCTCGGGGGAGCAGACCTTCCGCACCTCCACCTCTTCCTTGCCCCGCGCTCGTCGCCTGCGCAATATCTCTCGCTCCTCCTCGGGGGTGGGATAGCCGACGCCGGTCCGGATCAGGAAGCGGTCGATCTGCGCCTCGGGCAAGGGATAGGTGCCCTCGTACTCTATGGGGTTCTGGGTGGCGAGCACGACGAACGGCCGCGGAAGGGGCATGGTCTCCCCTTCCAGGCTGACCTGGCGCTCCTGCATGGCCTCGAGGAGCGCGGCCTGGGTCTTGGGAGGGGCTCGGTTTATCTCGTCGGCCAGCAGGATGTTGGTGAAGACGGGCCCCTGGCGCAGCTTGAACTGTCCCGTCTGTCGGTCCAAGACGAAGGTGCCGGTGATGTCCGCGGGCATGAGGTCAGGGGTGAACTGGACCCTCTTGAACTCGCAGCCCGATGCTCGGGCGAAGCAGTTGGCCATCATGGTCTTGGCCAGGCCTGGATAGTCCTCGAAAAGCACGTGGCCGTTGCACAGCATGGCCAGCATGACCCTCTCCATCACCTCGCGCTTGCCGACGATGGACAACCCCACCTCGTCCATCAGGGCGGAGCACGTCGCCTGTAGCTCATCGCTCCTCATTTCATCGCCTCCAACTTCCTCAACAGTCCAGGAAAAACCCGGTTGAAATCTTGCACCATCATCTGCCCCTGTTGCGTCTCCAGCCACTCGGGCTCATATGCCTTCTTAAAGTCATGGGTGAGCAACCAGACCAGCTGCTCGTCCTTGATCAAGCGCCTGGCGCTCTGGGGGTCGGCCAGCCTCGCCTCCGCCTCGGCGCGGGGGAGGTGGTGGAGCAGCATGAATCGCCGCACCAGCATCTCCCTGAGCTCGAGATAGGAGAGCATCTGGCTGTATGGCGCCCCATGAAGTGCGTTGGTGATGGTCACGAGCTCGCGCTCCGCCGCACCAGGTTCGTTCTCGCTCGTCACCGGGGCGATGTTCGGAGCGGTGCGATATCCCATCTTTGGATAGGTTTTGAAGAAGAGGAAGACCCCGCACAGGAGGAGTATCAGCAAGAGGAAGCCCCAACGCACCTCAGGGTTCTGGATGGCGAAATCCAATAGGGGGATGAATAGGATCAACAAGGTTAGGCCGATTCCGAGCCAGACAAGCTTTACGAACGTGTCCCCTTTTTCATCCTCGTATCCGAGGCCCTTGGTGGGGGATTGTAAGTAGTCTCGCTCAGGATCCTGCTGCATCCGCGCTCCTCCTCTGGTCTCCATTATTGTTTCCGACGAACGAGGAAATCTGCGTCAAGCAGCGCAGAGCGGCCTCCTTGCTCTCCTCTTTCAGCTGGTGGTCGCTGTACCAGGCCTCCTCGAACAAGGACGTGAGCTCCACGGTCGGCTCCTTGGGCCATCCCAGGCGGCGCTCTGCCATGACCGCGACCTCCCTAGGTGTCATTATCTCGGCGTCCTGCACCTTGAAGCGTAGCAGCCTGGCCATCATCTGATAGGTTCGTATCACGACGCTGCGAGCATCATCGCCGGCGTATAGGTCCCTCATCGCCTGATCAACGATGTCTTTGGCCTTCTGCTGCTCCAAGGCGGCCCACGCGGAAACTGTGCGGACAGGGGTCTTGCGCACATACTTTAGCGATAGGATGATGGCCAGTAGAATAACGAAGATTAGGAATCCGACCAGTATCATCGAATCTCCAGTGCTCGTCGAAGTCACAGGAGGCTGGGGTGTCCCGCCACCCCCGTTGCCGCCATTTCCTTGATCCGTGGAGGGGGGTAGGACCATGCCCCCAGTAAGATAAATGAAAGCCAAAATCAGGCCGAGGATAACGAACAGGGCGATGAGCGCTTTCAGAGTCCCACCGCTCCCTGGGTTCTCCCTCTTTCCCTTTACCTGCTCTCTCTTCCCTCTTTGGAAAAGAGCTAGAATGCCAATGCAAGTCCAGACGAAGATTAGGACATACATCAGCACCTCGGCGACCTGATTGGTGATGGGACCGAGAGGTGGCTCCTTATCCCCGAGCTGGAAATAGCCCATGTTGGCGATAATCAGCGCCAAGGTGAAGATGACCAGGGCTAACGCGGCAGTAGCAAGCCATATCTTGGTGTCGTTGTCCTTGCCCACCACGCCCAGAGACCCATTTGGACGCTATATAATCCTTCTCAGCTGGTGCCTTTCCAAAGGCGTCCTTTGGTACGGAACCGCTCCTCGTAGACCCGCGCCACCTCTTCGATGGTGTCGGCCTCGACCTGGGCGCAGAGAGCAGCCAGTTCCGTCAGCAGCTTGCTCACGTCCTAGAGCACGAATCCATCGAGTAATCTAGCTTTCGCAGGGCTCGATCCATCGAGGCTCAGGCGAGCTCGCCAGCCTTGACCGCCGCTGCCAGCTCCTTCGAGACCTTCCTCAAGGCTATGCCGCTGAGGATCAACAGGATGCCAGCCACTAGGCCGATGGCCCCGAACAAGAAGAACAAGACGCTCACCACCGCATTGGGCACGAAGAATATGGCGATGCCCAGGATCAAGGAGAGCAATCCAAAGACCAGCTTGGGGATGACCCCCTCATGGGACATGCCACCTTGCGCCAGCGCCGATTTGATGGAGAGGACCGCGCTGCCAAGGAACCATGCGGCCAGGACCATGAGGATGATCAAGGCTACGGACTCATAATAGTAGAACATGCTCAGGCCCAGGATGACGATCACGATGCCAATGACGGTCCGCAGACCGCTCTTCCCTTCCTTTCTCTGACGCAATGCCTGGTATGCGAGGAACAGCCCCAATCCCACGACGGCCAAGGGCAGGATCACTGAGACGAAGACCTCAGCATAATGCAGGGGGGAGAGCATGAGCATGACCCCGATCGACGCTATCAGGCATCCCAGGATGATCTTGGTCCAATAGGTCCCTCTCAACTTGGCGGCTCTACTATCCGTCTTCCCTTTGGCCGTTGCCCCGGCCTCGAGGGAAAGTGCGCTCAAGGTGCCCCAGATCATCAGCACCAGGGGGGCATCATCGATCAGATGCAGGGCAGGGTGCTTCTCTGGGTCGTACTTGTCCAAGTGCACCCGGTACTCCGTCTCGAACTCATGGACGTGCAGCCGTCCCTTACGATAACTGGCGATCATCTCAGAGCTCGGTATGTTAATTTTGGAGAGCTTCCACTCCGCCTCCAACGGGTCGCTCACCTGGGACTTGGGGACCTCGACCTCCCTGGTTCCGGAGAAGAGCGGGTCCAGGAAGTCATCCAGTCTTGTCATCGGTCCTCAACGTCCTGGCTCCCTAGGTGCTGGTGGGCCTTAACGCTTCGCCACTTTCTCCCAATCCTTTTGGAAGCGCTCGATGCCTATGTCCGTCAACGGATGCTTGAACATCTTCTTGAGGACGTCATAGGGGATGGTGGCCACGTGCGCCCCCATCTTCGCCGCTTGGGTGACGTGGATGGGATGCCTTATCGATGCGACGATTACCTCGGTGGGATAGCTGTAGTTGTCCAGGATGTCCAACATCTCCGAGACCAGCTCCATGCCGTCCTGGCCTACGTCGTCGAGCCTGCCCACGAAGGGCGAGACGTAGGCCGCCCCCGCCTTCGCCGCAAGCAATGCCTGGTTGGCGCTGAAGATGAGAGTCATGTTGACCTTGATGCCCTCCTTGGAGAGCATGCTGGTGGCCTTGAGGCCCTCTTCGGTCATGGGGATCTTGACGACCACGTTGGTGTGGATCTTGGCGAGCTCCTTCGCCTCCTTGTGGATGTACTCGGCCTCGGTGCTCATGGCCTCCACGGAGACCGGCCCACCGACGACCTCGCAGATTTTGCGTATGTTCGTCTTGAAGTCCCCGCTCTCCTTGGCCACGAGGGTCGGATTGGTCGTCACCCCGTCCAATATGCCCCAGCTGTCCACTTCCTTGATCTGCTCCAGGTTCGCCGTGTCGATGAATATCTTCATTCTCATCTCCTCCGCATGACCTCTTCCGCCGCCTCCACCACCTTCTCCGCCGTGAGGCCGTACTTGCGCATCAGTTCCTCGCCCTCCCCGGATTCGCCGAAGGTGTCCATCATGCCCACCCGCCGCATCGGCACCGGGTCATGTTCTACGACGTAGGTGGCGACCGCCGCCCCTAGTCCGGAGACCACGTTGTGCTCCTCGGCGGTTACGATCCCCCCGGTTCGTTTGACCGCGTCCGCCACCAGGGCGTCGTCCAAGGGCTTGATGGATGACATGTTGATGACCTGGGCCGAGACGTTGCGCTTCTCTAGCGTCTCCGCCGCCTCGAGGCAGCGAGAGACCATGATCCCGCAACCGATGAGCGATATGTCATCGCCGTCCCGCAGAAGGTTTCCCTTACCGACCTTGAAATTGACCTCAGGGTCCGTGACCGTGGGAAAGTCCAGCCTGCCCATGCGCATGTAACAGGGCCCGTTCCAATCAGCGAAGGCCCTGGTCATCTTGTAGGTCTCCGGTGCGTCCGCTGGCACTCCCACGGTGAAATTGGGCAGGGTGCGCATGAGCGCGACGTCCTCGCCGGTCTGATGCGATGCGCCATCCCCGCCCACGGTTATTCCAGCATGGGTGGCGCAGATCTTGACGTTGAGCTTGGGATAGGCGATGGATTGCCGTATCTGGTCCCAGCAACGCCCGGTGGCGAAGATGGCGAAGCTCGAAGCGAACACCACCTTACCGCTCGCTGCCATCCCTGCGGCCACCCCCATCATGTTCTGCTCGGCGATGCCGCAGTTGAAGAAGTGCTCGGGGAACTCCTTGGCGAAGTCCGC
The DNA here is from genome assembly GCA_964354665.1 of uncultured Methanomassiliicoccaceae archaeon. GTDB lineage: Archaea > Thermoplasmatota > Thermoplasmata > Methanomassiliicoccales > UBA472 > JAJRAN01. Next base: position 22,234 of record CAYHAO010000003.1, on the reverse strand, counting down.
CGTCCGGGTGGATGAGGAAAGGTCCGCGTCCAGGACCACGACGTCCTTTCTCGACTTGCCCAAATCCACCAGGGCGCGGCCGTATTCTTTCCGCTGGGAGGCGTATTGGTACCTCATATTTCTTCCCCCAGCTCGCGTAGCGCCTTCTTGGTCTCCTCGTCGTTCGGCGCCTTGCCGTGGAACGAAAGAGCGTTCTCCATGAAGCTGACCCCCTTGCCCTTCACGGTATGTGCCAGGACCATGGTGGGCCGGTTGCGCATCTCCTTGGCCTTATCGCAGGCCTCCAGGATCTCGCGCATGTTGTGGCCGTCGATCTCGATCACGTTCCAGCTGAAGGCCCTCCACTTGTCGGCCAACGGCTCCAGCGACATGATCTTCTCCGTGGGGCCGTCGATCTGCAGCTTGTTGCGGTCCAGGAAGGCCGTGACGTTGTCCAGCTCGTAATGGGCGCCTAGCATGGCCGCTTCCCAGATCTGGCCGCTCTGCTGTTCACCATCGCCACAGAGGCAGTAGATGCGGTGGGCCTTGCGGTCCAGCTTGGCTGCCAATGCCATGCCCAAGGCGGTGCTGAGCCCTTGCCCCAGCGAACCGGTGGACATCTCCACGCCCGGCAGCTTGTTGCGGCTGGGATGGCCCTGCAATCTGCTGCCTAGCTTGCGCAGGGTCAAGAGCTCCTCGATGGGGAAATAACCGCTCTCCGCCAAGGCCGCATAGTAGGCGGGCGCGGCGTGGCCCTTGGAGAGGACGAACCGGTCACGGTCCTCCCAGGCAGGATCGATGGGACGGTGATGCATGACCTTGAAGAACAGGGCCGAGAGGATGTCGGTGGATGAAAGCGAACCTCCAGGATGGCCAGAGCCGGCGGCGCGGGTCATTCGTATGACGTGCCTTCGGATCAGGTTGGCTCTCCTCTCCAGTTCGGCGATGACGTCGTCGGGATAGGCTACCAAACAATGCACCTCAGGGGTTGGGCGGGGAATAATCGAACTGCTGGTTTAAACCTTTTGTAGATACCCGGGTTCGGCCCTGGAACGCCGCGATGGCCTTTTATCCTCCAGGGCTCCTGCCTAATTCCATGGCATTACCGTTCGAGGTACCCCTGCAGGGCAACCGGACGTTGGCCACAGTGGTGGAGCGTATCAATTCCGATGTGGAGCTCAAAGCATACTGGCGCGCCTCGAACATCACCGCCATCGACCGCATGGGGTTCAACGATCATGGCCCTGCGCATGTGAAGATTGTGGCCCGCTCGGCCTTGAAGATGCTGCGGCTATTGATGGAGGCGGGGGATGTCCCCGACATCGTCAAGAGCTACGGCATGCGGAAGGAGGATGCGGAGGTGGTGGTCGTTCTCGCGGCGGCCCTTCACGACATCGGCCACGCGGTCCACCGCGACAACCACGAGGAGTTCTCGATCGCCTTGGCACCGAGCGCGATCAGGCGCCTTCTTGATGGCATCTATATTGAGGGGGAGATGACCACGGTCATGGTGGAGGTGCTGCATGCCATGATCTCCCACCGCAGCGACTTGCAGCCCCTGACCCTGGAGGCGAGCGTGGTAAGGGTCGGTGATGCCCTCGACATGGAGAAAGGGAGGGCGCGCATCCCCTTCAGCGCCGGCAGCGTCAACATCCATTCCGTCTCAGCCCTGGCCATAGACAAGGTCCGCATAGAGAAAGGGGACGAGCGACCGATCCGGGTGGAAATATGCATGAACAACTCGGCCGGGATCTACCAGATAGATGAGCTGCTGCGCGACAAGATCGCGAAGACCTCCATCCGAGACAAGATAACCATAGTCATCCAAGTCCCTAAAGAGGAGAAGAGGATCATCGAGGAGCTGAAGCTCTAGCCTCAGTCCGACTCGATCCTCGGCGCCAAGAGATAGTTCACCGTTCCCCGGCCATCGGCGATGGAGAACTCCAGCTTCACTGGATAATCGTTGCCCACGCTCATGGTGACTACGGTCCCGACGGGTATGGCCCGGATCATGTTGGAGAAGTAGTCCAAGGGGAATAAGGACCTGACGCCCTCCTTGCATTCAAGCGATACCAGTTGGTCCTTGGACAATTTCAATGAGACGGAATCGGTGTCGCCCTCGGAAACCATCTCGAAGCCCTCTGGCTGTGCCGTCAGGGCGATGTGGTCGGAGATGCTCTCCGCCGCCTTGATGCCCTTCTGGAGCTCCTCCGAGGCCACGGCCACCTTGGCCGGGAGGTTGAGATTGGGCACCTTGGGGTCGGACATGCCGGTGGTGTCGACCAGGTTCATGCGTCTGGTGACATTGCCCACATTGATGACCAGGCGGTTCTTTTCCTCGTCCTGCTCCAGGGAGATCACGTCCCCACTGCGTGAGAGGCGCAACACTTCCTTGATCTTATCCAGGTCGATCCCGAGCTCGGTTTCGTCCGCGGCGAACTCCTCGAAGGCGCTCTTCTCGATCTTCATGTCGATCATGGCCACATGGGCCGGGTCCACGGCCTTGAGCGTAATTCCCTTGGAATCGATGTTGAACTTAGCCTCGTCCACGAGCGTGGAGACGACGTCGACGATGCCTTTGAGAATCTCGGACTTGACCTTGGCTTGGAACAAAACCATTTCCCCCGCTTACTCGATAATCGCGAGGGGTTTTATAAAGATTTTCAGAACGCTAAGTCTGGATTCAATATTCGCGCCAAGAGTGGGAGCACTTCACGCAGCGATAGATCTTGGTCTCCGGCTCATCGGCTGCACGGGTCTGCCTCAGCACCCAAAAGGCCTCGTTGTGCCCGCACTTCGGGCACTCGACGGCGGTCCGCGGGAGCGTCGGCGCGGCAGGCCCCTCGATGACCGCCATCTCCTTCTGGCGGACGTCCGCCACCTTAACCGTCTTGCAGAGGTTCTTGTCCATGTCCGAGGTGCAGTAGCACTTCCTGCACACGAACAAGTTGGTCTTCCTATCAGGCATCATCAAGGATCGGCATGAGGGGCAATACTTCATCATGTAACGCCGACCCGAGTAAAAAATGGCCGTATTTAACTCCTTCGACCAAGGCATTGGTTGGTGCGCAGGTTCTTTGACGTGAAGGCAAGGCTCAGATGTACTCCCATCCACCCGAGCCTTCCTGGTCCCCCTTGGAGGCGTGCGCCTTGGGCGCGGCCTTCTTGCCGGACCTGGCCACCAGCCCGTCCACCGAGCTCCTGGCCTTGACCTTGCGTTCCACGTCCTTTTGGGCGCGCTCCATGATCTTTACCTTCTCTTTGATCTCCTTCTTGCTCAGGGACGCGTCGGAGGAAGCTGTCGAGTATCTCCTCTTGGTCACGCGGATGGGCGTCTCCTCGTCCTCGAAGGAGGCATCGCTCTCCACGTTGTTCATCTTCTCGAAGCTGCTCTCGCTCGCCACCGCCCTGCTGTTGGGCCGGGTATACCTCAGCCCCCTCGCCCTCACCGGAGCTTGGTCGACAGGGTGCTCGCGTCCGACCACGATGTTGGTCTCGTGCCCGCTGTGCGCTGCGATGTATTCCATCTCCCGGCGCGTCTGGTCAGCGATTATTCCGCCGATGTAGGCGAACGCGATGGTGATGATGTAATTGTCCACCTTCAATAGGGTTATAGCCTGGATCGCGCCCATCCAAGAGTTGATGTACATGGTGGCGAAGGCCAGGTAAGGCCCAACGAACGGGATGTTCTGCCCCGCGCCGTTCATCAACGCCTGCGGGTCGATCGTGATCCCGTTAAACTCGGAGGGAATTAAGCCGGTGTCGAAGGCCATGGAGATGCAGAAGATGAAGATGAGCGGGAAAAGGGCCGCCAATATCGCCCTTCCCGGGGTTCCGGCGCGCCTCCCGCCCACATAACCAGCAATCATCTGACCGAATACGGGGAGCCACCAGAGGAGCACCGTTAGGATGAAGGTGTACTTGGCTGCGCTCCAGAAGCCATAGGCTGTCTTGGCACCATTGAACTGCTCTATCTCCTCGTCCTCGACGTCATTGAGTCGATAGACCCCGCTCCTTAGCAGCGAGTGGGTGGTCTGATCCCTCTTCCTTCTGCTGAATAGCACGCCCATCCCTTCGGTCGGACAATTTGTCCGACAAAGGTATTATGTCTAGTTGGTATAAATGACTTTCCCTGGCCTAGGCTAGAATATCAAAAACAATGGAAAAAAAGGCAGCTGACGCTTTCTAGGGCGTCTTCATCTTGGATAGTAGCACCCAAGCCCATACTTATAGAGGGCGTCCCTGGTGTTCTCCAATGTGACCGATTTTGGACGGGCCTGGTGTTGAAGCACATCGTCATACGGGGTGCCAAGGTATTGCGCTAGCTTCCTAAGCCTTTCCATAGGGAACGGCTGGTAACCGAGGAGGATCTGCCTGATCGACCATCCCGGATGCACCCGAGAACGATATCCTAGCTCCCTTCCTAGCTTGTTGATGCTTCCAGCTTTTTCGATGCCTTCTTTGATCAACATCACGCGATAGCTCGAGGTAAGCCATACCTTATTGGGGTCCGACCTTAGCTCACCTCTTCCGAATCGACCGACTGCGAAGTCAGACACAATACGTGATTTTTCTACTAGGTTTTTAATTTTTCGTCATTTGACGTATTCTTGTCGAAGTAATTCATCGTCATTTCCCAATGTTACGCGAAACATCCCCAAACACCCCCCGGTAAGACCGAATCGAATGGCAATCAAGGAAAAAATTCTTCGGTATTCCGCGCACTGAGTGAACCTGGACAGCTCTCCCGGTTCTACGCTCCAAAAAGCGTCTCAAACCGATAATGGCTAATATATGTGGGAAATTAGCCACTTGAAAGCATGGCGACTTTCCGTAAGGTCCTTCACCTGCAAACCCAGCACGAAGGGGACATAATCGACCTCACCGGGGAGCTTAGGAAGACCCTGGGCGAGTCCCCTTTAAAGAGCGGCCTGGCCTGCGTCTTCGTCCCGCATTCAACGGCGGCGATCTTCGCCATGGAGTTCGAGCCTGGGTTGAGGAAGGACATGCGCGAGGTGCTACACCGGCTCATACCCAAAGGCATCGAATACGAGCATCACAAGACCTGGAATGACGAGAACGGGCACTCTCATGTCCGCTCATCGTTCCTGGGCGCGTCAATCACAGTGCCCTTCCACGAGGGGGTGCCGGACCTAGGCACCTGGCAACAGGTGGTGCTCATGGAACTGGACAACGGTGGAAGGGAGAGAAAGGTCGTCATTCAACTGATCGGGGCATAGTTCAAGGATGGGGAAAGATGAAGGTACGGTTCCTAGGAGGGGCGGAAGAGGTCGGCAAGATAGGCGCTTACATCGAGGAGGACGGCGCCAACATACTCATCGAGTACGGCCTCAAGCTTAGGCCCAAGGAGGCACCGGTCCCGCCGGAGCCCCCACCGCATATGGTGGACCACATCCTGCTCACCCACAGCCACCTTGACCATTCTGGGATGATACCATGGCTCTGCCGTGAGAACAGGGATGCCAGGGTGCTGTCCACCGAGAGCACCTACGAGGTCTCGCAGCTGATCTGGCAGGACACCCTCAAGATCGCGGACATGGAGGGCCACCACCGGCCTTTCGAACCCGAGGACATACGCATCGCTATGTCCAGCTTCGTCTTGAAGGACTTCGGCCAGTCCTTGGACTGGGGCGGGTTCGAGGTCAAGCTGCACCGCGCCGGGCACATCCCTGGGGCCACGATGTACGAGCTCAACGGCAACAAGACCTCTCTGTTCACGGGAGACCTTAACACCATCTCCACAAGATTGGTTCGAGGAGCCATTCCCGTCAAGTGCGACAACCTGTTCATCGAGGGGACCTACGCCGGGCGCAATCACGAGACCTCACGGCTCAAGGAGGAGTACCGTTTCATCGAGAAGGTCAAGGAGGTCGTGGAGCGCGGAGGCAGGGTCATCATCCCCTGCTTCGCAGTCGGCCGAACTCAGGAGGTCATGCTCCTGCTCAAGGACCTCAAGCTCAACATGTGGGTCGATGGCATGGGCAAGCACGTCAACCGCATCTACTTGGATTTCCCTGAGCATCTCAACCTGAAGGACTTCAAGCGCGCCTTCAATCGCTTCCATACGGTGCGCACCTCGTCCGATCGCCGCAAGGTGAAGAGGGACGCGGAGATAATCGTCACCACCGGAGGCATGCTGGATGGAGGGCCGGTCCTGGAGTACATCGACGCCTTCCACGACGACCCGGACACCGCCGTGCTCATGACCGGGTATCAGGTGCCCGGGTCCAATGGCAGCATGCTCAAGGACAAGGGCGAGATCGAGGTGCTGGCCGATTCCTCGCGAGGGAGGAGCCCCGAGGAGATCCTGGGCCCGGTGGAGATGAAGCGCATCAAGGTCAAGTGCGAGGTGGAGCAATTCGACCTTTCCGCGCACGCCGACCACGAGCAGCTTTTAAAATTCATCAAGGGGTGCAAGCCGGAGAACGTGGTGCTGATGCACTCCGATCAACCGCAGCTACTGGCCAAGGACCTGGAGAAGGACTTCAACGTCATCATGCCCAAGACCGGGCAAGTTTTCGAAATCTGATCGACTGGCCAAGGAGTGATAGTGGGCAGATGGCCAGCAAGGCGTTCACTAAATAGGTATATATTCACCAATCATTATTTTCAACCCGATGAGCAAGATTAGCGAGTACCTCGATGAGGACATAGGGTTCGGGGACATCACCAGTGATACGCTTATCGGTGACGAGATGGGCTCCGCCCGCATCAAGGCCAACGAGGACTGCCTCCTGGCCGGCCTGGAGGAGGCCATCGAGGTCTTCAAGGAGGTCGGCGTGAACGTCTTCCCCATGGCCCGGGACGGGGAGCGCGTGGCCAAGGGCGAGGACGTCCTGGTGGTCGAGGGGCCTTTGAAGAAGATTCTCCTTGGTGAGCGCCTGGCCCTTAACTTCCTGATGATGATGAGCGGCGTGGCCACGGCCACCAACAACATCGTGCGCGAATGCCGCAAGCACAATCCCAACGTCAAGATCGCCGCGACGAGGAAGACCACCCCTGGCTTCCGCTATTATGAGAAGAAGGCCGTGATAATGGGAGGGGGAGACCCGCACCGCTTCCGCTTGGACGACGCCATACTGATCAAGGACAACCACCTGCGGGTGGTGGGCTCCATCACCCAGGCCGTCAGCAAGGCCAAGAGCGTCTCCTTCAGCAAGAAGGTCGAGGTCGAGGTGGAGACGGTGGAGCAGGCCGTGGAGGCCGCCAAGGCCGGAGCGGACATCGTCATGCTGGACAACATGCGCCCAGAGCAGGTCGAGGTCGCCTACTTGGCGGTCAAGAGGCTCAACGAGAAGGCGATGGTGGAGGTGTCAGGAGGGCTGTCGCCCGAGACCGCCCCTCACTATGCGAAGTACGCGGACATACTCTCGCTCGGATGGATAACGCATTCCGCCCGCGCGGTGCACTTCAACCTCGAGGTGACGGCGGTCAAGTCGCCGCAGCAGCAGGCCTGATCAGAGCTCGACCTTAATTCGATGGTACTTCAGCCCTATCTCCTCAGCCGAGGCTCCGAAAGCCAGCGCCACCAGCTCCGATAGGTAGAGCACCGGAAGACCCGCCTTCTGCCTCAGGTCGAACTGCACGAAGCAGAAGGGGCAGGGGGTGAGGATGCAGTTCGCGCCCGCTCCCTTGAAAGCGTCCACGTCCTCCTGGAGTATGGCATTGGAGATGCGGTCATCCACGCCGGCCAGCCCCCCTCCGCAACATCTGGGCCAAGCTTCGTTCTCCACCACCTGCGCCCCGGTCCTTAAGGCGATATCGGCCAGGACCCTCGGGGAGTAGTGGGAGTCGACCCTGAGCACCTTGCTAGGTCGGATGACGTGGCAACCTGGATGCAGGGCGATGTGCAGCTTGGACTGCGGCATGGTCACCAGCGATTCCATCCTCACCGCGCCGAACTCCTCCAGGACCTCGATGAAGTGCCTCACCCTCGCTCCTCCATCATACCTCCTGCCGATCGGCGCCAACCGCTGGTTCACCCTCTCCCTGAGCTCATCGTCCTCGAGCTGGTGCGCCGCCTCCTTGAAGGACATGAAGCAGCCGTTGCAGAGGGCGAGCACGTCCTTCCCCTTCGCCTCGGCTATCGACAGCATCCTGGCCACGACGGTGAGCCAGGAATCATAGCCAAGCGAGCGTAGGCCAATGGGCTCCACGCAGCAGGTCCCCGCCGGGAACGGTTCGTACTCCATCCCTAGCTTGTCCAGGACCAGCCTTGAGGAAGCCTCCAGAAAAGGGAGCCTGGCAGGTATCAGGCAACCCGTATACAGCAGGTAACCGTCGCCCACCTCAAAGCCTCCCCAACTTCGTCCGCTCAAGCAGCTTTGAGAGATCGTCCATGGTCTCCGGTGAGACCTCCAGCTCGGGCAGGGAGAACTCCTTGCGCATCTTCTTGGTCAGGCCGGTGCGAGGAAAGGACATGCCCGTGGACTTGAAGAGCTTGAGCTCCTCCGCGAAGTGCTCGGGGCGGTTGCCTTGGAGCGCGGCGGCATTGCGCAAAAGGGTGATGACATGCGCCGGGTCCACCCCAAGCTGGCACCTCTCCGAGCAGGAGTTGCACATCAGGCATTGCCAGATGGAGACCTCCTTGCTCAGGTCCATGGCGCCGACCGAGGCGCGCTCCATGACCTCTCGCGTCCTAATGCCGTCATGCCTGGCCGAAGGGCAGACCGGGGTGCATTGACCGCACTGATGGCACCTCCACAGTTCCATCCGGGCCAGGGCGTCCTGCAGCTCGTCCTCCAGGTTCGCCTTCAAAGCGGCCTTTTTCACGCACTTCCATCGCCCCGGGCGCTTATCTCCCTTTTCATACGCCCGTCGACCGTGACATGGGCTCAGGCCCTGCCCGAGTTCACCATCGCCGAGCTTGCCATGGCGTCGAATATCTGCCAGATCTCGAAGGGGACGAAGAGCAACAAGCCTCCGATGATCACTATTGGGACGCATAATAGCCCGACCACGCTAGCGCCCAGGAGGCCAATGACCGCGATTACCGCCAAGAGGACGAGGATGAACCCGACCATGATGGCCAGTCCCCGTGCCCATCTGCCCGCATAGAGATGGCCCAGGCCAGGGAAGAGGATGGCCAGGACAATGGTGAGCCCGATGGATTTGCGATGTCGAGCCGGCGCGGTGCCCTCCGGCCCTCGCGAGCCCTTTGCCTCGAGCTCCAGAGCGTAAAGGTCGTGACCGCAGTTGGGGCAGTACCTTTCGCCCTCGACCTTGGCGGCGCCACATCTGGGACAATTGGTCTCGAAGGGCTTGGCCTCGCTCATCCTTCCCCAGAATGTCGTTCCTTTCTATTTAGGATGCCTCCATATGAAAGCGATAAACCCAGCGCAAGGGTCATATCGCCCCTCCCCTTCATCTGCCTAGCATGGCGGATTGGATCGAATCGGAGAAATGCCCGTTCTGCGGCAAGCAGGCCAAGCAGTTCGCCTTCGCCGCCTTCCTGTGCGATAGAGAGGAATGCTTGGACAAGGCGCGCGAGGAGAGGGGAGGTCCCGGCGGGCACATGAAGGCGAAGCAGGAAGGCAGGCCGATAGTGTTCGACGAAGACGAGAAATGAGGAGGGGCCTCAGGCCTCGACCTCGGCATCCTTCCTTGCCCTCTTGGCCTTCTTGGCTATGTCCCTGGTGGCCACCATGTGCGTGTGCACGCCCAGCACCTTGTCCTTGATCCCGAAGGAGAGGCCCATCAGCTGGTTGAGGTGCAGCACCGGGACGTCATAACGGTTCTTCAAGCGCTTCTGTCCCTGGTCCAGCTGCAAATGGCAGAAGGGGCAGATGTCCAGGATGCATTCCGCCCCCGATTCCTTGATGAAGCGCATCTTCCTGTCCAGGATGCCGAGGGAAACCTTCTCGTCCCCGCTCCACACCCCTCCGCCCGCCCCGCAACAGCTCAGCTTCTCCGGGAAGTCCACGCTCTCGCACCCCAGGGTCCTGACGATCCTCTCCAGCACTTCGGGGCTTTCCACGTTCCTCCCTGATTCGCAGGAGGGCTTGAGGTAGTGGCAGCCGTAATGGATGGCGACCTTGAGCCCGAGCTCCACCTTGACCTTGCTGGCTATCTGCGGCAGCATCGAATCAAGCACGTCCACGAAATGCACGACCTTGGAGGTGCCCTTGTAGCTCATGCCGATGGCTGATAGCTTCTCGTTGACCATCGCCACGCTCTCAGGGTGCTTGCTCAGATGTCGATGCGCCGCCTCGAGCGTGCCATAGCAGCCATTGCAGATGGTGATGAGGTCCGTGCCCTTCTCCTCCGCCGCGGCCAGGTTCCGGGCGGCGATGACCAGCCAGGAATCGAAGTCGTAGCTGCGGATTACCCCGGGCGCGGGACAGCAGGTGAACTTGACCTCCACCAGCTCCAACCCCAGCTCCTTGAAGACCATCTGGGTCGACTTCTCGATAGAGGGATACATGTTCCGGGCGATGCAGCCGGGGAAGAGGGCGAAGGCCATATCATCCCTCCTTCGCCAGGCCGCTTATGGCCAGCGAGCTCACCAGCTTGCGGAACCTTTCCTTCTCGCTCTCGTCATGGGCCACGTCGAAAGGCGCTATCGGCAGGCCGATCATGGAGCGGATCTTGGAGACGTCGGGAGTGATGGGGAAGCCATCGGAGGAATCGAGGAGGCTGCGGATGGCGGTGAGATGGATGCTGGGGCGGTTGCCGGATCGGGCCGCGGCGTTGCGGATGCGGATTATGGCGTCTGTGACCTTCACTCCCTTGGGGCAGCGCTCCTGGCAGGCATAGCAGGTGGTGCAGGCCCAAAGGTCCTTGTCCATGCTGACGTCCTTGCCGGACTTGACCAGGAAGACCAGCTTGCGTGTCCTCAGGTTGGAATCCCTTCCAGAGGTGCAGGAGGCGGTGCACTTACCGCACTGGACGCACTTGGCCAGGTCGAACTCCTTCAGCGCCTCGCTCAAATCCTTGCTCATGCCTTTCCCTCCTTCAGAGACCTGGCCACTATCTCGACGATGTCAAGCACCTCTGCGCCGCAGTCCTCGAGGTTCACCTCGCAGAACGGGCAGGCGGTGGCTATGGCGTCCACGCCCATTCCTTCGGCCTCTTTGGCCTTGTCCGTGCCAAGCTTGCTAGCCAGATCCTTTCTGGCCGACCTAACGCCCCCTCCTCCGCCACAACAGCTCGCCCTCTCCCTTGAGGTTGAGAACTCTCTGACCTTGAGTCCAGGGATGGAGGAGAGGACCTTCCTCGGCTCATCATAGACTTGCATCTTCCTTCCAAGGTGGCAGGGGTCATGGTATGCCACCTCAAGTTCCAGGGCGCCCAGCTTGAGATCCTTTAGGCGCTCGGCCAACAATTGCGAGACGTGAACGACTTCCAACCCATCGTAATCATTCTTCAGGGTGGAGTAGCATCCCGCGCACGAGGTTATGACCTTCCTCCCTGAGAGCATGCTGGCGTTCTTTTCCTTGACCTGGGATAGGTCATGCCCGGTCCGCTTGAGCACGCTGCCGCAACATGCCAAGCCATCGGGGATCTCATAATCCAGGCCCATGGCATCAAGCACTTGCAAGGTATCATCGAGCAAGGAGAGCCGGCGATGCTGCGCCACGCAACCAGGGAAGTACACGTATTCCGCGCCCTCCCTTGGCCTGGAGGTGCCGGACGATTCCCCGAACACGTTCCCAGAGGCCCTGACCCTTTCAGCGATGGCCTGATGCTGCTCTGGCCCGCGTCCGATCGCCACCACCTCCCTCCTCAACGATTCGACGTCATGGACCGCCTCGTAGGCGTACTCGCATTCCACCTCGCATTTCTCGCAGGTGGTACAGGCGAAGACGTTCTCCACGCCCTCAGGCGACAGTCGCCCCTCGAGGCTGACCTCCTCCGAGAAGGCGTCCAGCCTTCTCCCCTTCACAGGTCTGGCGATGGACTCTGGCACCTTGATCCCCAAGGCGTCGGCCACGAACTCCTGCAGGTCGAGGACCTGCAGTTCCCTCGGGTCTCCGGAATAGGACTCCTCCCGATAGACGCAGCCTAGATGCGTCTGGCATTTGGAACAGGCGGTCACAAGCACCTCGGCGTCGACGTCCGTGGCCTGGCGCATGCGCTTCAACCTTGCCAGCTTGGAGGCGGGATTGCAGTTCATCCAGGCGGAGACGCCGCAACAGATCGCACTCTCCTTCGCGTCCTGCATCTCCCTAAGGGCGGAGACCCTGGATAGCACGTCCCTGGGCGCATCGTAGATGCCGTGGTGGCGCCCAAGGCGGCAGGGGTCGTGGAAAGCGACCTTGGTGGTGAAGTTAGCTGAAGACGGATCGACCTCAAGCCTCTCAGCCAGCACCTCCGAGATGTGCACCGCATCCAGGCCATGCAACGCCTTGAGGCTGTGGTAGCACTCGGCACAGCCAGTGATCACCTTTCCCCGGAACGAGGACAGGCGCTTGCGAATGAGCTCGAAGTGTTCCAGGTTGCCAGAGTAATAGAGGTCGTGGCCGCAGCAGCCATAGATTATCTTGGGCGAGATTCCCAGGTGGTTGAGCAGGGCGACGCCAGCATTGGACGCCCTCTTGAAGTCGGTCGAGCCCTCGATCAGCTCGTCCAATATGGGTTGGCATCCCGGGAAATAATAGATGTCGTCCCTGCCGGTGTCGAGCTCGGGGGATAGCCAGGGGGTGACCTCGCTCCGCGCCTGGACTCTTTGCGTCAACAGGAACAGGTCGCGATGCGACCCCCTGGGGCGGTCGAGGTAGCGCCGCAAGCGCACCACCTCCGGCAGATCGACCTTGGTGGGGCAAGTGGCTTGGCAGCGCTTGCAGGTGACGCATTCGACGCTCGCATCCTGGAAGACGGAGGGGCAATTGTTCATCCCTCATCCTCCTTCACTGCCTCAAGGATTCGCTCCACCGCATGAACGAACTTATCTCCCTCGGCCGAGGAGATGTTGGAGAACTGGAGCCTCGCCGAACCGATGCCCATGACGTCCAGGGCGCGACGGACCTCCTCCGTTCTCTTCTTCGAGTCGGTGTTGCCGTCGATGAAGTGGCATTGGCCTTCGAGGCACGCCGCCACCATCACCCCCTTGGCCCCCATTTCGAGGGGAAGGATCATCTGGGCCGCTGAGACGCGTCCAGAGCAGGGCACCTTGATGACCTTTACCTCGGTGGAGTACTTCCTCTTCGCCGTGCCAGCCAGGTCCGCGGCATTGTAGCCGCATTGCTCGCAGGCATAAACGATGATCGAATCCCGGTCATCGTTCAGGATGCCCGCGGCATTGGCCTCCAATTGGAGGTCGCTGTTGAGGCGCAGGTCGATGGCATTGGCAGGGCAGTTGGCAGCGCACCTCCCGCACGCTCGGCATGAGACCTCGAGGACGCGGAACCCGGACTCGTCCGATTCGATGGCGTCGTAGTCGCACCATTCCTCGCACTTCCCGCAGGATATGCACCTTTTCGGGTCGATGTAGGCGGTGACAAGGTCCACGCGCATCTCATCGTTCTTCAGGAAGCTGGCGGCGCGGGAGGCGGCCGCCCCGGCGTCGGTGATGCATTCCTGAATCGGCTTCGGAGCCTCGGCGGTGCCGCAGACGAAGATGCCGCCATTCATCGTGTCCACCGGGGCGATCTTGACATGGAGGGGGGCGATGAAGCCGTCCTTGCCTGGTACCAAGGGGATGAGGCGCTCCATCTCCAATGTGCCCTCGGACGGCTCCATGGCCACCGATAGCACCACCAGGTCCGCCTCGATGTCGTCCGGCTCCCCCAGGAAGGTGTTCTCCATTTTGACCAGGAGCCTGTCGCCCAGAGGAACGACCTCGCCGACGTTACCGCGCACGAACTCAATGCCGAGCTCCCTGGCCTGGTCGAAGTACTCTTCATAGCCTCTACCCGCCGCACGGATATCGGTGTAGCAAACCCGGACATCCATATCAGGCGTCTCGCGCTTGATCAGCCGCGCGTTCTTGGTGGCGTACATGCAGCACACCTTGGAGCAGTACTCCTTGCGGCGGCGGTCGCGGGAGCCAGCGCACTGGACGAAGACCACGCTCTTGGGAGGTCGGGCATCGCTCGGGCGCAACAGCTCGCCGTGCGTCGGGCCGGCCGGGCTCAGCAGCCGCTCCAGCTCCAGGCCGGTTATGACGTTGGGATGCTCCACATGGTATTCGGTCCCGGAGAGGTCCGTCTGCTTGTAGCCAGTGGCCACGATGATGGCTCCGACGTTGATCTGCTCCTCGACCTCCTCGTCCTCGTCCAGAACGGCCTCGGCGGAGCAGACCTTGGCGCAACCGACGCAATCCATCTTGCCGGCGAGCTTCAGGCAGCGGTGCTCGTCGCGCAGGTACTTCAGGGGGACCCCTTGGGCATTGGGGATGTAGATGGCCTTTCGGAAACCGAGCCCGAGGTCGAACTCCGAGGGCGTGACCACCGGGCAGACATTGATGAGCTTGAGGGAGTCGAACTTGCATGCCTCCAGGCACTCCCAGCATCCCACGCAAAGCTTGGTATCGTAGGATGGCCGGGCGCCCTTCTCCGCCTGCGCGATCGCCCCGTATTTGCATTTCTTGGCACAGGCGCCGCAGGCCTTGCACTTATCGGGGTCGATGCTGATGCGGTCCAGCAGACCCTCCTTGATCAATAGGCTGGAGTCCAGAGGGACCTGGCTTTTGGCGCACGCAGAGCATCCGGTGCACCTCTCCTGGTCCACGTACCTGGGCCTGCGGAGGACGGTGAGCAGGTAATCCCCCGGCCGGCCATCGACCTCCTTGACCTCGGACATGGTGAGGACGTGGATCCTCGGCTCGGCCATCACCTGGTTGAGGATGGGCGAGATGGTGCACATGGCGCAATCGTCCGTGGGGAAGGTCCGGTCCAACCGGACCATGTTGCCCCCGAGGATGGGCTCCTTCTCCACCAGGAAGACCTCCAGGTCCTTCCCTGCGAGCTCCAATGAGGCGTGGAGACCAGCTATCCCTCCACCGATCACTGCCACCTTCCTGACCACAGGAACGCAGGCGACGTCGATGGGGTTGTGGAGCTTGACCCTTGCCAGCGAGCCGGCGATTATGGCCTTGGCCTTCTTCGTGGCCTTCTCCCTATCGTCAGTGGTCCAGGCGCATTGCTCGCGGATGTTGGCCATGTCCCACATGTAGGGATTGAGCTCCTTCCCCACGCACTCCTTGAAAATGTTGCCATGGTGCTTGGGGGAGCAGGAAGCGATGACCACTCGGTCCAGCCCCTGCTCCTTGATCGCCATCCTTATGGCTTCCTGTCCGGCCTGGGAGCAGAGGAAGAGGTGGTCGACCACCACATGCCCCTTCTTGGAGTAATGCTCCTTGAGGGCGGCGATGTCCACCGTGCCAGCGATGTTGGTGCCGCAGTGGCATATGAATACGCCGACCCGTTTCGCCTCCTTCATCTTTTTGACCTACGGCCACATCAACCAATTGGTAGCGTAGTAATAGCTTTCGGCCGAAGGTTCGGAATCCCTTGGGATTACGGCTTGGACAATGCAGATCCAGCGAGCACGTGCAGGTCAATGAGCGGCATTCTCATCCTCTCCACCAGCTGCACTCCCTCGTTCAAGGCGCAGGTCATGTGGATCAGGCACTTGGGGCAGGCGGTGACCAACCTGGATGCGCCGCTCCCGGCAGCTTCCTTGATCCTCTCCAGCTGCCAAAGCCTGGTCTGCGCGCCGCAGTTGATGAAGGAGGAGTTGCCGCAGCACGCGGCCATCTCTTTGGAGCGGGGCATGTCCTCAAGCCTCCCGACCGAAGAGATGAGCTGGCGTGGCGCGTCGTACACGCCTGCGTACCTCCCTAGCCGGCAAGGGTCCTGGAAGGTCAGCGTCTCCTCCGAGCCACGGAGCTGGAGGCGCCCTTCGTCCAAGGCCTCGGCCAAGACCTCGGAGACCGAGCGCACCTCGAAGGACAGCTTGCCCACGACCTTGGGGTAGATCTGCTTCCAGGTGACCATGCACTCCGGGCAGAACGCCACCAGCTCGTTGATGCCCAGGCGCTCCACGGCCTCGACGTTCAGCCTAGCGATCCTCTCGAACAGCTCCGCATCCCCCAGCCAATAGGAGTCGTGGCCGCAGCACCTCTCGTCCATGAGCAGCCGGGGAGATACGCCAGCAGCGTTCAACAGGCGCACCGACGACCTCGGTATCTCCAGAAGGTCGCTCCGCAGATAGCGGAAGATGACGTCGAAGAAGGGGGTGCAGCCTACGAAAAGCAAGGTCCCCGAGGAATCGTCCAGCTTCAGGTCGGAAGTCATCCATCTCTGCTTGCGGGGGGTTATGCTTGGCATGGCGGTAAGGCGTTCCAGCGCTTCGGACGCGCCCCCGTGGTTCGGCTCCGGCGGCAGGGCCTTCCTCAGCTCCGGCCTTATCTCCCTGATCACCTCATGGAAACTGACCCCGAACTGGCATATCTGGGTGCACTGCCTGCAGGTCATGCAAAGCCATATGTCCTGGTTGGCTGGGACCTTTCCAGTGAGCTCCATCTTCTCCATTATGCCCCGGGGCGAGAAGTCGCCGCCTATCTGCGACGCGGGGCAGGCATAGGTGCAACGCCCGCAATCGACGCATTTGCTAGCCCCGAAGGCCTCGATCCGGGGGTCAAGGGGCGTGGTGCGCACCCCCCAATGGCCCGAGCTCCCGTATGTGAGCCACGAACTCATCCATCGTCCTTCCGAACAGCTCCCCCTCCGAGGCGGATATCCAGCGCAGGAGCAGCCGAGAAGGGTCCACACCGGCGAGGTCCAAGAGCTCGCGGACCTGCTCCACCCGCTTCTCGGCATAAATGTTTCCCACGCGATAATGGCAATCGCCAGGATGGCAACCCAAGACCATCACCCCGTCAGCGCCGGAGGTGAAGGCTTTTAGTATGATACCTGGGGAGACGCGCCCCGAGCACATGACCCGGAGGACCCGCACCTCGGGCGCGTACTGCCTGCGGCTCACTCCCGCCAGGTCTGCCCCGGCATAGGCGCACCAGTTGCAGCAGAAGGCGATGATGCTCGGCCTCCAGCCTGAGGGCTGAGCCACCTCTCCCCTTTCGGCCTTCGCTGCGCCCTCCATCATTCCACCTCTGAACCCTCACCTACCCGATTGGCACAACAAAAAAGTTCGCTTAGGCCCATCGCACCGCCTTCTTGCTGCTAGCCAATCTCCACTCGAAGTAGGAGTTGAAATATGAGGCAGAGACCGAGGAGAGCGCCTCGACCAGCTGCTCCACTTCGGAGGTGGTGTCCTGCTCCAGGTGCAGCCCTCTCCTGACGGCACGAACCATCCGGACCACGGAGCGCAGCTCGTCCTCCGTCCCTTCCGGTGGGACGAAGGCATTGCCTTGGCCGTCGAGCGAGTCCACACTCTCCCACATGGCATTGATGAAGTACCCGATCCTCTCATGCTCCCAGACCTTGTTGCCTATCCTCCACTGCGCCCCCTCCAACCCCCGGTAGGCGACCCTGGCCTCGGAGAGGGCGCGGCGGACCCCTATGACGTCGCGATTCGAGGTCTGGTAGGCTTCTGGAATGAACTTTGAACGACGGGCCTCGAGGAGGAAGGCGGCCAAAATTGCATGGGCCGCGGGGTGGTCCGGGTGCTCGAAATGAGGTCCCAGTAGAACGGCCCTGCCCTTTCCTATGGTCTTCTGCAGGACCGCCACCTTGTTCCAGGTCACCTCTCTGGCCCAGGGCTCAGGTACCAGGACCCTCGCCCCATCCTCCCAACCCAGGTATCGTCCTATGCCCTCGGCGTCCCCGGGCCCTCGCCAGCAGGGGCCCCCGAACAGTGGCGCCACCACTATCTGGCCAGCGACCTCGATGCGCATCGGCCCTCGCAGCGGTTGGAAAACGTCCCGCACCCCGCACCTGACCGCATACTTGCGAGCGTCGATAGGAAGGGGCGCGCCATTCTCGCTGAAGTTGGTGATGGGGGACCTGCAGAAGCGCAATGACGGCAAGGGCGAGGTGTCGGATGCCAGGCCGAGGTAGGCGCCCGCGCATATCCCCAGATATGTGCCACCTCCTTCCACGAACTCCGATATCCTTCTCAGACCGGCGCCACCGAGCGCCTCGGCCATGCGGAAAGCGTCCCCCCCTGAGATCACCAGGACATCCGGTCTTTCGGCGACGAGCAGGTTTCGCTCGTCGCAGAACCTAACCCCCAAGCAACCCAGGCCCTCCAATGCCTGAGCCAGCCAGATCCAGGAATGGGAGGCTCCCGGTCCGGTGTACACCTGCACCCGCGGCAGCCCTGCTTGGCTCGAAAGCAAATCGGCGAAGGCCGACCTCGCTCCTTCCGTGCTTTGCGAACGCATCGATTCCCAATGGCGATAAGGGGTTATCACTCCCCCGGCAAAGGAACATGCGACACGATTAAACGCAACCGGCGGATTAGGGTCTCAGATGGTCCGAATAAAAGGCTTCAACCGCACCTCTCTCCTAGACTGGGACGGCTGCGTCACAGCGGTCATCTTCCTTCCAGGGTGCAACTTCCGCTGCCCCTTCTGCCACAACCGCGAGCTGGTCCTGACGCCAGAGGAGTACGAGGACGTCCCCATCGAGTTCGTGGAGGAATACATCAGGGATAACAGCGAGTTCCTGGACGGGATAGTGATCACCGGTGGGGAGCCCACCATCCACCAGGACCTGCCTGAGCTGGTCAAGAGGATGAAGCGCTTGGGGATGAGGGTGAAGCTGGACACCAATGGCACCAATCCCGAAATGCTCAAGGACCTGATCGACTCCGGCCTGATCGATTTCGTGGCCATGGACCTGAAGGCGCCTCTGGACGACAGCTATGATGACCTGGCTGGCACAAAGGTGGAGCTGGACCAGGTCAAGCGCTCCATCGAGGTCATCATGCGTTCTGGCGTAGATTACGAGTTCCGCACCACCATGGTGCCCATCCTTATCAAAGCCGAGGACTACGAGCGCATGGCGGCCTACATCGGCACCGCGAAGAAGTTGGTGCTCCAGCATTTCAGCCCGCGCAACACCATCGATCCCAACCTTTCGGTCATCAAGCCTTTGGACGATGGCAAGGTGCGGGCGATCGCCGAGAGATGCAAGCCATACGTGCGAAAGCTGGTCATCCGGGGCGGCATGTAGCCAATTATCGTTCCGCGCAATTCATAGCAATAGGTTTTTGTATCGAACATCCAATTTTTTCCCACCAGTTTAGAGCGACGATCGCCTGGCGTGGTGTGGAGGAATCTGATTTGAGCTCGGATAAGAGGCTGAAGACCTACATCGAGGGTTTTGACCGAATGCTCGAGGGTGGGGTACCTGTCAATCACATCGTTCTTGTGGCCGGGACCCCGGGCACCATGAAGTCCTCGATCTCGTACTATCTCTTGTACCATAACGTCCTCGACAATGGGATGACCGCCGTCTACGTCACGCTGGAGCAGTCGCGCGAGTCCCTTCTTCGGCAGATGGAGAAGATGGGCATGAAGACGGAGTTGGTCAAGGACCGCTTGCACGTCCTCGATCTGAGCATCATAAGGAAGAAGTTGAGGGAGGTCTCCACTGGAGGCTCCTGGATGCAGGTCTTCAAGTCCTATCTCTCCAACCTGAAGGAGAACCTTAAGTTCGACATCATGGTCATCGACTCTTTGGACGTTCTCGAGACCATGGCCGACATCGTGGAGCGGAGAACGGACCTTTTCTACCTCTTCGAATGGATGAGAGACCTCGGCGCCACGGTCTTCCTGATCTCCGAGGCCTCCGGGGAGCGCCTCCTCGACGGCAAGTTCGACGAGGGCTACCTGTCCGATGGCATAATAACCCTCAAGATGCAGGTGGTGAGGGACGTGGAGACCCAGAGGAGGATCCGCTGCGTCAAGATGCGCGAGACCAACCACGACCCCTCCTACTACTCGTTGCTATTCGGTAACAGCAAGTTCCAGATTACCAAGGTGATTTCGGAGTGAGGTCCTGATGGCCAAGCGATTCGAGTGCCCGCGCTGCGGCTCAGGCGTGAGGCCAAGCGACACCCAGTGCTTCCGGTGCGGGGAGCTCCTGGTGGAAGCGACGGCGCCAGTGGTCGAAGTCTCACTTTCCGGGGTCAAGGTGGCGACCGAGGCTGCGACCGCCGAGAGCAAGACATCGCACTCTGGCACAACCAAAGTTGGCGGGGTCCATGTGCAAAGACAGAAGGGAGGAATAAAGCGACTTACCCCCGAGCCGTCCACTGGAGAAGAGGACCGCCAGCTGGAACGCAAGGAGAGGGAGCTTGCGGAGAAGGAGAAGGTAATCGCGCACTCGTTGGAGCAGCTGGAGAGCGATACCCGTTCCCTGGAGGAGGCGCTGAAGCGCTATGAGGGCGAAGAGGCCACGGTGCACGAACGGGAGAAGCAGCTTCAGGAGCGCGAGGAAGCCCTCGAGTCCATGGCCAAGCGCATGGATCAGATCATCGTCCAGGCGGACGGGAACGGCATCACCTCGGGCCAAATGGTCGACGATGTCCAGAAGCTGCGCCAGATGAGCGAGGAGTACTCTCGTCACGTCGCCGAGGACCGTGCACGCCAGAAGAAGCTCCTGGATCAGGAGATCGAGGAGCGCATGGAGCGCCTCCGGACCCTGCAACAGATAATCAACGTCGCCTCCAAGATCCAAGTGGAACAGCCGACGGGAAGCGAAGCGGAGGAGATCATCCGCAAGATGGAGGAGCCCAAGTTCGACGCTGCGGTAGTCAGCAAGGCCTTGGACCAGCTGGACCGTGAGATGCGCCTCACCTCCATGAAGGAGGAAAACCTGGAGTTCGAGGTCATCAGCACGCACGACGAGCGACTGAACCACATCCTAGGGGGAGGCATTCCCGCGGGCCATGTGGTCATCGTCAACGGCAGCCCGGGCTCGATGAAATCGACGCTCTGCTATTACATGATGCACAACGCGGTCCGGCTATCTGGCAAGAAGGGAATGTACCTCTCTCTGGAGCAGAAGCGGGATTCCATCATCCGACAGATGGACCGAATGGGCATGCCACATGCCCAGGTCGGGGACAATATGATGGTGGTGGACATGGTGGACCTGAGGAACACCATGAAGGGGGAGAAGGGTGACTGGCGCCAGATATTGATGCGCTACGTCAAGAACGTCCACGCCGAGATGCCTTTCGACCTTTTCGTGCTTGATTCCCTGGAGTCCTTCAAGGGCATAGCCCAGTTCGACTTCTCCCGCCAGCACATGATGGACCTCTTCGATTGGTTCAAGTCCCTGAACATCACGGTCATGGCGATCGCCGAGAAGCCCATAGAGGCCCTAGAGTGCAGCAAGCAGGGCGAGACCTATCTGGCGGACGGCGTGATCGAGCTGCAGTTGAAGGAGTTCGATGACGCCAAGGTGTACCGGTGGCTGCGGTGCATCAAGATGCGCGGGATGCAAATCGATCCACGATTCTACGCGTTCTACCACACCGGCCAGGAGTTCAAGTTCTCCCTCCCCTTGGTGGTCTCTGGCTCTTAGCTGGCCATCAAAATTCGAAGTTCCCGATAGAAAAGGATATTATCTTCCGTGGTCATATGAGACGCCTGCGGGAGGAAGATTAGTCTGCCCATAGAGCGAGTGCGCACCTTTGTCCAGAATTTTGATGAGGTGCTGCAGGGAGGCATACCCAAGGGTCAGGTAGTCCTGATCACGGGGACCCCTGGTACGATGAAATCGTCGCTTTGCTACAGCATGATCTATCAGAACGCCTTGAACAACAAGATCAAGAGCGTCTATATGACCCTGGAGCAGTCGAGGGAGAACCTCCTGCAGCAGATGCACGCTATGGGCATGGACAAGGAGGAGGCCAAGGAATACGTCCACATATTGGATCTGGGGCTCATTCGCAAGTCGTTGACGCAGCTTTCGGCGAAGGGCACCTGGCTCCAGGTGTTCAAGATGTACGCCGAGTCCCTGAAGCACTCCCTGGGCTACGAGATCCTGGTGGTGGACTCGCTGGACGTCCTGGAGATGGCGGCACAGCTGGGCGAGAACCGCAGGACCGAGCTTTTCTACCTTTTCGAATGGTTGCGCAACCTGGGCATCACGACATTCCTAATCTCTGAGACCTCGCCCGAGACCATGTTCCAGAACAAGTACGACGAGGGTTACCTGGCCGATGGCGTCATTTCTTTGAAGCTCCACGAGCTGGGTGAGACCGACATCCAGAGACGGATTCGCACGGTCAAGCTGCGGTCTACCAACCATAAGACCGGCTACTTCTCGCTGCTGTTCAACGATGGTGTGTTCCGGGCCACCCAAGTGATCACTGA
>CAYHAO010000002.1:8799-72693 GCA_964354665.1 uncultured Methanomassiliicoccaceae archaeon | reverse complement strand
GCCTCGAACACGGCCACGGCCACTCCTTCCGGCCCCTCCGCGCCCACAGCGCCTAGGAACCTGGCAGCGATGGGCCACGATGGTTATGTCATCTTGACTTGGGACGTGCCTACCAGCCCTGGGACCTCGGCTATCACACGCTATGACGTCTTCCGCGGGGCTAGCGCGGGCAGCATCGGCACCACGCCCATCGGCAACGTGGCTGTTGGGACCCTGACCTATAACGATACCGCGGTGACCAACGGCAACACCTATTACTATGTGGTCAAGGCCGTCAACGGCGTCGGCTCCAGCCCGGCCTCGAACACTGCGCAGGCGACGCCTTCGCAGGCAGGGACGGCCCCCGGAGCCCCGACGAATCTAAACGCGGTCGGGCAGGTCGGCGCCATCGTGCTTACCTGGGATGCGCCATCTCAGGTGGGATCAGGAGTAACCAGCTACCTGATCTTCCGCGCCACGACCTCCAACGGGCAGGGAACGACCCCGTTGGCCACGGTCTCAGGTGGGCAGCTGACCTACACGGACTCATCCGCGGTGATCGGCACTCCCTACTTCTATAAGGTGAAGGCTAGCAACTCCTTCGGGGACAGCGCGTTCTCCAGCGAGGACTCGGCCACGGCCACAGAACAGCCGTCCGGGACGCCCTCCTACCCACAGAACCTAGTGGCGACGCCAGGGGAGGGCAAGGTCACCCTGACCTGGCAGGCTCCGGCTGACGATGGAGGCTCCGATATCACCGGTTATAAGGTTTATCGCAGACAGGCTGAAGGAGCCGCCTCCTTGCTCGGCACCGTAGATGCTAGCACCCTTACCTACGTGGACACCTCTGGGACCGCGGGAGTGACATATTCGTACTCTGTTGTCGCCACCAACGCCAATGGCGCTGGGGCAGAGTCCGCGACGGTGAATGCCGCCTCCCAGGAAGGCGGCGGGGACGGAGGCACCGACAATACGATGCTGTACGTTGGGATCGCTGTGGTCGCAATCATCGCCATCGCGGCCATCGCCTTCCTGATGATGAGGCGCAAGAAGTGACCAGGAGCAGAAACCCTTTTCCTTCTTTTCATTTTTTATTTGGACATGATCCGATTTGAGATAAGAAGGTTCAAATTGGACCCCCCGCACCGCTGATCGGGGGTAGTATATAATTCTCTCTAATGTCCTCTATATAAATGTAACTGTTGGCATCCAGTGAGGGTAAAATAATTTAATAATATTAACATTATTTTATTAGGCTGTTTTCGAGGTCTTTTTGTCGTTCGTCGTCGTTAGGGATGCCGTGAGGTTCGGGCCTTCTCACGCAACTTATTTATTTTCCCGCTCAGCTTATTTGGTAATGAACCTATTAATGGAGTATATCGTAGCTAGCCAGCAAAAATCTCATGGCGAAATGGAAGCCTGGTTTGGCGGAATTCTTCTCATAATCGCTCTAGTGTTGGGCTGGTCGTCATTCATGAGCTCGGAACCACCTTTCGATTCGTGGATATGGCTGGCATTCATAATTGGCATCATCTCAATAATCGTGATTATTGACGGGATAAGAAGAGTAATGATGGCCAATAAGGATATTGGGAATTTGAGAACAATAGAATTCAATGAGCGTAGTCGTCAGGCTTGATCAACTTTCCACAAATACCAAACTAGGTTTAAGCAGAAATGGACAAAAATGGGGGGATGCCGTTAGGTTCGGGCTATGAGAGACAAGTCAAAGACCATTGCTTTTCTTAATTATTCTAAAACTTATCCTGGCAACTTTACGTATCACTGGACCACGGCCTTCAGTAATATTCTATAAATGTCGGCGATATTCTTATGCGACCAAGAATCATAAGATGTATGTGAACGGACCGGCTGGGTTGTTGGATATTAAGTGGCATCTCCTTTCGATTGTGTTTGAAGGGACGGCCATCGATGATGTAGAGGAAGCCGGAGCAAACATTACACTAGGCTCGAACAGCAGAGCCTTTGGAAGGGGAGGATGCAACCAGTTCTTCGGCGATTACAAGTTGGAAGGGGAGGGTATCCGCATCGGCCTTCTTGCATCGACCATGATGTACTGTGAAGAGACAATGGCGGTAGAGGACGCATTCTTCAAGGCTTTGGCGGTAGTGAGAAAGTTGCACTCGGAGGAGGACGCCATGGAGATGTGGTCTGAAGACGGAGCGACCGTTTTATTGTTCCGTAAGGGTATGGATCAATAGGGATGCCATGAGGTTCGGGCTTTCGGATACACTCCGTATTGGATTTTTTCCAGAATGACGAATTATCTATGGCTATCTGCGAGAAAAAAGGATATATAGGAATCTACAATCCTGTATCAGTTGGATGATATATCCAACTCATACTGACTGGTAATAAAAGAGAGGGATTGAATTTGAGGCTCGGTATCCTTGCGCTAACTTCCTTGTTACTGATGTTATCATTGGCCATTCCAGCCCAAGCTGCAACATCCGACACCTGTGCGGTTCAGTTCGATTTCGGGAACGGACAGAACGCCTGGATCGACGTCGAGGTGACCCCAGGCATGACCGCATTCGACACCACTATGCATGCGGCTGATCAGCTGGGCTTAATCGTGAACGCCACCAACTCCTCATTCGGTTGGTCGATCAACTCGATCAACGGCATCGGGGACAATAATTCGATTGCTGGCTGGAACCCAGATACCGGGGAGTACTGGGCCTTCTGGACATGGAACTCGGAGACGGGGGTCTGGGAGGCCTCATGGGTAGGAGCCTCCGCAACGCCCGCCAATAGCGTATCAGCCATTACCTGGACGTACTACGCCTCATGGACTCTGACCCCCGCCGCCACCCCCGAAAATCGCTATCCCTGGACCAGCTACCGACACGATAACATGAACACCGGCGCACAAGCCGCCTACGCTCCCAATAACATCTCTATGAAATGGGATCTTGGCCTGGACAATGGTGCCATCGACGCTCCGATCGTGAGCGCGAATGGATTACAGTATGTTGTCACAAGCGGTGTGCTGAACTTCACCACCTTCGGTTATGACACCAACTCGACCGTCTTTTGCCTCAACTCATCAGACGGGATCGTGTGGAGCCAGGAGATAGGCAGCGGCTATCAAGTCGGTTCCCCGCTGATCTATGGCGGACTTCTAATCGTCCCTTCGGCCAACGGCAGGATCTATGCCTTCGATGCCGGTTCCGGCGACCCTCAATGGGACTTCGACAGCAAATCGGGCACGGTGTATGGCGCACCCTCACCAATCGCCTATCGCGGATTGATCTATGTGGCCTCTGGTGATGGCAAGCTCTTTGCCCTGCACGACGACGGATCGGAGGCTTGGAACAGCACCGTCGCCACCGCCATCTACTCGTCCTCTCCCGCTGCCTGGGATGGGATCATTTACATCGGGGCTGAGGATGGGAAGCTTCACGCCTTCTACGCCAACAACGGCACTGAGGAGTGGAGCGCTCCGGTGGGAGGGAAGATACGTGGCTTCCCGCTAGTCATGGGCTCCTCGGTGGTGGTTACCTACACCAACTATTCTGGAGCGTCCGCCACCAACGGTGGTCTGGCTTGGGTTAGCTTCACCGGAGATGTTACGGATTATGTCGAAATTGGTCCTTCGCCCGCATCTCCTGTTTTGTCCAGCGATGGTCTCGCGTCCATCACCGCCACCGACCTTCACATGGTGAGCTTCACCGGTCAGAAGCTTTGGAATCTATCCCTAGGAACACAGTTCGCCGGGGCAGCCCCCACCTGCGTGGATGGGACCATATTCCTGGTGACCAACGAGGAGCAGAGCCGTCTGTTGGCCATAAGCGAGTCGGGAGAGCTCTACTGGCAGATGCCCCTTGAGCCCGCCCAGTATGCGCTGAGCGCGCCCACCGTGGCCGATGGAATGCTCTACGTCTCATCGGACAACGGGCACGTGTACGCCTTCTCCCTGAACAGCGTGGCTCCTCCTGCAGCCTCTTTCACGAAGACCACCGACGGCAAGAAGGTCGACTTCGCGGTTAGTTCCGTGGTAGGCTCCAGCCTGTTCGAATATGCCTGGGACTTCGGCGACGGCAACACGAGCACAGGCTGGACAGTAAGCCACACCTACGCCCAGGAAGGCAACTATACGGTCACCCTCACCATCACCAACCCTGCGGGTCAGTCCTCCTCAGTGACGGGCTTCGCAAGCATCGAGTCCACCCAGCCCACGGACGATGACACCATGCTGCTAATCGTAGCCGCCTTGGGGATAGTCGCGATCGTGGTGGTGGTAGCGGTCGTGCTCATGCGCAGGAGGGCCACATGAGCAAGCTGAAGAGAACCGACCTGGTACTGATCGCCATCGTGGCCGTTATAATAGTGATCATCGCCGCCTTCGCCTTCCCTGATCTAGGGGGCTCGGAAGAGGATGTGACCACCACCCTGACCATAGATTTCATAGACACCGATGCTCCCTTGAATCCAGGGAATGCAACGACATGGGAGATGGTCGATGGGGATTGGCAGGCAACGACGGAGGCGAACTCCGGCCACTCGGTCTGGACATTCAAGAACATCACCAGCGGCTCGAACTGCTATCTGCAGCTCATCGAGGCAGCGTCCATCGCCGATTTCGAAGTGAAGACCCAGAACCAAACCCTGGGCCTGCTGGTCACGTCCATTGCCGGTCTCACCAACCAGGTTGGAGGCGGGCCAGGATGGCAATTCTATTTGAACGGCGTCTATGGGAGCCGTGCCTGCAATGTGATCAGCATCGCCAACGGCGATAACGTGGAATGGAAGTACATGCCCTTGGCCGGTTGAGCACCAATGCCGCTACTCTTCCCTTACCAGGACAAAGACTCCCGCATCCATCGCATGGATGCAAGGCCGAAGATAGCGTTCGTGCTGGCCATCTTCATGCTCTCCATCCTCATCTCGGACATATTCTACCTGGCCGTGTTCCTGGCGTTCGCGATGCTGGTGGTGACGGTGGCCAAGGTGCTTCGCGCCACCCTCAGCCTGCTTAAGTACACCGTCTATGTCGCGGCCTTCCTCTTCCTCTTCAGCATCTTGTTCTCACAGGGCAGCACCGTCATCTTCACCATATGGATCATCCAGGTGACGCAGGAGTCCATACTTTTCGCCACTTCGATGAGCCTCCGCCTTTTCCTGGCCATCGTCGCCTTTTCCGTGTTGACGTTCACCGTCCACCCGGATGACCTGCTCAAGATACTCTCCCGCTTCGGAGTGAAATCGATGACCGTGCTGTCCATAGCCACTAGGATGTATCCCACGATAGCGGCCGATTCGGGCAACATCGAGGACGCGATGAAGGCCAGAGGCGTGGAGTTCGATAAAGGCAACTTCATCGCCAAGGCGAAGGCAAGGGCGCCGGTGATGATGCCGCTGCTGCTGAACTCCATGGACCGCTCCATGGAGGTCGCCGAGGCCATGGAGGCAAGGGGCTTCGGGGCCAGAAGGAGGACGTCCTATTATGATCCGGTCATCTCCAGAAGGGAGAAGGCGATCATGTACCTCGCCCTGGCTGCGTTGCCGTTCGGGCTGGCCATGTTCATCCTCAGCTATGGTAACGCCAACTACCTCGCCGGCTCTACGCTCACCGTATCCTCCACGGACATTCTGGTCGTGGCGGTGGAAGTGCTTCTCTTCACGCCGATATTGCTGGGGGCGAAGAAATGATCCGCATGGACCGGTTCACATTCACCTACGGGGGAACGGGCAAGCCTTCGCTGAGGGATGTTAGCCTGGAGGTCAGGGAGGGCGAGTTCGTGATACTCGTCGGTCCTTCCGGGTGTGGAAAGTCGACGCTGTGCCGGGCGATGAACGGGTTGATCCCCCACTTCTATGGTGGCAACATCGAAGGCAGCGTCTCCGTAGACGGTCAGGAGACACGTCACACCCCCCCTGCGAAGTTGGCAGGCATCATCGGCATGGTCTTCCAAGACCCAGAGAACCAACTGGTCATGACCAATGTGGAGAATGAGATGGCCTTCGGGATGGAGAACCTCGCCTTGTCAAGGGAGGAAATGCATTCCCGGGTGGCTCAGCTCTCAAGCTACTTCGACCTGCAGCGCTTCTTCAAGCGCTTCATCCCCGAGCTCTCCGGGGGCGAGAAGCAGAAGGTGGCGTTGGCCTCGGTGCTGGCCATGAGGCCCAAGTACATCGTCCTGGACGAGCCGACCTCCCAATTGGATGAGGAGACGGCCGTGCTCTTCCTCGATTTCCTCAACCGCCTCAACCGTGAGCAGGGGATCACCATCATCATCGTCGAGCATCGCCTTGAGCGCTGCCTGCGCCATGCTCGGAGGATCATACTCATGGAGGAAGGTCGCATCATCCTGGACGGGAAGCCGAAGGAGCTGATGCTGGCCTTGAAACAGAAAGGCCTGATCGCCGACTTCAGCAGGAAGACCGGGAACGAAGGGCACTCCTCGGTGGTCCTGTCCGCGCAATCCCTCGACTTCGCCTACGGGGAGACCAAGATCCTGAAGGATCTAAGCCTCGACGTCAGGTCCCAGGAGATCGTGGCCATCGTCGGTGCCAACGGCTGTGGCAAGTCGACGCTCCTGAAGCACCTGAACGGGCTGTTGAGGCCCAAGGCCGGAAGGGTCGTGCTGATGGGCAAGGACATCGAGAAGGCCACGACGGCCAGCCTTGCCAACCAGATAGGGTATCTGGGACAGAACCCGAACAACTACCTGTTCGAGGCGACGCTGACCAAGGAATTGGAGTTCACCCTGAAGAGCCTGAGCATCGACCATCGGCAGTGGAAGGAGAGGATCGACTGGTCCCTCAAGGTGCTAGACCTGGAGCGTTACAGGGAGATGTTCCCCCGGGACCTGAGCTGCGGCGAGCGCGAGAGGGCGGCCCTGGCCTCGGTCATCGTCGGCAAGCCGAGGATCCTGGTGCTCGATGAGCCCACCAGGGGCCTGGACTATGGGAACAAGGAGAAGATGGCCTCCATCCTGGACGCGTTGCGCGAACAGGGCATGACCACCATCCTGGTCACGCACGACTACCGGTTCGTGGCAGAGCACGCCACCCGGGTCATGAAACTGGAGGAAGGGCGCCTGGCGGACATGCCCTTGGACAGCATCATTGACCTCGCCAAGAGCTCGATATGCGTGGAGGCCTGAGATGAGGATAAAGGCCAGCCTGCTGTTGAGCCTGGGGGCGGTGGTCACGGCCGTGGCGATCGTGGCCGTGGGCGTGGTATCCACCTCGCTGCTGGCGGACTACGCCGCCTTCCTCTCCATCATGTTGGTCTTCTTCATCCTCGCGGTGCTCTTCGCCAAGTTCGAGGAGTCCAAGATCAGTTCCAAGGAGGTCGCGCTCATCGGCATACTCGCGGCCATCACCGCTGCCTCGCGCATCCCGTTCGCCGCCCTCCCCAACATCAAGCCTTGCACCTTCCTGATCATCTGCGTGGGACTGGTGTTCGGATCCTTGGCCGGGGCCATGGTCGGCTCCATGACCGCGGCCGTGAGCAACATGTTCTTCGGGCAGGGCCCTTGGACGCCATGGGAGATGATGGCCTGGGCCATGGTCGGGCTGGTCGCAGGCTACTACGGGAAGCGCCACCCCGATGCTGGCGTCCGGGAGGTCATCCTCCTGGGCATAATATTGGGGATGGCCTACAACACCCTGATGGACTTCAGCAGCTGGATCGTCTTCTACCGCTGCGACCCCGACCTGCTGATCCCTACATTGATAGCTGGCCTGCCCTTCGGGCTCTTGCATATCACAGGGAACGTTATCTTCGCCATCGCCCTGGGCAAGCCCGTGCTCGTGTTGTTCAAGCGCTTCCAGAAGCGCTTCCGGGTCACCTACGGCGCCAATTCCCCCAGCGGCGCTGAGGCATCCTAATGACCGCTCCATTGCCTGCATGAGCTCGGGATGTGCCTTCGAAAGATGTAACTGCCCCTCCATCCCTTCCATGTTCCATGCCCCGGAGCTCGAAGACGAGAACCACGGACGCGGAGCAGGTAAGGCAGGTCCTGCAGAAGCTGCAGGACGGCTACCTCAAGAGGAACCTGACCTCCCTTGACTATTACATGAAGGAGCTGTTCCCATCCGATGGTCTCATCACCATCATCGGGACCAGCGGCCTGCTGCCCGAGGACACGGAGTGGCCTCGCAACAGCGATGGGGTTAGGAAGCTGCTGGAGAACGATTGGAGGAACTGGGGGAGCGTCTATTTCAATGTGGCCATGGCCAAAATAGAGGCGGTCGGGGACGTGGCCTGGGTCGAGAGCAACGGCTTCGTGGAGAAGGTGATGTCCGACGAGCAAGTGTGCGAGAACCACCTGAAGTACGTCAGGGCGGTAGTGGACGGCGACCTCAGCGCCAAGGAGAAGGTGGCGGAGATCGCCCGGGGGGCCTCCAATGTGGTCATGGAGATGATGATGGGGGAGCGCTACATATGGCCCATGAGGTTCAGCGCGGTGTTGGAGAGGTACGAGGGCAGTTGGGTTTTCCGCCACATGCACTTCTCCTTCCCTACCACCAGATTCCCCGACGAGAGGCTGGTCGGAATGGAAGCACCAGATAAGGAGGGGTAGGGCTCACTTCCTTCTGAGCCGCTGGTTCCTGTTGCCCACAAAGAAAAGGCCCACCGCCCCGATAACGATGACCGCATTAATCAGCAACCATGCGTAATCAGAGACCAGCTGCACCTCCAACACGCCGAGGTCGACCTCTTCACCGACCGATATCTCGACGGGAACGGTCTTTGCGATTATGTCGGACTTGGAGATGGACAGATTGTAGGTGCCGGCCGGGGCGCTCAATTGGAATCGGCCGTTAGCATCGGTCGTGGTCTCAGCGACCACGTCGCCATTGGATATCAGGAGCACGTCCGCCCCCGAAACCGTGGAATCGCGGTCGTCACGAACCTGACCTTTGACCGACCCGAGGTTGGAGGTGCTGAAGCTCCACGCGAACCAGGTGAGGTTGTTCCCTGCCAGGTCCTGGCCATAGACCGTGATGATGTAATTATGTTCCAGCAGGAGCGGCTCGTATGGCGTGAGCGTCAATATCCGGTCGTCCCAGGTCGAGTTGCCTTGGATGCCGGTAACCAGCACCGATCCCTGGTTCATATCCTCGGAGAAGGAAATGACGATCACCGAGGAGGCGGGGACCTCGGTCCCGATGGGCAGATGACCGATGACCGACGGTGGAATGGTGTCCGTGACGAAGAGGACCGTGTCCGAGAAGACGGCCCCGACCTCGGTCCAGGCCTGCACCCTCACCGAGTGGGCTCCGTCCTGCGGCATTATCAGCGTGATGCTGGTGCGGAGGGAATTGTTGATCCAACCGCCCCCGTCCACGCTGACCAGGTAATACTGGATCACTGCGACCGGCCCGATCATGTGCCAGCTCACAGTGATGTTCATAACGCTCAGATGCGAGCCGTTGACGGGCGAATCGATCACCACCCCGGTCATCGGCACTGCCATGGGTGCGGTCCCGACGGCGAGCGAGGGCGCGGTCGCGGCATTGGTGCATAGGGAAAGTGAAACGAGGAAGAGCGATGTCAGTAACAAGGTCCGTAGCTTTCGGTGCATCGATACGCCATCCACCTGATTCACTTCATCCTTTTCAATGCTATCGCGCATTGCCCGGCGGCAATG
Source organism: uncultured Methanomassiliicoccaceae archaeon (assembly GCA_964354665.1). GTDB lineage: Archaea > Thermoplasmatota > Thermoplasmata > Methanomassiliicoccales > UBA472 > JAJRAN01. The sequence continues at coordinate 63,085 of CAYHAO010000002.1, read as the reverse complement.
CACCCGTCCCCATTAGGCAATCGGTCATGGCAGACGAACCTTAGGCCACGGGCCTCGATGAGCTGCTTCGCCATGTAGCTTATGGTGTGGTTATAGGAGACGCCGCCGCTGATGCCTATGCTCGGCACCCCTTTGCTCTCGGCCTCCTCGACCGCGATGTCCACCAGTCCCTGCATCACTGCCTTGACCAAGGAGTGCGCCTTGTCCTCCCGGCTGCCCTTGCCCTCGACCATGGCCCTGAACATTTCTGCGGTCTGGATCACGTTCCCTGAACGAGCGATGGGGATGGGGACAGAGTCCTTGCCCCTTTCCAGGAGGCGCTCCAGCTTCATGGCCGGCTCCCCGTCGTATGTGCGGTAATTGCACACCTCCAGCTGGCAGGAGATCGCGTCCAGCAACCTGCCCATGGCGGTGGTGCGCGGGGCTGACGACGCCATCTTGCGCATGACCTCGGCCTCGCGGTCATCGAAATGGTCGGTTCTGAGCCCGCCCATCTCCCCCAGGGCAAAGGCCAGGCGGCGGACGTCATGGACCGCCTTCTCACCGCCGAGCAAGGGGAACTCCTGCAGGTGCCCTACGCGCTTGTAAGAACCGAGATCGGAATGGAGTACCTCGCCCCCCCATGCCACTCCATCTGCCCCATAACCCGTCCCGTCCAAGGTCAGCACGACCATCTCATCAAGGCCAGCATCGACCATGAGGGCCGCAGCATGAGCGTGGTGGTGCTGGACCTCGACCAGCTCCACCCCCCTTTCCTCGGCCATTCTCTTCCCTAGGCGCCTGCTGCTGTAGCCCGGGTGCAGGTCCACGGCCACCGCCTGGAACCCGCTTATCCCCAGCAGCCTCATCTGGTATTCCAAAGCGCTCTCCAGGAACTCCATCACCCCATAGGAGGAGCCGTCGCCTATGTACTGCGTCAGGTGCGCACGTCCATCATGAGCCACCGCCCCGGATATATGCTCCTGCGCCCCGAGCCCCAGCACCGTTCCTTTCAGGTTGAGGTCGATGGAGGAAGGGATGTGGCCCCGCGATTTGCGTATGAAGTACGTGCTCTGCCCGAAGGTCCTGAGGACCGAGTCATCGCAGCGGTTCACGATCTCGCGGTCGTGCATCAGATAGTAGTCCGCGCCCAACGAGAGCGCGTCCTCGTCCCGGAGGACCATCGGCTCGCCCGGAACGTTCGCCGAGGTCATGACCAAGGCGTCCTCATCGAGATAGGAGAAGAGGAGGGTCTGCATCTCCGTGTAGGGCAGGAAGAGGCCGATGTTGCTGAGGCCAGGGGAGACCAGCTCTGTGACCTGGCTCTCTTGCTTCGGCACCAGGACGATCGGCCGATGGCTGGAGAGCAGATGCGCCTTCTCGAAGTCATCAGGTCGGGAGTATCGGAGGACGGATTCCATGTCCCGCACCATCACCGCGAAGGGCTTCTCCTTCCTGCGGTACCAGAGGCGGAGCCTGGGCAACGTGTCCAGAGTACAGCAGATGTGCATCCCGCCCCATCCCTTGCAGACCCCTATGGCACCCTCCTCCAGCAAGGTGGCGAAGGTGGGTATCGGCCCCCCCTCCATCCTCTTCCCTTCTTTATCCATTAGATAGAAGGTGGGGCCGCAGCGCGGGCAGGATATGGTCTGATGGTGAAAGCGTCGGTCTGAAGGGTCCTCGTACTCTTCGCGGCATGCCTGGCACATGGGGAAGGCGCGCATGGAGGTCTTGTCCCGGTCATAGGGCAGATCATCGATTATGGAGAAGCGCGCCCCGCAGTCAGTGCAGTTGGTGAAGGGATAGAGGTACCTCCTGTCCTCAGGATCGAAGAGCTCCCAACGACAGTGGTCGCAGATCGCCACGTCATTAGGGATCCCCACGCCTCTGGTCCCTTTCTCGCTCGGCACGATCCTGAACCCTTTCCCGAGACCGCTGGCGGAAAGGCCTTCCCCGACCTCGATGGACTCGATGTTGGCCAGTGGCGGAAGCTGGGCCTTCAGCCTTCTAACGAACTCGTCCGCCTCTCGGTCCACCTCGATGACCACGTTCGAGCCCTTGTTCTGCACGTATCCGTTCAGGCCCATGGCGGTTGCCACCCTGTGCACGGTGGGTCGGAATCCCACCCCCTGGACGATGCCACGCACGACGATTCTCATTGAAGCGGGGATTCAACCCCCATATGGCTATAAATCATTTTTCAGCAATGCCACCGAGCGACCGGCGCATTCCAGCAGGCGCAAGAAAACCTATATGTCGGGCATGCCGATTACGGCCCGGGTACGGAGATGAGCCTGGTTCCAGATGGGTTGCATTACACCAAAGAGCATGAATGGGTAAAGGTCGAGGGCGGCAACGCCCGTGTCGGGATCACCGACCATGCCCAGCATGAGCTGACCGAGATAGTGTACGTCGAGCTCCCCAAGGTCGGCAAGAAGGTGAAGAAGGGCGATTCCTTGGGGGTGGTGGAGAGCGTGAAGACCGTCTCCGACATCTACTCCCCCGTGGCCGGTGAGGTGGTCGAGGTCAACAAGCCCCTGGAGGACTCGCCCCAATGGATCAACGAGAGCCCTTACGACAAGGGATGGCTGGCGATGGTGAAGATGGCCGACCCTGGGGAGGTCAAGGGCCTTATGGACGCCTCGGCCTACAAGCGCGAGATAGAGGAGTAGGCCTTAAGGGCCATCGTACTCCTTCTTCACTTTGGCCATGAACGATTTCTTGTCCTCGGCCATCTGCTTTTTCACTTCCTTCCATGCCTTGGGGCAGTCCTTGTAGCCTACCCCGGTGACGCGATGGATGGCCTGGTCCAGCTTCTTGCGGCTTGCCTCATCGATCTCTATTCCCGCCTGCTCGAGCTCTGCCCGCAGGTGCCTGAGATAGCAGCTCATGCTTGTCCACGGGAGAGTTGCTTCCATCCCCCATAATGTTCTCGCCACAACGATTATGAGAAAGGGCTCGCCTCTCGAAGCAAGGTGAAGTGATGAGCAAGACGCTTCAGGTCGGGGATAAGGCCCCTACATTCGCCCTGCAGGACCAGGACGGGAACGTGGTCGACGTGGCCTCCATCATAGGCAAGAAGGCAGTGGTCCTTTACTTCTATCCCAAGGACTTCACGTCGGGGTGCACCATGGAGGCCAGGGAGTTCAGGGATATGCATGAGCAGTTCCAATCCAACGGCGCTGAGGTGATCGGGGTCAGCGCGGACGACGTAAAGACGCACAAGGAGTTCGCCGTCGAGCACGAGCTCCCCTTCAAGCTCCTCGCGGACACGGAGAACAAGGTGCGGGACATGTATGGCGCATGGGGCCTGGCCCATACCGCGGGAAGGATCACGTTCCTAATCGACAGGCAAGGCATCGTCCGCATGGTCTTTTCCTCGCAGCTGCAGCCCAAGAAGCACATCGAGGAGGGTCTGCGCGTCCTTAAGGAGACCAATAAGTAGCGGTTCACTTCGGCAGGATCTGGAAGCCGACGTGCTCCACGTCCAGAGAGGTGATGGAGACCTCCAACAGCTGGCGGTCCGGGGACCCCTCCCTCACCACCAGTACCTTGACCTGCCTGCCGGTGCGGTTGACCTCCCGGGCCAAGGCGTCAAGGTCCAGGTTAAGCAACTTGGAGCAGTCCTTCAGGGTGGAGAACCCCTCCTCCTCGCGACCGAATAGCAGGCTGCAGGCGGCCGGGTTCCAAATCACGGGCTCCTCGGTATCGCCTCCCAAATGCCAGACCATGATTCCTTCCTCGCACGCATACACCATCGCCTGCATCAGCAGGCGCTCATGCTCCACCTGCCCCCTCCGGTCGATCTCCAGCATGGCCTCATGATGCATCCTGGAAAGGGAGATGGCGGCGGCCGCACTCCCCGCCAGGGGCTCAAGGAAGCGCAAGTGCCGTTCGGAGAACACGGCTTTTTGGTTCGACATCACCGAGAGCACCCCGACAACCTCACCTTCGTGCTTCATCGGGACCATTATCGCGGACCTCGATTGGTCCGTCATATCATCTGGGACATGGTCCTCAGCCCTTTCCTGGGCATCGGGTCGATGCCCCGACCTGCTCGCCCTGAGGAGCGCTTGGTAGTCGGGGACGATCAACGGGTTCCCCGACCTGATCACTAGGCTCTGGATCCCATGCCCCTCCTCCTCCAGACCGATCGGCGGGAATATCGAGGCGTCGACCACCCTTCCGTTCAACCAGGCCGCATCGGTATGTACGATGTTGGTCTTCCGGTCAAAGGAGGAGACGATGATCGCATCCGCTGGAATGGCGCTAGAAATGGCCCGGAAGATGGTATGTCCCATCTGCTGGAGGTCGGATTCGCCCACCAGCTCTCTCGTCGCCTGGTACAGCACCTCGAGCTCGCGGTTGCTCTCGTGCAGCTCGCTCTCGACCTTGATCCTTTGATGCAACTGGACCACGGCATGCTTGAGCTCGATGAACTGGGCCTTGGCGTCCCCGCCCTTTTGAATGTAGCGGTCGGCGCCGAGGTTCAGGGCTTCGATAGCCACCTCCTCGCGCCCTTTCCCGGTGAAGAGGATGAAGGGGACGTGGCTGCCATTATCGCGCAGAACGCGAAGCACCTGGAGGCCGTCCATCTCCGGCATCTGATAGTCGCAGACGATCACATCGTATGCCCTCTGGTTCAAAGCCGAGAAGGCGTCCCATACGACCCCGAAAACGTCCACCTGAAGGTCACCCTCATCTTCGAGAAAGGCCTTGGCCACTTCGAGCAGCGGCTCCTCATCGTCGATGTACGCGGCCTGGATGGTCATTATCTCTCCTTTCGTCCCTCGAGCTTCTCCAGATGGAGGGTTGCTGGCGCGATCTGCCACGGTTGGATAACTTTTATGATATCTATAAAGATTATTTGAGAGGTTTCTCTCCCCTCCCCTCGCTCAGGCTCCCGCGGCCTCGAGGGTAGCAGGGCATTCGCACCGCTTCCTCGCCTCGGGGATTTTGGGAAGGGTGGCTTGGATCAATGCCTTTATCTTGTCCATGTTCTCCGCCATGGTCCTGAGCACCGTCTCGACGTCCACGGGGTGCTCGGCCCAGACGTCGTAGTCCGTTATCATGGCCAAGGACACATAGCACATCTCCAGCTCCCGGGCCAATTGGATCTCGGGGCATAGCGTCATGCCGATGACGTCCGCGAAGGCTCGGAACATGCGAGACTCCGCCCTTGTGGAGAACCGGGGGCCTTCGATGCAGACATAGGTGCCTTCCGTGTGGTGCGGTGCCTTGATCCTCTTCGCCTCTTTGATGAAAAGCTCCCTTAGCTCGGAGCAGAATGGGTCGGCCGTGGAGATGTGCATGGTCTTTGGTCCATCAAAAAAGGTGTAGTCCCGCTTCTTGGTGAAGTCGATGAACTGGTCCACGATGGCTATCTGCCCGGGTTCGAACTCCTCCTGCAGGGACCCGACCGCGCAAGGCGATATCACTCGCTCCACACCACATTGTTTCAAGGCCCAGAGATTGGCGCGATAGTTCACCATGTGGGGAGGGAGGACGTGCCCCTTTCCATGGCGCTGCAGGAAGGCCACCTTGACCCCCGCGATGTCCCCGATTCGGACCGAGTCGGATGGTGCCCCGTAGGGCGTGGAGAGCTTGACTGCCTCCTTGAGCTTGAATAGCTCGGGGTCGTAGACGCCGGTGCCACCGATGATGCCGATCCTCGCCTTCGCCTTCATCAACTGGTCATCGGCCAGGGGAAATATAAGAGCATTGATGGTGGGCCCCTCCACCCTACCCTATTTCCTCTCCCTCTCCACCATCCCCATCATAAGCATGGTGGCCAGGATGACCCTTCTGTCCAGGTAACCAGGCATTGCGGACAGGTCGACCTCCCAGGTGTCGCCCACGATCTTGAACTGTTGCTTTATCTCGCAGACCAATTGCCCGTTGACCTCCAAGCACATTTGCTGTGGCACAAGTTTGCCAAAGGGGACGAACTTGCGAGTGAGTCCTCGCCCAGCGCGCTCGGCTACCTTACCGAACTGTTTCCCGTTGGCATCGAGGAGCTGATATTCATCCCAGACATAATTGGAGGCGAGGCTTCGTCGGATCTTGCCGACCACAGAACCCGTGGATGAGTCGATGATCGAGAACGTCCCCCACGAATCCATTATATTCTCCTGCTGGATGCGGAAGACCTCGGCGGACATGCTCTCGTCCGTGAAGACCCGGATGTCTTCCTTTATTCGGATCAGCTTCTGCCTTGAGTAGCCTAGTATCTTACCCGACCAATCCTCGATCCAGTACTGGTTCGTCAGGGCGATGACCTTCTTCCTGATGCGGTATTGATTCTGAATCCAGATGTTCCCTTCCAATTCCCCGGCCTCCCTTGGGCTAGAATGATGTTGCACTGGCATTGGCTTAAGGGTTTGCCCCGGCCTCCTTGATGGCGATGGGATCAAAATTCAGGGACTCGTCACATTGATTTGCGATTCATCGCTCTCGATTACATATCTCCCAGCCGGTTGGATGCGATGATCGCCAGTGAATAAGCATCTTCTACCAGCGAAGAATCTCTGCCACTAGTTTTATTAATGAACCCTCATCATCTTCCGAATTCATGACGCAGCACAAGTCGGAGGTCAACCCCATTTGGGCGTGCAGGGGGTTCCCGGCGTTCCCAGTTGCCCTGGTGGGCGTGGGAAATGCCAAGGACAACTCCGACTGCAACGTCATGACCGTGGTCCTGGTCCACATGTTCTCCTTCGACCCTCCGGTGATAGGCATCGGCATATCGCCCTGCCGCTACACCTACGATCTGCTCAACAAGTACGAGGATTTCACCATCAACATCCCCGGGAAGGAGCTGGTCGAGGAGACCCTCTTCTGCGGGCAGAAGTGCGGGCGCGAGGTTAACAAGTTCGAAGAGTGCGGGTTCACCCTGGTCCCAGGCAAGAAGGTGGCTGCACCGGTCATCGACGAATGTCTGGTAAACCTCGAATGCAAGAAGAAGCAGGTCTTCGATGTCGGAGACCACTATTGGTTCTTGGGGGATGTGGTGCACGCGCAGAGCGTGGACGGCGAGATCCGCGAGAAGGCGCTGCTCTATTGGGGCGGCGAGTTCCGCTTGATAGGTAACTGCATTCGCAAGCGCTGATCTCAACTTACCATCTCGGTCCTCTGTCCCTGAATTACCAACCTTTTTCTAGGCATACCATCCATTGCTTCGATGGTGGAATGAATGGCCAAGGAGCCAGAAAGAATAGATCTTGAGCAGTCAGAGGCCATCGCGGCCCTGCCACACGCGCCGGTCCTGCTCGTGTGCTCTGGAGATAAGGAGGAGAACTGGAACGTGACCACGATAGGCATGTTCAACGTCTTTTCGCTCTTCCCGATCGTGATCGGAATAGGCGTCAAGACCTCGAGGAACATCTACAGGCTGATAGCGGACTCGGAGGACTTCACCCTCAACATTCCGACGGCCGAGCTGCTGAATGCTGTGGAGGTCTGCGGTCGGGAGGCGGGCGTGCGCAAGAACAAGTTCAAGGAAGCCAAGCTTACGCCGGAGAAGGGCAAGCGGGTATCGTCCCCCATCATCAAGGAGTGCCCGTTGAACATCGAGGTCAGGAAGCTATCCAGCGCCAAGAAGAAGTCCATGTACTCGGTGCACGAGGGCGAGATGGACGTGGGGGACCACACCTGGTTCCTCGGGCAGATCGTGCACACCGACGCTTCGAAGCAATACGACCGCACCAAGGCGCTCCTCTACTGGGACGGCGAGTACCGCCTGGCGGACAAGTGCATCAAAGGCAAGGAAGAATGAACTTCGAGCCGTTCCTCCTGGAGGATTGGCTCATCAGGTGCCTGGGGGCCAGGATCGACCTGGACCACTCAGGCGCACCCAACCCCATGCGCGAGGGCTTCGACCCTTGCGTGGGCGGGGAGGCCTTCCTAGACGAGTTCGAGGTCGAGGGGAAGCTGTACAAGGCCATATCATCCGCTTACAAGGTCAAGCAGGATAGGATCGCGTTGACATGTGGCGCGCAGAGCGCCAACTTCACTTTCTTTCAGTCCTGCCTCGGGCGGGGGGACTCGGTGGCAGTGGAGTCGCCCACCTATGCGCCCATCCGAGCCTGCGCCAATGCCCTGTTCAAATCCACCTTACCCGTAGCCAGGAGGAGGGAGGTCGGCTACGCGGTGGACCAGGGCGCGTATCAGGCCGCCCTGCGAAAGGGCGCCAAGGCGGTCGCTCTCACCAACTTGCACAATCCTAGCGCGAAGATGTTGAGCGACGATGCCCTTGCCAACCTCCTGGAAGAGGCGGAAGCGAGGGGCGCCCTCGTCCTAGTGGACGAGGTCTATCGCGAGATGGCTCACGGACGTCCACCGAAGGCGGCGTTCGAGCTGGGAGGAAATGGCGTGACGACCAACGGGCTCTCCAAGCTCTGGGGCTTGGGAGGCTTGCGCATCGGCTGGCTCATCGGGCCAGAGGATGTGGTGCGCAAGGTCACCGATGTGCGGCTGTACTCCTCCTGGCATCTGCCGACGCGGCCCATGGCCCTGGCCATCCAGGCCATAAAGAAGAGGGAATGGTTCCGCAAGCGGGTCCTGGAGGTGGCCAAGCGCAACCTGCCGATAATCAAGGACTGGGCCGCGGAGGAGAGGCGGGTGGAGCTAATGGAGCCCGACGGCTGCCTGCACCTGCTGCTCCGGCTCCCCTCTGGGATGGATGACGAGAAGTTCGCCGAGCGGTTGCTCAAGCGGCACCGGACCGCGGTCTGCCCGGGCCGCTACTTCGGAGAGGGGGGCAGCGTGCGCGTGACCTACTCGTGCGAGAGCGAGGACCTGAGGAAAGGGCTGGACCAGATATCGGACACCTTGGGGCGCTCATGATCGTCGGTCAAGGGGCCTTGGCCTTCTTGTAGGACCCGAAGACCTTCACGAAGGAGGATTTGCGCACCAGGTCCGACAGGGCGTCGCTGACCTTGGGGTCGTCGACGTGGCCGTCCACGTCCGCATAGAACACGTACTCCCAGGTGCGCCCCTTGCGCGGCCGGGACTCGAGCTTGCTCAAATTCACGCCCCTCTCCGCGAAGGCCCCGATGCATTGGTACAAGGCCCCGGGAATGTTCTTGGTGCTGAAGGCCAGGGAGGTCTTGTCCCCCTCGGTCGGCATGGAGGCCGTCTTCTCCACCACGAAGAAGCGGGTGAAGTTGCGCGTCGACGATTGGACGTCCTCCTGCAGCACCTTCATGCCGTAGAAGGTGGCGGCGCGCTTGGAGGCAATGGCCGCCTCCTCCATGCGTCCGCTCTCCTTGACCAGCTTGACGCTGCCCGCGGTATCGTACGAGGGTATCTTCTCCCATGCGGGGTGCTGGGAGAGGTAGGAGCGGCACTGCCCCAGCGCTTGGGGGTGCGAGTACACCCTCTTGATCGTCTCGATGCTGGAATCAGGCTGCCCGATGAGGCAGTGGCGCACCAGGACCAGGACCTCCCCCGTGACCGTGAGGTCGCTGTCCAGGAGAAGGTCGCTCACGGTGGTGACGCTGCCCTCGAGGGAGTTCTCCACCGGGACCACGGCATGCGAGACCTCCCCCTTCTCGACCATCTCGAAGACCTCCTCGAACTCGTTGCAGGGGATCGCTTCCACATCATCCTGGAAGTAGGAGAACACCGCGTCCTCGCTGAACGCGCCATGCACTCCCTGGAACGCCACCTTGCGCCTCATCTCAACCTGCCCTATGGAAGAACTCGACATGGATCGCCTTGGTCGTCCGCTCCAGGTCCTTCTTGTCCACGGTGAAGTGGTAGGCCACCAGGGACGCCCCGGCGGAGATCATGTTCACGCTCACGCCCTCCTTGGCCACGGCGGTGAAGACCCGGGCCGCGATGCCCTTCTCATATCCTAGGCCCTCGCCCACCACGCAGAGCAGGGCGACGTCGTCGGTGGTCTCGATCCTCTCGATCACGCCCTTCTTCGACGCCTCCAGGGCGCGTTGCGCCATGGTCAGGTCGTGCTTGGCGATGAGGAAGGCCACGCAAGTTTGGGACGTGGCGGCGGAGTAGATGTTCACGCCCGCATCGGTGAGCTTGCTGGATATCTCCGAGATCACGCCGGTCTTGGTGCCCGCGCCGGCGCCGTAGATCTTGATGATGGACATGTTCTTCATGAAGGAGATGGACTTGATGCCCTGCACCTTCTGCACTCCCGAGGGCTTGATGGCCGTTCCCCGCAGCTCGGGCCGGAAGACGTTCTTCACGTAGATGGTGATGTTCTTCATCCTAGCTGGCTCTACGGTCCTGGGATGGAGTACTTGGGCCCCGAAGTACGATAGCTCGGCCGCCTCGTCGTAGGAGAGCGAATCGATGGGGACCGCTTCCTTCACGATCTTAGGGTCCACGGACATGAAGCCATCCACGTCCTTCCAGATCTCCAGAGAGTCCGCGTTCAAGGCGTTGGCCACCACGGCGGCGGAGTAGTCCGAGCCGTTGCGCCCGAAGATGGTTACGTGGCCGTCGATGGTGCGTCCGAAGAAGCCTGTCACCACGGGCGTCTCGCCCCGGTCGAACATGTGGCGGAGGCGGGGGCAGATGTTCTTGGCCGTGGCGTCGAGGACGGCGCTTGCCCCTCCGTACACCCCGTCCGTGATGATGCCCAGCTCGTCCGCGTCGATGGGCACGGCCTTCACCCCCATGTCTTGGAGGCTTGCTGCCACCACTATCACCGAGAGCCTCTCCCCTAATGATTGAATGAGGTCCTTGGTGCGGGGCGTCAGCTCCTCCAGGTACACGAAGCCGTACAACGCCCTCTCCAGCCGGGTGAGCTTGTCCTTGATCTTCGCGGACGCCTCCTTCTGGATAATCTCGTTTTCTACGCTATCGGTCAGCAGGGCGATGTGCTTGTCCTCCATCCCTTTGATGAAGGCCTCGATCTCGTCCTCCTTGCGCAGCTGGCTGATGAACTGGATGAGCTCCTCCGTGACCCCGGAGAGGGCGGAGACCACCACCACCTTGAGCTCGCTGTCGGAAGAGATGATCTTGCAGACCCGCTTCATTGCCTCCCCGCTCTTCAGCGAGGAGCCCCCGAACTTCATCACCTTCATCTGCCCCTCACCCTCCGCACTAGCTCCTGTGGAACATCGAAGACCGCCTTTTGCGCGTCCCTCTCGGGCAGTCCCGCGGCTCGCGCGACCATGAGAGCGGTCTCGGCGTCGATGAGGTCCGAGGGGGCATGGGCGTCGGTGTTGACCACCATCCTGGCCCCGGCCTCCAAGGCCATCTTGGCCACGTGCCCGTTGGTGGGGTTGTGCGACCGCCTGGAGGTAATCTCCAAGATGACCTCGTTGCGCTTGGCCTGCTCCGCCTCGTCCAGGGTGATGAGACCGGGGTGGGCGAGTATGTCCACCTCGGGATTGGTGACCGCGGCGCGGTTGGTGCCTTTCTCCACCGGCTCGTTGACGGTCTCCCCGTGGATGACGATCAGCTCCGCCCCTCTCTTGCGGGCCTCCTTGACCACCTGGTCTATGCGTCGCGCTGGGACGTGGGTGATCTCCACGCCCACGATCAGGTCCAGCCCCCATTCGGCGGCGAGCTCGACGTCCCTCCTGGCCTCGGAGATGAGGCGGTCAAGGTTCGATAACGAGGCGTGGTCGGTGATGGCCAAGGCCTGGTGGCCCTTGACCACCGCGCGCCTGGCCAGCTCGATGGGTATCAGCTCTCCGTCCGAGAGCAACGTGTGCGAGTGCAGTTCTATGCGCATCTCACTTCCTCCTTTCCCAGAGCATCTGGTAGACCTGTTCTAGGGATATATCCTCGCCCTCGAGCACCACCAGTAGGTGATAGACGAGGTCCGCCACCTCCCAGGCCTGCATCCTCTTGTCCGCGGACTTCGAGGCCAGCGCGACCTCGGTCGCCTCCTCCACCACCTTCTTCAGCATCCTGTCCTCGTTGCTTAACAGCGAACTGGTATAGCTGCCCTCCTTGGGGTTGAGTCTGCGGTCGTGGATCACCCTGATGAGCTCGGGTAGGATGGCCGAGGTCCCCTTCAGGTCGCCCAAGAGCACCTCCTCGAAGCAGGAAGGCCGCTCCAGATGGCAGGCCACCCCGGTCTGCCTGACGCGCACCAGCAGGCAATCGCCATCGCAGTCCGCCTGCATGGAGACGATGTCCTGGACGTGTCCGGAGCTCTCCCCCTTCATCCATAGCTTCTGCCTCGACCTAGAGAAGAAGTGCGTCCTCCTCGTCTCCAGCATCTTGTCATACGCCTCGCGGTCGGCATAGGCCATCATCAGGACCTCCGAGGTAAGAGCATCCTGGACGATGACCGGTATCAGGCCCTTTTCGTCGAACTTCAGCTCCGTCATCGGACCGGCACCCCCCGTTCCCTGAGATAATCCTTGACTTGTTTCACGGTCAGCTCTCCGTAGTGGAAGATGGAGGCCGCCAACGCCGCCTCCGCCCCGGTGCTGGAGAGCACCTCATAGATGTGCTGGGCGTTCCCGCATCCGCCAGAGGCGATCACCGGGATGTCCACCTCGTCCGCCACCCTCTGCGTCAGGGGAAGGTCGTAACCGTCCTTGGTCCCGTCCGCGTCCATGCTGGTCAGGAGGATCTCACCCGCGCCGAGGTCCTGGGCCATGGCCGCCCATTCGACGGCGTCCAATTCCGTCCTCCTCCGTCCCCCGTGGGTGTAGACCTTCCAGCTCTGGCCCTCGCGCTTGGCGTCGATGGCCACCACCACGCACTGCCTGCCGAAGTCCTCGGCGCACTCGCCGATGACCTGTGGCCTCTGCACCGCGATGGTGTTCACGGACACCTTGTCCGCCCCGGCGTTCAAGGCGGTGCGCATGTCCTCCTTGCTGCGGATGCCTCCCCCGACCGTCAATGGCACGAATAGGCGCTCCGCGGTCCTCTCCACCACATGCATCAGCGTCTTCCTGCCCTCGGCGGATGCGGATATGTCCAGGAACACGATCTCGTCCGCTCCCTGGGCCTCGTAGGCGGAAGCCATCTCCGGTGGGTCGCCCACCTCCTGGAGGTTCACGAAGTTGACGCCCTTCACCGTCACGCCGTCCCTTACGTCCAGGCAGGGAATGATCCTCTTGGTCAACATCTATTTCTTCCTCACTTTCGGCTTGGCCTTGGTGCTGAGCATCCGCTCCCTCTGCGCCACGGCCTTGTTCAGAGCCCGGCCTAGGGCCTTCACCGTCGCTTCCACGATGTGATGGTCGTCGAAACCCCTCACCACCTTGACGTGTAGCGTCATCCCCGAGGACATCGCCACCGAGCGCAGGAAGTGGTGGTAGAGAGGGTCTGGGCACTCTATGTCCACATAGGGGCGGTCGATGAGGTCCATGGCCACCACCACCAAGGCATCGTCCATGGGCACCATGGAGGACGCGATCCTTTGGATGGGCTGGTCGCCGATGGCCTCTCTCAGGGCCATCCCCAGCACGATGGCCACATCCTCCAAGAGGTGGTGCTCGTTGTCCCCCTTGGCACATAAGGTGAGGTCGAAGTCCGAGTACTTGGCCAGCGACTCGAGCATGTGGGTCAGGAACTGGTCATCGCAGTTAATGTCCGCGTCTCCAGAGCCATCGAGGTCCAGCCTGAGCTCGATCTTGGTCTCCTTGGTCTCCCTATCAATGGTTGCGACTCGGTTCATCTAGCACGCCTCCAGATATCAACTGGATTGATCCTCTTGGTATACAGGGCGATGCCAACCACGCAGGCCTCCGCGCCGATCGATTCCAAGGCCCGGATATCCTCCATGCCCCGGATGCCGCCGGAGGCGATCACCTTGTGCGGGCATCGCTCCACGAACTTACGCACCTCGGCGGCATTTATTCCTTGTGCCCGGCCCTCGACGTCCACGTCGGTGTGCAGGACCGCCGCCAAAGGCAGCGGCTTGATGATTGTGAAAATCTGCTCCAAAGTGAGCTTGGAGGCCTCCTGCCAGCCCTTGACCTGGATGTGCCCCTTTGCGGTGTCAAGGGCAAGGACGACCTTCCCCGGATGCGCCTGGGAAACGTCGGTCAACCAGTTGGTGTCCATGATGGCCTTGGTGCCCACGATTACCCGGGCCGCGCCCCAGTCCATATACTGGTCCACCATGGCCGTGGAACGGATGCCGCCCCCGACCTGGACTGGGATCTTCAGCTCGATCAGCATGCGGTGGATGAGGTTGGGATTGCCCCCCTTGCCGAACGCTCCATCCAGGTCGATGACGTGGACCATAGGGGCGCCCTTCCCCTCCCAGTCCTTGGCCACCTCTAATGGGTCGGGGAGCACGATCTGCTCCGTGCCGGGCTTGCCGCCTACCAGCTGTACCATCCTGCCATCGAGGATGTCCACCGCCGGTAGGACCATCATGCGGAGCCCTCCGCGAATTTGACGAAATTGCGCAAGAAGCGCATGCCCGACTCGGACGACTTCTCCGGGTGGAACTGCGTGCCGTAGGTCCGTTCCTTGAGGAAGAGGGTGGGCACCTGGCCAAAGTAATCGGTGGAGCCAATGGCGGTGTCCTCGCTCGGCATGCCATAGTAGGAGTGCGCGAAGTAGAAGAAGGGCGATCGGATGCCCTGGAAGATCGGGTCCTCCGTCCGGACCGAGTTCCAGCCCATGTGCGGCACCCTTTCCGCCTTGAGCTTGATGACCATGCCCTGGTAGAAGCCGAGGCCAGCCTGCCTGCCTTCCTCGCTACCCTCGAACAGTATCTGCGCTCCGATGCAGATCCCCAGGCATGGGGTGCCGTTCTTCAGCTTGCCTACCAGCCCCTGCTTGATGGGTTGCAGGCGCTCCATGGTCTTATCGAAGGCGCCGACCCCGGGGAGCACGATGCACTCCGCTTCCAGGAGCTCGCGCATGTCCTCGACGATGTAGGGCTTGGCCCCGCAGTTCTCCAGCGCCTTGCGGATGGAATGCAGGTTGCCCACGCCGTAATCGGCGACGGCCATCCTCACCGGCATTCCCGCAGCACCTCCGCCATCTTGTCCAGCAACAATCGGTTCATCCCCTCGGTGCCGATGGTGGTGCGGACGCAGTTCTCCAAGCGGCGCTTGTCCCCGAAGTCGCGGATCATGACGCCCTTCTTGGCCAGCCTCTCCACCAGCAACCTGTGGTCGATCTTGCCCTTGAATAATATGAAGTTGGCCTCGCTCAGGAACACCTCGAAGCCCAGTCGGCTCAGCCCGTCATGCAGTTGCTTCCTCCCTTCATTGACGACCTTTACGCTGTGCCTGACGAACTCTTGGTCCTTCAGCGCCTTGAGGGCGACCATCTCCGAGACCCGGTTCAGGGAGTAGGGGATCTTGACGCGTTGCATGACGCCCGCCAGATCAGGATTGGAGACGGCATATCCGATGCGCATTCCAGCCAAGGCATAGGCCTTGGAGAACGTCCTGGTGACGATGACGTTATCATAGTCCTGCAGTTCCGGGATGAAGGACTTGCCGGCGAACTCCCCGTACGCCTCGTCCACCACCACGATCCGGTCTGGGACACCGTTGATCACCGCCTCGATGTCCTGGTGGCGGAAGGTGTTGGAGGTCGGGTTGTTGGGGTTGCACAGCAAGAGCACCTTGCCCTTGGCCCGATTGAGCCTCTCCACGTCCAGCTGGAAGTCGTCCCTGAGGTCCACGAACATGGCCTTGCCGGCGTTCACCTTAACGAAATAGGAGTGCAACGAATAGCCTGGGTATGGAAGGACGACGGTCTCTCCCGGCTCCAGGAAGCTTTTGAAGATGATGTCCAAGGCCTCGTCAGAGCCATTCCCCACCACGAAGTCCTCAGGAGGCAGTGAGTAGAGCTCGCCCAGCGCGCCCCTCAGCGCGTCCGAGTAGGGCGATGGGTACTGGTTAAGGTCCATCTCCATGCATTCCTTCAAGGCCTCCTTGGCGGCTGGATTCGCCCCTAGGGGATTGGTGGAGGTGTCCATGCGCAGCCCCGAGACCTTGGGGTTGTAGTAAAGGGGTATGTCCCGAACGGTGGATCTCTGCCACTCAAGCTTCATGGCCTCACCTACGGAACCATGCGATCGATGGGCACGATCAGAATCCCGGTCGCGCCCATCTTCTTCAGCCTGGTGATGGCGTCGTACACATTGTCCTTGTCAATGACCACATGAACTGCGACCACGTCGTCGCGTCCCGCGATGTTCATGACGGTGGGCCCGGCGATGCCAGGGAAGTACTTGCGCACCGAATCCAAGGACTTCGTGGGCACGTCAGCCATCAGGTACTTCTTGTTGGCGGCGCTCTCCACGCTCTCGATGGCCGCCACCAGTTCGTCGATGTCCTCCCTCTTCTTCTTGTAGGAGTCCTCGTTGACGATCACCACGGCGTTGGAGCGGGCGATGACCGCAACTTCCTTCAGGTGGTTCACCTTGAGGGTGGAGCCAGAGCTGACCAGGTCGACGATCAGGTCCGCCACACCGATGTGTGGGGTGACCTCAGCGGCCCCTGAAATTGTCGTCACCTCTATCTTCTTCCCCGCCTTGGCGAAGTACTTCTTTGTAAGGTTGGGGAAGGAGGTGGCAACCACCGAGCCGTCCTTGATGTCCTGTACATCCTCGATGCCCGCAGACTCGGGAGCGGCTATGGACAGCCTGCAATGGCCGAAGCTCAGGTCGTAGACGATTTTTACATCCAACCCAGCCTCGAGCACGAGGTCCTTGCCCGTGATCCCCACGTCCACCGCCCCCTTCGAGACGAAGTTGACGATGTCCGCGGCCCTCACGAACATCACCGCGAAGTCGCGCTTCTTCACTGCCGCGAACAGCTTGCGGTCGTCCGAATCCTCGATCTCCAGGCCTGCTTGCTTCAAAATCTGGACCGAGCGCTCGCTCAGCCTCCCCTTGTTCGGCACGGCCAATCGCAGTGTCACTTGCTCACCTGTGACAATCTAAACACGCAATGACCAATGGCTACTTAAACTCGACTAATGTCGAGCATGCTGGCCGATTTGCACTAAAAAAAACAAAAGAAAGGGCTTGGCACCGCCCTAATCGACGGGCCAAGCCCCCGGGGGGGCGAGAGTTGATCTTCAGCTTTTAAGGTTTGAAGTTTGGTTGCGCATCTCACATGCTGGCCGGGTGCCCGTCCGCCTTAACGTCCGGGGCAGCCTGCGGCGCCATGGCGTCGTAATCGTAGTTCTCGATGCTTCCATCGATCATGTCCAGCCTGACCCTTACCTTGTTCTTCTCCAGCAGGATCATGCCGTTCCTGATCCTGGCCTTATAAAGGCAAACGCGCTTGCCCTTTTGGGTCAGACCTCGGTCCACGCAGTAGAGTAGTCCCGCCTTCTCGAGAGACCTAATCCTCCGATAGCAGGCGGCGATGGGGATGCCGAGCTTCTCGCTCAGTTCGTTCACGCTCTTAGGCAGTCCCATGAGCGCGACCAGCACCTTGATGGAGTATTCCTCAGTCAATAGACTTGAAGTTTCTAGGGCTTGCATCATCGTGTCCCTCACTTTATTCCTTTGAGCCCTCTGATCGGTATATAAGATATCAGAGTTGAGAATCACTTTTGATACGAGTTTTTTAGATAATATCCAGATGCTCGAAAAAGAGGTGAAAAAAGGTGAAAATTTTTCATTATCGATAGGGATATGGCGGCATGGGGAACTAGGACCTACGCATCGTTCCTGCTCGATCGCTAGACCTCCACGACCAATGGATTATTGCCTAGAGGAAGCGTTTCAATGTACCATGCCCGCGCCGAGGAAGCGCTGCCCCTGGGGGGACGATGAGCTGTTGATATCCTATCACGATAAGGAATGGGGCACCCCCGTGCACGATGACGACCTGCTCTTCGAGCACCTAACCCTGGACTGCATGCAGGCGGGGTTGAGCTGGCTCACCATCCTGCGCAAACGGGAGGCGTTCCGCAAGGCGTTCGACGGCTTCGACCCTAGGAAGGTGGCTGGATATGACGCGCGCAAGGTCAATACTCTGCTGGAGGACAAAGGAATCGTGCGCAACCGGCAGAAGATCGAGGCGGCTGTGAACAACGCCCAGCGCCTCTTGGAGGTTCAGATGGTTCAGGGGAGCTTCGACGCCTTCATCTGGAGCTTCGTGGGTGGAAGGACGATCCATCACAGCTTCAAGTCATTCAAGGAAATGCCCGCGGCCACGCCCGAGTCGGAAAGGATGAGCGCAGCATTGCGCGAGAAGGGATTCAGATTCGTTGGTCCTACCATCTGCTACGCGTTCATGCAGGCGGTGGGGATGGTCAACGACCACCTGGTGGAATGCTACAGGCACGAGGAGCTGATGAAGGCCGGCCGGCCTCAGGTCCCGCATCGGCCCAGAATGCGGTAGGCCGTAAGGGTCAGCCATCTGGAGGGCTCCTTCTTCTGCCCGAACTCCCACCCCTTCCAATCCATCCAGACGGACTCGGGCGTCAAGCGGCTCTCCTCGTCCATCTTCTCCCTGATTAGGGAGGTCATCTCGTTCAGGCGCTCGTCCTTGGTCGCCCGGGGGAAGCGGCTCAGGACCTCGGCCAAGTGCATGAGGTCGTACCAGACGAACGGAACCTTGAGCTTGCGGAAGTCGGTCCCCATGTAGAACTGGTAGGGATGCTCCTCCTTGCTCCTGCTCCAAAGGGAGAGGGCCGTCTCCACCCCGTCCCTCGCCTCCTGTGAATCGCTCCAGGAGGGGTCGGTGGACAGGAGCTTCAGCATTATCAGGTTCGCATAAGGGCACGGGTCCCCCTTCCGACCCGGTCCGCGGAACTTGCCCATCTCCTTGGACACCGCGCAAGGCCAGCCGTTGGGACGGGCCAGCTGTATCTGGTATGACACCGCCTTGCGCACTCTCTCATCGTCCCTCAATCCCATGGTCGCAAGCGAGTAGGCGATCGAGGGCGTGTCGCATAGCGCCCAAGCTCTCACGTCCTCTCCCGTTCCGCCGTAGCTCTTGCTCACGTTCGCTACCATTTGGAAGGGGCCTTCAGATGAGCGATGCTCGAGCAACCTCTCAATCGTGGGCGCGATCTCCATGTCCTTAATGGAGAAGCCGAGGTCCGCCAGGAAGACGAGCTTGTGCAACGGGTGCGCTGCCGAGCGGTGGGAGGTCAGCCTCGGCCATGGCCAGGCACCGACTTGAGCCACCAGATCGCGGACGGAAGGGTCACGCTTTACTTCTTGCCAAAGCTCGTCCAGGTCGGTGTCGGGTCTCTGCAGGAGGTCCTTGTTAGCGCGGTAACGGACCCACGATGGTCCCTCGAGCAGCCAATCTAGGACATTACCGGGGATCTCCATGGCCCTTTCACCTTCATGAATGAACGCTTGTTCCGACCATAATAGGTCGCCCGGGAGGTGCGAAAGTGCCTCAGAGCTCCAATCTCGAGATGGAGCCAGGGGACACCTTGACCTTCACGAGTTGGGGTAGCTTGCCTTGCATGGCGACCTTGTCGCCAACTATCACCAGCGCACCATCCACGCCTTCTATTCGCAAGATGGCGTCCAAGGCGTAGAGCATGCCCTCCTCGTCCGAGCTCTGCACCTCGTTCCCCAGGCGCGTGGCGCAGGCATCCGCCAACACGGCATCCTCAGCAAGTACCACGGCCGCATCGGCGATCCCGAACGAGATGGAGGGGCCGACGCTCCCGGAGGAGGTGCATATGCTGTAGAATCTTCTCTCCGCGGGGAAGCGCATCCCCAGGTCCTTGACAGATGACTCCCCAGCGAATATCCCCACCTCCATGGGCTCGCTGAGGAACATGGAGATGTCCCCGCCGTTATCCACCGCCGCCTGCCTCGCCCCCGCTCGGACCATGGCCCGGACCGCCTCCTCGGCGATGGCGCCGGCCACGGCCGCCATGGGACCGACGCTCGCCCTCCTAGCGGCCGAGCACATCCTCCCGATGAGCGGGTCGGAGCCTTCCGGCTCATCGTATGGCTCCAAAGTGTCCTTGAACAAGGGGTCCTGGGCGATTAATCCCTGGATTATCGAACGCGAGCGGAAGATGGATTCCTTGGCGAATGGAACGAATCGCGCTTCGGCCACGATGGTGACTGCGGTCTCGCCCACTTCGAAATGATGCCGAACGGTCCCGCTGATTCCCTGGCTTCTGCTCATCTCACATCTTCATCTGCTGCTTCTTCCTCTTGCGCAGCACGTTGAACAAAATGAGCCCGAGGAAGACGTAGACCCCGACAACCCCGCCGATGGCCACGGTGAGGCCGTTCTCCGGTGACGGTCCAAGGTCGCCTTCGCCCTCACCCTCGGATGCCAGCGCCGGGGAGGCGATGAACAGCATCAGTGATGCCACGAAGCAGAAGGTCAATCCCAGCGCCAAGAGCTTGGTCCGCACAGCCATCCTCTCATCCTCGCCTTTTTTCCGAAGGCCGAAGGGTCATTGCCAATTGCTCATTTTAAACTTGCCCTCGATGCCACGGCAGATGATTCACATCCTAGGGCGGGCTCAGACCTGGGCTCTGAGCCTTATCGCGCCGGGCGGGCAGGCGTCGACGCACATGCCACAGGCGATGCACCTCTCGTTGAGGAACGTCACCTTCCACGTCCCCTTTTCCACCTGGAACGCGGAGACGGGACATATGGACACGCACATGCCGCAATCGGTGCATCGGTTGTCGTCCTTCCTGACGAACTCCTTCAGCTCTTGGACGTTGACGGCGGACGATTCCAGGAACTTGATGGCGCGGTCGATCTGCAACCCGCTGCCCTCCATGGCGATCATCAGCCTCCCGCCCTTCTCGTCCACCTCGGCGCGGAGGATGTTGATCATGATGTCGAACTCCTTCACCAGGCGGTACGTGACCGGCTCGGAGACGTTCTCTGGCGTGAAGGTGAGCAGGAACTTCTTCACCGTCATCAGGCCACCTCCTCGCGGCTGTGGAGGTCAAGTAGGTTCATCGTTCTCTCCTCGGGAAGCCTGGCCACCGGTTCGGTGAGCAGGAACCTGCCCTCCTGGACGCTCCTCTTCAAGGTCTCCGCGACGAGCCTGGCCTTGGAATAGGAGGAGAGCGAGGAGGTGCGGACCTTCTTTCCACCGACCTCGATGCCGCCTGAGCGGAGCTCGGAATAAGAGACCTCACGGATGGCCTGTCGGTTCCGGGATTGCAAGGAATAGTCGAGGACCGGAGCGAAGATTTCCGAGTCCTTGATGGAGACGCACTTCATCATCTCCTCGTCCAGGATGGGGATCGGTACTCCAATCCCCACCCCGAGCGTGGTGCCGTACTTGTTGAAGACCAGGGCCCTGATGAACTCGGTGCTCATCTCCCGCAGGTCTCCCACGACCGCCAAGTTCCTGGCTGAGCCGGTCGGGACCCCGTTTCGCTCTGGCGGGCTGGTCTTGTACTGGGTCCCCTCCCATGCCACGTAACCCTGCGCCCCTCCCAGGAAGATGCGGGTGCCGATGCCGATGGTCCGCAGATGGGGGTCGTTGAGCAGGGGCGAGAGCTGACCGGCGCTGGAGTAGGTCGCGTTCCCGTACTTGGGCAGCAGCTTGCCCATGTAGGTGAAGAGCGTTTTCTCGGAGGAATTGGTGGCGACGCCGTAGTTCTGGTAGGCGTTCCTGGGGTTGTACATATAGGCCTGGTTCACCGTGGAGAGCGAGATGTAGGTGTCAATCTCCTTCCGAGGGTAGCAGTCGGTGCCGTAGGCCGTGGCCCGGAGCCGCACTGGCTTTCGGGCGATCAGGTCCTCGATGACATGCGCGCCGCCATAGCTCATGTCGCCGTCCTCGCGCAGCTCGGTGGCTCCGATGTAGGCGTCGACCGCGGCTATGCCAGTGTAGGCCGGGACGTCGTTCAGCCACACCTTGGCCATCTTGATGGGCGGCTCGGAATGCCCGAAGTTGATGAAGGCGCCCGAGGAGCACATGGCGCCGAAGGTGCCGGTGGTGACGACGTCCACTTCCTTGGTGGCCTTCTCTATGCCATCGCGCTCGACTACGTCGATGACCTCCTCTGCCGTGAGGACCACCGCGTCGCCCTTCTTGATCTTCTTGTTGATCTCCTCGTAGGTGCGCTTCATGCTCTCAACCCGAAGCCTTTAACTTCCATAACAATTGTGAAGATTTATATCTAACCCTCAACGCAACATCCCCTTGGCATGGGCCAGCTCGGCGTTGATTACCGAACCCCCCGCCCCGCCGCGGATGGTGTTGTGGGAGAGCAGGAAGAACTTGACGTACTTATCCTTCTTTCGCACCCTCCCCACCGTGACGGCCATGCCCTTGGCCCGCGCCGGCTCACCAGCGTTGACGTCCCAAAGGGGCTGCGGCCGGTCCGCCTCCTCGCGCACGATGATCGGTACCTTCGGCGCCGAAGGAAGCTCCAGCCACTGCGGCTCGGCGCGGAAGGCTCTCATGGCCTTGGCGTAGTCCTCCGCGCTCGCGTCCTTGGAGGTCTTGACCACCAAGGCCTCAAGATGTCCGTCGTGGACCGGCACCCGGACGCAGGACGCCAGTACCTGGAAGCTGGCGTCATGTATCTTGCCATCGCGATACGTCCCCAGTATCTTGACCGCCTCCGCCTCCATCTTCTCCTCCTCGCCCTTGATGTGCGGGACCACGTTGCCGAGGATGTCCAGGGAAGGGACCCCAGGATAGCCTGCGCCGGACACCGCCTGATAGGTGGAGACGACCACCTGTTCCAGGCCGAAGGGGTCCTGCAATGCTTTCAAGGGGGCGGCCATGCCGGTGGTGGAGCAGTTGGCGTTGGTGACGATGTACCCTCCCTTGGGATAGGTGGGCTGGGTCTTGACGATCTCCAAGTGCTCGGAGTTCACCTCGGGGATGATTATCGGAACGTCCTCGCGCATGCGGTGCGCGGCGGCGTTGGAGAAGACCGCCACCCCGGCCTCGGACAGCTTGGATTCGAAGTCCTTGGCGATGTCCGAGGGCAGCCCGGAGAACGCGACCCTGCAGTTCTTGGCGATCTTGGCGGTGTCGATCTGCTCGATGCGTCTGGACAGGGTCTCCTGCATGAAGGCATGGTCCTTCACCCGGTTGACCTCCGCCAAACGCTTGCCTTCTGAGCGCTCCGAGGCATAGAGCCCTTCCATCTCGAACCATGGGTGCCCCTCCAGCAACTGCACGAACCTCTGCCCGATCATCCCTGTTGCGCCCAGCACCGCTACCTGCATCTTGCTCATTCGCTCCCTCCGTAGTACGCTCGCCCTTGCTCCATGATCTTCACGAACTCGTCGCTCTCCTGGGCCATCGCCGCCGCGCGGATCTCCTCGATGGACCGCACCAGCAGGTCCAGGGTCTCCTTGGTGTGCGGGTTGACATGCTGTATGTGATGGTAAAGCTCAGGATTCTCGTTGGCCACCCGCATGGAGGTGCACTTCTGGTTGCGGAACGTGGTGGAGGAGGCGTGTTCCAGCTCCTTGACGGTGAGCCCGCTCTTCACCAGCGTATTGAAGAATGCGATGTTGAGCGCGTGCGACATGCCTAGGACATAGGACATGAGCCGGTCGTGCTCCTCCACGCTAACGTCATGTATCTCCGCTCCAGTGTAATCGAACAGGGCATGCGCGCTCTCCACCCCCTCCTTGGAGCCACAGTCGCAAATGAGCAGGTTCTGGTAGATGAGGGAGGTGGTGTCCGGTCCGAACATGGGGTGCAGGGAGCAGACCTTCATCCCCTTCTCCGCCGCCGCGCGCAGGCTGGGGATGAGCGGGGCCTTGATGGAAACGATGTCCAGGACCAGCCCCTTCGGCTTCAACGCCAATACCCTGTCCAACATCTCCTTGGCCGCGTCGATGGGCGTGGCCACGACAATCACATCGGCCTGGGAGACGGCGCGCTTGAGGTCGTTCTCATAGGGGAAGCTGGTGCTGGAGACGACATCGTTCACCATGACCTTGTGCCCTTGCGACTCGAAGAAGCGACACAGCCAAGCCCCCATCTTGCCCGAGCCTCCGACGACCGTGATGCGCTTCGGCTCCGTGCGGGGCATGCGGAACTGGGCGTCCTCGCTCTCGTGCAGGAGGATCTTGGCAATGCTCCGCGCCGCCTCCTCGGAGACGTCGGCCTGCTTGGCCCTGGAGGCGAATCTGGCCAGGACCTGCTCCTCCACGCGTAGGTTGCGGACCGGCATGCCTTTGCCCACCTTGTGCTGCCCCATCTCCTTGGCCAACCTCATCCTCTGACCGATAAGGTCCATGATCTGGTTGTCCGTCTCCTCGATGTGCCATCGGATAGCGTCAACATGTTCTGGCAATGTATCCACCTCTCATCATCAGGTCGGCGATCACCAGCGCGGAGACGGCCTCCACGACCACCACCGCGCGCGGGACTATGCAAGGGTCATGCCTTCCCTCGATTTTAAGCATGGCCTCCTTCCCGGTGCCGAGGTCCACGGTCCTCTGCGCCTTGGGAATGGACGCAGTGGGCTTGAAGGCCACCTTGAGGTCCAAGGGCATGCCGTTGCTCATGCCCCCCAGGACCCCGCCCGAGTTATTGGTGGAGGTGCGCACCCTCCCCTCCTCGAAATGATATACATCGTTGTTCTGGGAGCCCCTCATCCCCGATGCCCTGAAGCCGTTACCGAACTCCACGCCCTTGACCGCAGGGATGGCGAACAGGAGCTTGGCCAGCTCCCCGTCCAGGGTGTCGAAGAAAGGCTCGCCCAGCCCTACGGGAAGGCCATCGATGAAGCAGCGCACCACCCCGCCCACCGAGTCGTCGTCCTCCTTGGCGGCCAGTATCTCGGCGCGCATCCTCTCGTCCAACTGGTCGGTCGCGGCCCGGGTAGGACGCTGGTAGGCCCGGTCAAGTACGTCCTGGAGGGAGCGCTCGTCCACGTCCCTCACGCCTCCTATCGCCTGCGAATATGCCGCGAACCTGACCCCCTTGGTGGCCAGCAGAGACTTGGCCACCGAGCCCGCCGCCACCAAGGGCGCGGTCATTCGGCCGGAGAACTGGCCCCCGCCGCGGATGTCGTGCTCCGGACCGTATTTGACCAGCGCAGGGTAGTCCGCGTGGCCCGGCCGCGGGGTGCGTTTGAACGCGGCGTACTTGGAGCTGTCCCGGTCCCGGTTCTCGATGAACATCTGGATGGGAGAGCCGGTGGTCCTGCCCTCGTGGACCCCGGATTGCACCAGGACCAAATCCTCCTCGGCCCGCGGAGTGCCGATGCCCGAGGAGGGCTTCCGCCTGTCCAGGTCCTTCTGGATCGTCGCCTGGGAGACCCCGATGCCCGCGGGGCATCCGTCGATCACGCAGCCGATGCCCGGCCCATGGGATGTGCCGAACACGGTGATGCGGAAAGCCATGCCATAGGTGTTCATTCCATCAGCCCCATGTCCGCCCCCAGCGAGGTCAGGTCCTCCAGGAAGCGGGGATAGGATATCTTGTAGCAATCGCCGTGGGTGATGCTGGTGGTCCCCTGGGCCACCATCGCGGCTATCGCCGCCGCCATGAGGATGCGGTGGTCGTCCAGCGAGTCCACCACCCCTCCCTTGAGGGCGCAAGGCCCCTTGATCACGCACCCATCCTTGGTCTCGCGCACGTCCGCCCCCATCGCCCTCAGGAAATCGGTGGTGGAGCGGATGCGGTCGCTCTCCTTGAGGCGCACGTGCTCGGCGTTGAAGATCTCCGTCGTCCCCTTGGCCTGGGAGCCGAGGACGGCCACGATGGGGAAGAGGTCGGGCGCGTCCGCCAGGTCCACGGTCGAGCCTTGCAGCCTTCCCACCGAGGCGCGTATGGAGGTGCTCCCGCGCCTGACCTCGGCCCCGAAGCCCTCCAGGATGTCGATGATGGCCTTGTCGCCCTGCTTGTCCTCGGGGTCGAGGCCGGTCACGGCCACGCCCGCGGTCAAGGCGCCAGCTACCAGAGGGAACGCCGCCGACGAGTAGTCGCCAGGAACGCGATAGGCCTGCGGGGCGTACCTCTGCCTTCCTGGCACGAGGAAGCCGGACCGGGTCATGTCCACCCTGGCTCCGAAGGCGCGCATCATGCCCATGGTGATCTCGACGTAGGGCCTGGACTTCAGCGAGGTGGAGAGCGAGATCTCGGTGTCCACCTCCTTCAGGACCGAGGAGATGAGGAGGGAGGAGATGAACTGCGAGCTGACGTCCCCCTTGATCGAGCACCTCTCGCCTCGGTTCGGCCCCCGCACCACCAAAGGAGCCATTCCGTTTCCGCGGGTGGAGAAGCATTGCACCCCGAGCTCGCTCAGGGCATCGATCAGGGGCTGCATCGGCCGCTTGCGTACCGACGGGTCCCCCGTCAGGACAGTGGCGCAGGGAAGGAGCGAGGCTATCCCGGCCATGATGCGGATGGTGGTGCCAGAGTTCTCGGCGTCGATCACGTTATCGGGGCAGACCAGCTTGCCACCGTCCATGGTGACGTTGCTGCCCTTAACCTCCGCACGGGCGCCCAGCATCTGTGCGGCCTTGAGCGTGGCCAGTGTGTCGCCGCTCAGGAGCACGTCCCTCAACTGGGAGCGTCCGTCGGCGAGCAGGCCCAGCACCAGCGCCCGATGCGAATAGCTCTTGGAGGGGGAGGCGGCGACCGTGCCGCTGGCCTCCGATGGCCTCACCACCAATCTCATTTGCGAACCTCCTGGTCATTGTAGATTTCCGTGATCATCAGCTCCTTCTCTTCGAACAAGGAGCATAGGTCGGGGAGCTTGCGCTCCTCCACGAGCATCACCGTCGCTGGCCCTGTGCCAGATAGTCCGGCGGCGAAGGCCCCGGCCGCGAGGGCCTTGTAGGTCGGGTCCATGCTAAGGCCCAGGGCCGACGTGCAGGCCAAGGAGTTGATGACCATGGCCTCTTTGTACTCGCCTCGCTTGGCGCGCTCGAAGGCCGCCTGCGCCGCTGGTGCCGTGGCCCTGAACCTTTCCAAGGGCAGCGAGCCCTTGCGCACCTGGAACCCTGGTACGTGCAGCACCACCTTGAGGCCCTCGGGCAGCCTGTCCCGCTTGAGCACCTTCTCGGTGCGGTTGTCCGTCAGCACCACCCCTCCGAGCATGGAGGCGCAAGCATCATCGAAAGCCCCGGTCACCGAGACCCTGGCCTCGATGGCGCTCTTGGTACCGATCTTGATGGCCTTGATGAGGTCGAGCTCGATGTCCAAGGCGTCCAAGGTGGCGAGGACGATGGCATTGGCCGCGGCGCTGCTGCTCTTCAGGCCCCGCGATATCGGGATCTGGGAACGGGTCGTGACCTTGGCCCCATAGCCCTCCCTCTTGGCCACCCTCTCCAGGACATTGCGGACGCACCTCTCCGCCAGCTC
Organism: uncultured Methanomassiliicoccaceae archaeon; assembly: GCA_964354665.1. Taxonomy (GTDB): domain Archaea; phylum Thermoplasmatota; class Thermoplasmata; order Methanomassiliicoccales; family UBA472; genus JAJRAN01. The sequence goes on along the minus strand of CAYHAO010000002.1, from coordinate 35,938 downwards.
GGTCCCTTCCCCCTCGAAGCCCTCGATCCGCACATCGATGATGCCCGAGGAATCGAGCTCCACCTCGGCCTCGGTCCTCAGGTCCACCCCGAAGGCCGCGCCCCTGCCATTGGCTATGGCGTTCACGATCGTGCCCGCTCCGTGCGACAGCCCTTTCCCTCTCACTTGGTAACCTCCCTCAGGGCGGAATACATCGTGGCATAGGAAGGGGTTCTGCCCGTCCAGATCTCGAAGGCCTTGATCGCCTGATGCAGCAACATGCGTTCTCCGTTGGCCGTCGCAGCCCCCGCTCTCTCCGCCGCCTCCAGGAATGAGGTGATCGGAGGGGTGTAGACCAGGTCCACCACGAATTGGCCCGATCTGAGCACGTGCTCCGGGACCGGGAGCCCACCGGGGAACCCATTCATGCCCACGGGTGTGCTGTTGATCACTATGTCGTATTGGTCGGAGAGGGTGTCTAAATCGATGGCCTTGCAGTTGCGGAACGATCGGCACAGCTCCTCGGCCCTGCCCCTGGTCCGGTTGTACACGCTCACTTTAGCCCCGGCCCCGTACAGATAGGCGCAGCAGGCCCGGGCCGCTCCGCCCGCGCCCACCAGCAAAACCTTCTTGCCCTTGGGGTCGACCCCGTTCTCCTTGAAGGTCATCTCCACGCCATGGACGTCGGTGTTATGCCCGATGAACTCGCCTTCCTCGATCAGGACGGTGTTGACCGCCCCCACCTGCATGGCGCTTGGTGCCAATCGGTCGAGGAGCGGTGCCACCGCCTCCTTGTGGGGGATGGTGACGTTGAAGCCCCTCAGGTCGTACTCCAACGCCACCTGGAAGAAGTCCTCCAGCTCGTCCCGCTTCACTTGGAACTTGAGATAGATGCCTGGGACGTCGGCCTCGAGGAAAGCGGCCTCGTGCATCCTTGGCGAGAGGGAGTGCGCCACGGGGTCCCCGGCGATGCCAACGACCGTCCTCTTAGAGGCGAGCCGTTTCATCGTGGCCAGGTCAAGCTGCCCCAAGGCCGTCTCCCGACCTGCTTCCGAGGAGGCATAGGTGAAAGCGCAGCCAAGGCTATCCGCAGAGATGCGGGTGAGCATGCCCAGCTCGCCCATGCCGATGAGCACGAATTCCTTCTCCGTGGAGGAGAACATCCTGGCGGCCTCGGCGACGGCCAGGAGGTCCTTGCAACTGTTGATGGCGAAAGCGCCCTTGGGCAGGGCCTCAGCGGCGCTGGCCTTGATCATGAGCTCAAGGATGGTCGCGGGGGAAGGGGTGCCAGCGAAGTCGTGGTAGGAGCAGATGACACCCGCCCTGCGCAGCTCCTTGTCCCTCCTCTCCATGAGCGGGGAGCCGAGCTCGAGGTCCAACATCTCGAAGCCGGAGCGCAGGGCCCTCTGGAAGAACTCCTGCCTGGTCGACTCCTTGCCGCCGAACCTTCCGCCCTGGGCCTCGGTCCTGAGCGTGGCTATCTTGGGGATCTCCACCTTCTTGAAAGCCGATAGGTCATGAGGTAAGCTGGGCATGAGGTCGAACCTGACCTCGATCAGGTCCGCGCCCTTCTCAGCGGCGCTCCTCGCCGCCTGCGCCGCCCCCTCAACGTCCAGTTCCACGATGGAAACGCAGATTTTCGTCATAGCTCTGTGATGGTCTCCGATATGGCCTGGCCGAAATGCCGCCCTCCCTCCTCGAGGCGCACTAGGACATCCTGACCCACTTTGAGGTCCGAGATGGAGACTGGACCAGTCGGCGTGCACATCCTGATGGTCTCGGCGTTCTGCAATATGGTGGTGTACTTCCTTTCCCCGGCCTTGACCTCGAGCAGTAGCAGCGGCCTCCTCTCGATCTTCGACCTGCCCACGACCACCGTCCGGCACCGGCCATCCGAATCGATGGCCAGGACCTCGTCGCCGCTCTTTATCTCGGAAAGGTAACGGGTCTTGCCCGTAGGCATGAGGGCATAGGCGTGCACCGCCCCTGCATTGACCCGGAAGGGCCTGGAGGCGACGTACTCGCTCTCCAAGCTCTCCGAGCTCACCAGGAACAGGCAGGCGGATTGGGAGCCGATCAGCATGCCCTCCCCTACCTTCAGCAATGAGCAGGTGTCAAGGCATACCCGGTCCCCCACCCCGGCAGGCGCGATCCTTGAGACCACCGCCCTGGTAAGCTCCACTTGGGGCATCTGGTCGGATTGGATGACGTGGAAGGCCTTGAGCTTCGACGGGGAAGAGGGCTCGATGGCCACGCCCCCTACCCCCACCTCCAAGGTCTCGAAGAAGAGCTTGGCCTCCTCCGGCGAAGTGGCGGTGGCCAACAGCCTGGTGCTCGAGCCCTGGAATTCGGCGATCAGGTTCTCCAGCGGAATGACCTTCCAGTCCTTGGCCTCGATGAGGACGTTGTCCACCCGTCCCTTGAGGGCGGAGGCCCGTGCTAGGTCATCATTGGAGCGTATCTGCACCATCTCCCCTACCTTCTCCTCGTCCAAGAAGATGGACGTGCCCTTCAGGACCAGGGCATTGTATCGTCCCAGGCGCCTGAGCTCGGCGTCCTCCTCGCGGATGACGATTTGCACGTACCCAGCCTCCAGAGCGCTGGACACGACCTTCTTCCTCTCGTCGTAGCTGGGCAGGTGGTCGGACCTGACCCATATGATCTTGGGCGAAGCCATTTGATCACTTTAGGAACTTCAGTGCTTCCTCGACCTCCAGGTCGTCCAGGACGATGGAGGAGATGGCGCGGGTGATTCCCACCACGTTCCGGTGCTGGAAGACGTTGCGGCCTATGCTGACGCCCTTCCCCCCGGCCTCGATGGAGTCCTTGACCATCTGCAGGAGCTTCTCGTCCGAGTCCATCTTCGGCCCGCCGGCGATGACCACTGGCGCCAGCGCGCCCCGGACCACCTCCCTGAAGCTGTCGATGTCCCCGGTATAGTTGGTCTTGACGATGTCCGCCCCCAGCTCCGTGGCCACCCGGGCGCACTGCTTGAGCAGCTCCACATCGTACGCGGACTTGATGTCCTTGCCCCGGGGGTAGATCATCACCAGCAGGGGCATGCCCCATTCCGCGCAGGTCCTGGAGACCTGGCCGATGTCGCGGAGCATCTCTGGCTCGTCCTCGTTTCCTAGGTTGACATGGACGGAGACGGCGTCTGCGCCGATCTTGATGGCCTCATCGACCGTGGCCACCAGCACCTTGTGGTTGGCCCAGGCGCCCAGGTTGGTGGAGGCGGAGAGGTGGAGGATGAGGCCGATGTCGCGGCCGTATGAACGATGGGAGTAGGGCACGGCGCCCTTATGCAGGACTATGGACGTCGCTCCTCCCTGGGAGATCATCTCGATCGTTCCCCTGAGGTCCACCAGTCCAGTGACTGGCCCCATGCTGATGCCATGGTCCATGGGGACGATGACGGCACGTCCCGTGCCTCGGTCGATGATACGTTCCATACGCACGCTCTTGCCCAGCAACATCTCAACACCTCGTGTAGACCGTGCTAAAGGTTATCACGCTTATATCCCTTTCGCCAGTCCGTTCTCGTCCCTCGTAGGAGGGTGATACAGCAAGCGCCAAGGCCCACTTTAAGGTTGCCTACGATGGCCATTCCTCCGCTCTCGCCGAAATCTAAATACCCTCGACCGTCATGCTAAGGGCGTATGTGGAGCTCCCTGTCCAAGTACTTCGGAAAGTTCCCCTCTCAGGCCAAGGTGGCCAGGCTCCTGCTGGAGAACGGCCTTAGGGTCAGCGCTGGCGTCGTATACTGCGGCGAGATCAAGCTGGCCGATAGCGCCATCGGCCGCGCTGCCGGGGTGGACAGGCGCATCGTCCGCTCGACGGTGGAGACCATCGAGTCGCACCCAGAGCTCATGAGCGTCTTTGGCCGACTTCGCTCGACCGCCATGCTCAAGGACGTCGCCCCGGTCATGGGCTGGAGCGCCATTGAGATCATTCCCAACAACGCGCAGACCATCGGGATAGTGGCCGACGTCACGGGCGTGATCGCCAGGGCGGGCATTAGCATACGACAGACCATCGTCTCAGACCCCGACCTTAGCGCCGAGCCCCGACTGTACGTGATAACCGAGGCGCCGGTCCCTCCGGAGATAATCCCCGAGATCAAGGCATGCCGCGGAGTGAAGAGCATACTGATCCACTGAGGTCGCGCAATTGACCGACATCGAGAAGCGCAACGCCTACCTCGTCCTGGTGCTGGCGGTGTTCTGCTTCTCCTTCTCATCCATTTTCATAAGGCTCTCGGACGCGCCCGCCCCAGCCATCGCCGCCTACCGCATGATCCTGGCCACCCTGCTGATAGCGCCCTTCGCTTTGGTCAGGTCCAGGAAGAGGATCGCCTCGCTCGAAAGAGGGGACACCTGGTTCCTGGTGGCCACCGGGGCCGTGCTGGCGCTGCACTTCCTGTTCTTCGTCACCGCCGTCCAGAACACCACCATAGCCAGCGCCACCGTCCTCATCAACTGCCATCCCATCTTCGTGGCCGTCCTGGCCTTCCTCCTGCTGCACGAGGGATCGAAGTACACCACGGCGGGAGCGCTCATCGGCATGGGCGGCATCATCGTCATTTCCATCGGCGACCTGGGCAGCGGGAACATCGTGGGGGACGCGATGGCGGTGCTGGGGGCATTGATGGAGGCCATCTATATCATCATGACCCGGGTCATGCGCAAGCGCATCGACATCCTCACCTTCGTCTTCATGGTCAACGCTGCCTGCGCCTTGGTCCTGGTCGGGATATGCATTGTCGGCGGCGTCCCCCTATGGCCCTATTCCACGCACGAGCTGCTGCTCTTCCTTGGAATGGCCATAATCCCCGCAGCGATCGGTTACACCCTCTACAACTACTCCCTGAAGTACCTGATGGCGCCGCAGGTGAGCGTGATCCAGCTGGGGGAGGCGCTCTTCGCCTCGCTCATGGCGGTCCTGTTCTTCTCCGAGATCCCGTCCGTCACCATCCTAGCAGGGGCGGCGCTGATCCTGTTGGGGATATATTTCGCAGTGAAGACCAACGGGAAGAGAAGACGGGCAACGGCTCCAGAGCCCATCTCTGTTTAGCCCTATCAAACAACAATAAAACGAAAAAGGGAATGGAAATGCCATTCACTTCAGGTTCCTCAATGCACGCGCTCTTCAACTTTTACCTCTAGGTCGGAAGAGCCTGTCCTTAGAGGGATGGAAAGACCTTGGCCTTGGGGTAGGAACCGAGGTCCTTGACATCCATGTCCCCCTCCCTGGCACGCTTAATGGCTTCGGCCGTGACCTTGGCGCCTTGCACCGTCGTCAAGAAAGGTATCTCCAGCTCGACGGCAAGGCGCCTCATCATGTACCCGTCCCTCCGTGAGCCGGAAGAGGCGGTGGGCGTGTTCACGATGAGCTTGATCTCGCCCTTGCGCATCAGGCCCAGGGCGTCAGGCTGCATCTTCTCCCTGATGGTGTAGACGGTCGTGGTCTCGATGCCGTTGTTCCTCAGGAAGGTGGAGGTGCCCTTGGTGGCGTAGATCTTGAACCCCATCTCCGAAAAGGCCTTCGCCGTGGGCAGGATGGCCGGCTTGTCGGCATCTGCGATCGTCACGTAGATCGCGCCCTCCAAGGGGATCTTCTGCCCCGCCCCGCTGAGGGCCTTGTACACGGCGGCGGCATAGTCCTTGTCGATGCCCATGACCTCTCCGGTGGAGCGCATCTCCGGGCCGAGGATCGAGTCCACCCCCGGCAGCTTGAGGAACGGGAACACCGATTCCTTGACGGCCACGCTTTCGAACCGGGCTATGCCCACCAGGTCCTGCTGCCTCAACGACCTGCCCAACATGACCTTGGTGGCGACCTTGGCCAGAGGTATGCCGATGGCCTTGGAGACGAAGGGCACGGTCCTCGAGGCCCTAGGATTGGCCTCGAGCATGTAAACCTCATCGTTCTTGATGGCCAGCTGTAGGTTCATCAGCCCCTTCACCTGAAGGACCTTGGCGGTCTTGGTGGTTATCTCCACTATCTTTTGCAACATGTCCTTGGACAGCGTCTGCGGGGGAAGCACCATCATCGCGTCGCCGGAATGAACGCCCGCCTCCTCGATGTGCTCCATGATGCCACCGATGAAGACGTCCTCTCCGTCCGCCACCACGTCCACGTCGATCTCGATGGCGTGGGATAGATACTTGTCCACCAGCACTGGATGGGCCTTGGAGACCTTCACCGCCGTGGTGACATATATCTTGAGCTCCTCCTCGTTCAGGATGATTTCCATCCCTCTGCCTCCCAGAACGTAAGAGGGCCGCAGAAGGACGGGGTAGCCGATCTGCGATGCCACCGCCTTGACTTCTTCCGCCGAGAAACCTGTGCCATGCTCTGGCTGCTTGACGCCCAAATCCTTCATCAGGGCGGTCCAGCGCTTGCGGTCCTCGGCCACGTCTATCATGTCCGAGCTGGTGCCGAGGATCTTGCACTTATTGCCCTCCAAGGCCGCTTCCAAGGGGACGGCCAGGTTGATGGAGGTCTGGCCTCCGTATTGCACGATGATGCCGTCGGCCTCCTCCCGCTCAATGACGTTCAGCACATCCTCCAAGGTAAGGGGCTCGAAGTAGAGGCGGTCCGAGATGTCGTAATCGGTCGAGACTGTCTCAGGGTTGTTGTTGATCACGATGGCGTCGACCCCTTCCTCCTGGCAGGCCATCACGCCATGGACGCAGCAATAGTCGAACTCGATCCCTTGGCCGATGCGTATCGGTCCTCCTCCCACGATGATCACCTTCCGCTTCGAGGAGGGCTTGGCCTCGCATTCGCTGCCATAGGTCGAATAGTAATAGGGAGTCTCGGCCGCGAACTCCGCGGCGCAGGTATCCACCATCTTGTAGGTCGGGATGATGCCAGCGATCTTACGGCCCTCGCGCACATGCTCAGGGGGCAGTTTCTTGAGGATGGCGATGCTCTCGTCGGGGAAGCCCATGTTCTTCGCCCGCTTCAGGGTCTTGAGCTCGAGGGAGCTCGATTCTCTCAGGTTGCGCTCCATCTCCACCAGGTTCTTGATCTTGTTGAGGAAGAACGCGTCCCACTTGGTGACGTTGGCCAGCTCCTCGATGGCCATGCCCCTCCTGATGGCCTCGGCGATGGCGAAGAGCCTCTTGTCCGTGGGCTTCTTGAGCTCGGTGGCCAGCTCCTCGTCGGTCCAAGGCTCGGGCTCCAGGTCGATCTTGTCGATCTCCAGGGAGCGCACGGCCTTCATTATGCTCTCCTCGATGGTCCGTCCGATGGCCATGACCTCCCCCGTGGACTTCATCTGGGTGCCGAGCAGCTTGTCGACGGTGCGGAACTTGTCAAAGGGCCAGCGCGGGATCTTGAGCACCACATAATCCAGGGCGGGCTCGAAGGCGGCGTAGGTCTTCCCGGTGATGCGGTTGGGTATCTCGTCCAGCGTCTTGCCGATGGCGATCTTGGCCGCCACTCTGGCTATGGGGTAGCCGGTGGCCTTCGACGCCAGGGCCGATGACCTGGAGACGCGGGGGTTGACCTCGATCACGCGGTACTCCCTCGTCTCCTGGTTCAGGGCGAACTGCACGTTGCAGCCACCCTCGATCCCCAGGGCACGGATGATCTTGATGGATGCGCTCCTCAGCCTCTGGTGGTCCACGTCGTTGAGCGTCTGGGAGGGCGCGATGACGATGCTCTCGCCCGTGTGAATGCCCATGGGGTCGAGGTTCTCCATGTTGCAGATGATGACGCAGTTGTCGTTGCCGTCGCGCATCACCTCGTATTCGTACTCCTTCCAACCCAGGACGCTCTCCTCGATCAGGACCTGGTGGATGCGGGAGTAGATCAGCCCCCGTCCACAGATCTCCTCCAGCTCCTCTTCGTTGTAGGCGATCCCGCCCCCCGTCCCTCCGAGGGTGAAGCCGGGGCGGATGAGGACAGGGTATTCCCCTATCTCCTTGACGGCCTGCTTCGCCTCCTCGATGGAGTGGACCGCCTTGCTCTTGGGGACAGGCTCACCGATCTTGATCATGGTCTGCTTGAAGAGCTCGCGGTCCTCCGAGAGGGCGATGGCCTCCGGTTGGGTGCCCAGGAGGCGAACTCCAAGCCGGTCCAAGGTTCCATTGTCCGCCAGCTCGGAGCATAGGTTGAGGGCCGTCTGTCCTCCCATTCCAGATAGTATGCCGTACACCCTCTCCTTCTCGATGATCCTGGTTATCGTCTTCACGTCCAGCGGTTCCACGTACACCTTGTCCGCGGTGGCCAGGTCGGTCTGGATGGTGGCAGGATTGGAGTTGACCAGGACGGTCTGAAAGCCCTCCTCCCTCAGGGAGCGGCAGGCTTGGGAGCCGGAGAAGTCGAACTCCGCCGCCTGGCCTATTACGATAGGCCCGGAGCCGATCACCATGAGCTTGGCCCCCTTCGGCGGCGGGCTCATCTCCTGGCCTCCAACATCTTGGCGAACTCATCGAACAGGAACGAAGTATCCTTGGGCCCCGGGGAGGCCTCAGGATGGTACTGCGCGGAGACGATGGGCAGCTCCTTGTGGCAGAGGCCTTCCACGGTGCCGTCGTTGACGTTCACCATGCTCACCTCTAGCTCGTCTGGCAATGTCTTGGGATCGACCGCGAAGCCGTGATTCTGAGAGGTGATGTAAACTCGGCCATTGTATCTCACAGGCTGATTGACCCCGCGGTGGCCGAACTTGAGCTTGAAGGTGTCGCCGCCGAAAGCCCGCGCCAGAAGTTGGTTGCCGAAGCAGACCCCCATGATCGGGTACTCCTCCTTGATCGCCTTCAGCGTGCGCACCGTCGTCTCCTGGATGACGGGATGGGCCGGGTCACCCGGACCATTGGAGAGGAAGACGCCGTCGACCTCATGGTCCTTGAAGAATTTGGCCTGGATATCGTAGGGAACGACTGTCAGCGAGAACCGCTTCCTCAGCTCCCGCACGATGTTCTGCTTCGTCCCGCAATCGATGAGCACGACCTCCTTCGCGCCTTCCATCTCGAAACGCGTGGGTTCCTTGACGCTCACCTCGTCCACCAGGTTAGAGTCAGAGGGGAAGGGCATGGTCTGCACCTTCTTCAGCACCTTATCCACGTCCTCCTCGAAGCAGATCGCTCCGCGTGGCGTGCCTTTCTCTCTGATATTGATGATGAGCGAGCGGGTGTCGAGCTCGGAGATGCCTGGTACGCGATTCTTCTTTAGGAAGGAGTCGATCCTGTCCCCCGCGTACATATTGCTAGGCTCGTTGCATTTCTCCCTCACAACGTAGCCCCTGACCTGAACCCGGTCCGACTCGTAGTCGATGTGGTTGACGCCGTAGTTCCCGATGAGCGGATAGGCCTGAACGAGAATCTGGCCACGGTATGAAGGGTCGGTCAGACTCTCCTGGTACCCGGTCATCCCGGTGTTGAAGACGACCTCCCCATAGACCGTCTGCTCAAAACCAAAACCGGTGCCCTCTATTACGGTTCCGTCCTCGAGCACCAGGTAGCATGTCGCCATTAAGGTTCGATGGAAAAGTTAGGGGGTACTTAACCCTTCTCACATTCGATAGGACAGAGCGCGTGAAGCCATGTCTGATAGAGGACAGATGGGTCTGAAAACGGACAGCAGCTCAATCCCGCGCAAAAACGGCGAAGTTGGGTAGATTATCTGTGCCATATGCTAAGGTCCTGTTATCGCGGCAAAGCAAGGAATTAACTACTTAGTGCATCAACTATCATTGTGGGAGGTTGGTAATTGCTAGTAATGCAAGTAACGACACATCCGGCCGATCTATGCCCGACACACAACCCGAAGTTCCGTGCAGCAACCATAAATTGGTATGAGAAAGTCGAACCCATGTGCGCCAAGTATGGCATCAAGTTCCTTGGCAGCTATGACGACCATCTAGCGCATACCGTGTATGTGCTTTATGAGACTCCGAGCATGGATAATCTCATGAAGCTCATGATGATGGAGCCAGAGTTTATGGCGCCAATGGACTTCTGCACAGGTCGTGTTTTCCCTGTGTTCGACCACATGACGACCCTGTCACTAATAAAGAAGTGAAACCCATATTGGAGGGCTCGCCCCTCTCATTCCATTTTTTGACTTTGATCAAGCCTTGCCTTATCGCCTATTATGCTCTGCACCTAACCGTAAAATACGCTCGACCGCATCCTCTAGACGAATGCGCCTCCTCCACCAGGACCGGAAGACCGGCGAGATAAAGTTTCAGGTCGACAACATGGACGACCTCTGGCATCTGTACAATATCATCGAGCTAGGTGACCTGGTGCTCGCCTCCACCTATCGCAGGGAGGAGCAGAAGTCGGACAAGGTCCGCTCCGAGAGGGGAGAGAAGAAGCGCGTCTTCCTCGGCATCCGCGTGGAGAAGATGGAGTTCCACGAGTTCGACTCCAGGCTTCGAATCACTGGCATAATCGAGCAGGGGCCTCAGGACCTAGGGGCGCATCACACCTTGAACGTGGAGGAGGGAGAGGTCCTTACCGTGGTCAAGTTGCATTGGAAGGATTCGACCCTTGACCGGATCAAGCGCGCCCTGGATGACTCCAAACGTCCCACCATCGTCTTCGTCGCGTTGGAGAACGACGAGGCCACCATCGCCGTCATGAGGCAATATGGGATGCAGAACCTGGCCACGATCTATGGGCCTTCGGGAGGGAAGATGTACGAGCAGAAGAGCGACGACGACTTCTACCTCGAGATACTCGAGAAGGTGAAACAGCTCGTGACGGAAGGCGTGCCACTTGTGGTCCTTGGGCCTGGTTTCGCCAAGGAGACCTTGTTGGCCATGGGCAAGCAGAAGGAGCCCGACATCTTCAGAAACATCCACGTGTACCATACGGGCCAAGCGGGGATGGCCGGGATCCATGAGCTGATGAAGAGGGGCATGGGCGCCGAAGTCCTGGAGGGCTCCAGGGTGGCCGAGGAGACCAACATGGTGGAGAGGGTCCTGGAGGAGATCGCCAAGGGAGGGCCGGTGGCGTATGGTCCGAAGGAGGTGGAGGAAGCGGTCCGCTCTGGGGCGGTCGAGACCTTGCTGGTGCTAGACTCCATCCTACGGCAGAAGGATTTAGATACGCTAATGCAGGCGGTGGAGTCCTCTCGAGGTAATGTCATGGTGGTGAGCGAGCATCATGAGGCGGGCAAGAAGCTCGAGGCGTTGGGGGGCATGGCCGCTTTGCTCCGCTTCCGTCTCCATCAATGAGCGGTCGCCCAGTGGTCGTCCGTTTTCTTGACATTAATCCAGGAGCTGTTCCAAAGAAAATCGATATGCTGGCCCATGCGGCCTTAGCATCCAGATTCTGATGCCGAAAGGGAGCGTCGCCGTCCGAAATACTTTAGTAGCCAACCCATTATCACTTTTCCAGCCTTTCGAGGACAGCGCTATCGGCGAGCTTGGGTCGGAAGGACAGTAACGGTCGCTTGGAGTGATGACATGGGAACGATATCCGAGAACATCATCTCGAATCACGTGGGAAAGGGAGTGCGCGCCAATGACATCGTGGTGTGTCCTGTGGACTTCATGATGAGCCAGGACGGGACGACGCCGTTGACCATCCGGGCCTTCAAGGAGATGAACGGGAAGAAGGTGGCCAGGCCCGACCGCTACGCCGTGGTGATAGACCACAACGCCCCCTCGCCGATGGAGGCGGTCTCCAATCTGCACAAGGAGATGCGCACCTTCTCCAAGGAGCAGGGCTCCATACTCTTCGACGTGGGCGAAGGGGTGTGCCACGTCCTGATTCCCGAGCAGGGCTATGCCTTGCCTGGTAGCGTCATCATCGGAGCGGACTCCCATACCACAACGTACGGGGCTTTGAACGCCTTCGCCACCGGCGTCGGTTCCACCGACATGGCTGCGGCCTTGATCTCCGGCAGGACCTGGTTCAAGGTGCCCCAGACCATCAAGCTCGAGTACGTGGGCAAGCTTCCCAAAGGTTCGTATTCCAAGGACATCGCCCTGCGCATGTGCGGCAGGCTGACGGCCAATGGGGCTACCTACAAGGCGCTGGAGGTCGGGGGGGAGGTCATCAACTCCCTCTCGGTCGAGGCGCGCATGACCATCTCCAACATGGCGGTCGAGACCGGTGCCAAGGTGGGCCTCATGGTCGCGGATCAGAAGGTCATCGATTACGTCTCCGGTCGCGCCAAGTATGGCTTCAAGGGGGTCGAGGCCGACGCCGATGCCAAGTACGACCAGGTGATCAAGGAGGACGTCTCCCACCTAGGTCCGCAGATCGCCTGCCCCCCGGACGTCGACAACGTGGTTCCGATCGAGAAGGTGCTGGGACAGCAACTGGACCAAGTGTTCATCGGCACCTGCACCAACGGTCGCATCGAAGACCTGAGGATCGTGGCCGATGTGATGGGCAAACACAAAGTGGCCAAAGGATTGAGGTTGATAGTGGCCCCCGCCTCCCGAGAGGTGATGGAGGCGGCCATGGACTGCGGGATAATCCAGAAGCTAGTGAAGGCCGGGGCGGCCGTGACCACCCCTTCCTGCGGTCCGTGCGTGGGCACATGCAACGGCATCCCCAGCGACGACGAGGTCGTGCTCTCCACCGCCAACCGCAACTTCAAGGGCCGCATGGGCAACACCAAGGCGTCGGTGTACCTTTCCTCGCCGGCGACCGCCGCCTACTCGGCCATCAAGGGTTGCATCTCCGACCCCAGGGAGGTGCTGGCATGAAGGAGCTGTACGGCAGGACGCACAAGTTCGGCGACAACATCAACACCGACTACATCATCGCTGGCAAGTACAAGTTCAAGAGCACGGACATGAACGAGATGGCCAAGCATCTCATGGAGGACATCCGCCCCGGCTTCTACGATGAGATCGAGGACGGCGACTTCATCGTGGCCGGGCACAACTTCGGCATGGGCTCGTCGAGGGAGCAGGCGCCCCTGGTCATCAAGGCCGCGGGCATAACCGCCGTCATCGCCAAGGACTTCGCCCGGATCTTCTACCGGAACTGCATCAACGTCGGGCTGCCGGTGATCGAGTGCGACACCTCCAGCATCGAGGAGGGGGACGAGCTGCGCATCGATCTGGAGAGGGGTTTCGTGCTCAACGTCACCAAGGACTCGAGGATAAAGGCCACGCCCCTGCCCCCGGTCATGGTCAAGATACTGAACGAGGGCGGCCTGGCCGAGCATTTCAAGAAGCATGGCGGCTTCAACCTGGAATGAGGTGATGAGCTGATGGTCGACCAGGTGGTCATTGAGAAGGCCAAGGAGCACTTCGGCAAGCTGGTGAAAGAGCAGCTGGAGCGCGTGGAGCAGATGAAGCATGCCGAGGGCTGGACCGACTACTCGAAGAAGAAGAAGGGCATCGTCATCGGTATCGTGGGCGGGGACGGCATCGGGCCATTCATCTGCAAGCACGCCCGCACGGTGCTGGAGTTCCTGCTCGCCGAGGAGATATCCTCGGGCAAGGTGGAGCTGCGAACCATCGAGGGGCTCACCATCGAGAACCGCGTCAAGCTCCTCAAGCCCATACCCTCGGACGTGCTGATCGAGCTGAAGAGGTGCGACGTCATCCTCAAGGGGCCGACCACCACGCCCAAGAAAGGGGATCCATGGCCTAACATCGAGTCCGCCAACGTGGCCATGCGCCGGGAGCTGGACCTCTTCGCCAACGTGCGCCCCGTGCGAGTACCCTCGCAGAACATCGACTGGATGTTCTTCAGGGAGAACACCGAGGGCTCCTACATCCTCGGCAGCAAGGGCGTCAACGTCACGGACGATCTGGCGTTCGATTTCTGCGTCGCCACCACCCAAGGCTCGGAGCGGATAATCAGGTTGGCCTTCGAGCATGCCCAGAAGAACAAGATCGACAAGGTTACGGTCATCACCAAGGCCAACGTGGTCAAGGCCACCGATGGCAAGTTCCTCAGCGTGGCCGAGCGCGTGGCCAAGGACTATCCTGGCATCAAATGGGATGATTGGTTCATCGACATCATGACGGCCAAGCTGATAGACGAAGCGAGAAGGCACGAGTTCAAGGTCATGGTGCTGCCCAATCTTTACGGCGATATCATCACCGACGAGGCGGCGCAGATCCAAGGGGGTGTCGGGACGGCAGGAAGCGCGAACATTGGCACCAGGTATGCCATGTTCGAGGCCATCCACGGTTCCGCGCCCCGGATGGTGGAGGAAGGTCGCTCTGATTACGCGGACCCATCTAGCATCACCAAGGCCGCGGCCATGCTCCTGAACCACATAGGCTTCACTGAGAAATCAGCTCGCCTGGAGAAGGCCCTCGACATATGTTGCCAGTACGAGAGGAGCCTGGTCATCACCGGACGTTCCAACGGCGCCACGGGGGAGCAGTTCGCACAATACTTGATGGAGACTCTGAAGGACCAGAGCCTGGAGAGCCGTTGGAAATCGTACCAGAGGTCCAAGTGAGCTCGGAACCGGTAAGAGTTATCCTTGCCCAAGTGATTACAGGCGCGACATGAAGTGCGACAAGTGCGGTTGGACGGGGAGCAAGGAGGAATTGGTGGTCGAGGAGAGGGAGCGCACCCTCCTGGATTCGGCCGCCTTGATCTTCTTCGCCTACTCACGCAAGAAGCGCTTCTACTGCCCTAAATGCCATCAGATGCTCTGGTCCGAGTTCTCGGACGGCCCCTTGGCCGGATATTGAGAAGAACTGGAATTTCTGAAGGAAGCCTAAGAAGATTAGCAAGGGCTCGAACCTGGCAATGCCTTCAAGTATCCATTCTCATCGCGCCGTTGATGGCGACCTCGGCGATGTCCATGGCGTACATCGTGGTGCGGATTATGGAATCGAGCACGGAGGTCCTTACCACAGCGGAGATATTTGTTGGCATTCGAGAATTGCTCCCGAGGTCCTGGCAATGCTGGACCAGTTTGTCCCCTTTGTCGATGATTTCGTTCGCCGATCCGATGTCCTTTAGGAAGAAAGCCTGCATGGCCATGTCCAATATCTTGATGGCCTGTTCGCTCAAATCGCCTATCTCCTTAAGGTCGGTGATTTTGTTACCGGACTTGGCCAGGATGATGGAGTTGTGGGCGATCTTCTCAGCATGGTCACCAATGCGCTCAATCCCCCTAGCAACCAGCATATTGCTCATGCCTTCGTAGATGTTGACCCCGATCTTCTCGCTCAGCTTGCGGTCCTTGAGGATCAGGTTGTACTGCTTGACCGCCATCCAATACAGGCGGTCCACATCCGTGTCCCGGTCGATCACATCTTGCGCCAAGTCCTCGTCCTCATCCTGCAGGGAGACGATGGCATCCTTGTGCATGCTGTCCACTATCAGATGCATCCGGCGGACGCACTTCTCTTGAGGGAGCTCAACTGGGTCAGAGAGGTCATGAAGGACTATGGTGTTGCTCGTCTCCTCGATCACCTCGGGACCTATTACCATCCTGGAAATCTCCTTGACACCATGCTTCAGGTCGAGGTCCAAACGCCCCTTCGACCTCACCTCGATGATGTTATACCCGGCAAGGTAAGCGCCGATTAGCTTCCGTGTCAGGTGCTCTTTGGTTTCGTTGTCCTCAACCATTATGACCTTACGGCTCTCCACCCTTTCCTGCTGCATTTTAGGATCTATGGAGATGGTGCCGTCGATCATGGCCCTTACCACTACCGGCGTTCCAGGCTTGATGGAATTCGCCTCTATCCAATCCTTGGGCAACGACACGGTCATTGTCGAGGCTCCAGTCTTCTGTACACGCCTTATTTCCAATTCCATCACCTTATGTAAGTTCTAAAGATGTATCAGTAAATGATGTACTTACAGTATATATTATATATAGTTGGAATTACCATAAAATATACGAATATATTCTATTTTGCATACGAATATAAGAGTATATAATTCTCGGCAATTTCGAGGAAATGCACCTTGAGTCCTAGCCTGACTGGAACGAACCGAAAGGATTGTTGCAGACATTCGCTTTCCTCCTGCCTTCCTAGTACATCGGCCCCACGCGGCGGGACTCAAGACCCAAGATATGAGGTGGTTCTAGAATGGAAAAGAAGAACATGATGATCGCGATCGGCGTCGCGGCCGTTATACTAATAGCGGCAGTGGCCGGTGTTCTATTGCTCAACGACGGAGGGAGCAACGAACCGGCCAAGACGACGATCAAGCAGAAGGGCTCGGACACCATGCTCGAGCTCTCGTCCGCTTGGGCCGAGGAATTCGGGGCGGATGAGGAGAACATAACCGTCGAGGTCTCCGGCGGAGGCAGTGGTACTGGAATTACAGCGCTCATCGCCAAGCAGGTGGACATAGCGCAGGCCTCCAGGGCCATGAAGTCCTCGGAGATCGAGCAAGCGCTGGCGGCGGGCGTGAACCCGGTGGAGTTCAAGGTGGCCATCGATGGCATCGCCATTATCACCCACGAGAGCAACACCGTCTCCGTGCTGACCACGGAGCAGCTGAGGGGAATCTACAACGGCACCATCACCAACTGGAACCAGGTCGGGGGCCCTGATCGGGCCATCGAGATGTACGGTCGGCAATCCACCTCTGGCACTTACGCCTACTTCCAGGAGCACGTCCTGAAGAACGGCGCCTACGCCGCCAGCATGAACCAGATGACCGGCAACGCGGCCATCGTCCAAGCTGTGAAGATCAACGACAGGGGCATCGGCTACGTGGGCATCGGCTACGTTACTGGCGCCACGGGCATCGACATCCTGAACATCAAGAAGGATGCCAGCTCCCAGGCTTTCTCCCCGCTCAACGAGAGCGCGGTCCTCTCAGCGAAGTACGACCTCTCCAGGTACCTGTTCATCTACACCAACGGTAACCCCAGCGGTGCGGTGAAGGACTGGGTGGAATGGATCCTGACCGAAGACAAGGGCCAGCAGGTCGCCTCTGAGATCGGGTTCTACGCCCTCCCCTGGTACGACGTGGAAGAGGGAATGGCCAAGCTGGGCGAGGCGGATCAGCAGACGGTGGCGCAGAAGGGCTCGGACACCATGCTCGAGCTCTGCAGCGCCTGGTCTGAGCAGTTCCACGAGAACAAGTCCTGGATCAACGTCGAGGTCTCCGGTGGAGGCAGTGGTACTGGAATTACAGCGCTCATCGCCAAGCAGGTGGACATAGCGCAGGCCTCCAGGGCCATGAAGTCCTCGGAGTTGTCGCAGGCCACCGCGGCTGGACTGAACCCAGTCGAGTTCAAGGTGGCGGTCGACGGTATTGCCATCATCACCCACCAGTCGAACACCGTGACCAACCTGACCATCGCTCAGTTGCGGGGCATATATAACGGCACCATCACCAACTGGAACCAGGTCGGCGGTCCTGACCGAAGCATCGATCTATACGGCAGGCAATCCACATCCGGCACCTACGCGTACTTCCAGGAGCATGTGCTGCTGAACGGCGCCTACGCCGCGAGCATGAATCAGATGACCGGCAACGCGGCCATCGTCCAGGCTGTGAAGATCAACGATGGCGGCATTGGCTACGTGGGCATCGGCTACGTCGCGAGCGCCTCTGGAATCGACATACTGGACATCAAGAAGGACGCTGCTTCACCGGCATACTCTCCCTTGGACAAGGAAGCGGTCCTATCCGGACAGTATAACATCGCCAGGTACCTGTTCCTGTACACGGCCGACGCCCCAGAGGGCGCGACCTGGCAGTGGCTGAACTGGATATTGGACTCGGCCAAGGGGCAAAGGGTGGCCGAGGAGATCGGCTTCTACGCCCTGCCGGCGGACGTGCTCGACGCGCAGCGCGCCAAACTGTTCTGAGCGGGGTTGTGATGAACCCCATCCAAACCATTTCTCCTTTCTGTATTTTCTTTCCTTACCAAATTCATTTAAGACATTATCCGAATCTTCGAACAATATCCAACTTATCATACGACTGGCCAGGGCAAGGGAGAGGGTGAGGTGGCCTACAAGCAGAGGGTGTCCGCTCAGAGGCGGCGGTTCTATGACCGCTTCGTGTACGTCATACTCACCATCGTCTCGCTCTTCGCCATAATCGTCCTGGCAGCGGTGGCCATTTTCCTCTTTATTAACTCCTATCCCGCCTTCTTCCTGGTCAACCAATGGCAGTTCTTCACTGGCACCACATGGGATCCAACGAACCCGATCGAACCGCTGTTCGGGATGCTGCCCCTGCTGGTGGCGACCTTGGTGGTCACCTTCATCTCAGCGCTAATCGCCATCCCCATCGGCCTGGGCGCCACCATCTACCTGTCCGAGATAGCCCATCCTAGGGTGCGCAAGGTCATGAAGCCGGCCATCGAGGTCCTCGCTGGCATCCCCTCGGTGGTCCTCGGTTTCTTCGCCCTCACCGTCTTTGCCAAGTTCATGTGGGAAGCATTCTACCCGGATTGGAGGCCTGACGATTACCTGAATCTTTTCAACGGCGCCGTCTTCCTGGCCGTCATGATGGTGCCCATCATCGTCTCTCTGTCCGAGGATGCCATGAACAGCGTCCCGCGCAGCCTGAAGGAGGCCTCCCTGGCTCTGGGCATGACCCGCTGGGAGACCATGTGGAAGGTCATCATCCCCGCCGCCAGGCCAGGCATCGTGGCCGCCATCATGCTCTCCATCGGTCGAGCCGTGGGCGAGACGATGGTGGTGGTTATGGCCACGGGCAGCTCGCCCCAGCTGACCTGGAACCCTTTCTACTCCGGGCAACCCATCACCTCCACCATCGCC
Source organism: uncultured Methanomassiliicoccaceae archaeon (assembly GCA_964354665.1). Lineage (GTDB taxonomy): Archaea > Thermoplasmatota > Thermoplasmata > Methanomassiliicoccales > UBA472 > JAJRAN01. The sequence goes on along the minus strand of CAYHAO010000002.1, from coordinate 17,301 downwards.
ATCGAGATGGGGGAGGTAGCGGCCAACACGGCCCACTACCATGTCCTGTTCGAGCTGGGGCTGGTGCTGTTCGCCATCACCTTCGCATTGAACTTCGTCGCTGACTATGCCATGAAAAGGCATGCGGAGAGGTACCAATGAGGCGCAAGACCAAGGAGCGCCTGTTCTTCCTCCTCTTCCGCGGATGCGCCCTTGTCGTAGGGCTCGCCCTCCTCATCATCGTGGGCTATATCGTCTTCCTGGGGATAGGGACGTTGAGCTGGGAGTTCCTTACCCAGTTCCCCAAGCAACGCTTCACCGAGGGAGGCATCTTCCCGGCCATCATGGGCACCCTGTACCTCATGGCATTGGTCATGATCATCGCCGTGCCCATCGGCGTCTTCACCGCCGTATACATCTCCGAGTACCAGGGGAGCAGCCGCTTCGCCGGATGGCTGCGGGTGGTGGTGAACAATCTGGCGGGAGTGCCGTCCATCGTGTACGGCCTGCTGGGGCTGGGCATGCTGGTAATCTTCTTCGGCTGGGGCTTCAGCCTGATCGCCTCGGCCATGACCCTGGCCTTCCTGGTGCTGCCCCTGATCATCACCGCCTCGCGGGAGGCCATCCAGGCCGTGCCCTCCTCCCTGAGGGAGGCGTCATTGGCCCTGGGGACCACCAAATGGCAGACCATCCGACATCATGTGCTGCCTTACTCCCTCCCCGGGATACTCACGGGCGTGATCCTCTCCCTGAGCCGCGCCGCTGGGGAGACCGCGCCCATATTGCTCACCGGCGTGGTGCTCACCAAGAGCATCCTGCCTCAGGACATCTGGGATACGTTCATGGCCATGCCCTTCCAGCTTTACGCGTTGGCGACCCAGACGGTGTTCGAGAAGACCAAGGACTTCCAGTACGGGACGGCCCTGGTGCTTCTGATAATGGTGGTCCTCATGAACCTGGCGGCGATAATCATACGTAACAGATACAGAGAGAAATACAAGTGGTGATAGAATGGCAGATGAGATCTTCGTAAGTGGCCTGAACGTCTGGTTCGACAAGAACCAGGCACTCAAGAATGTCAACATCACCATCCCCAAGAACGAGATCACCGCCATCATCGGTCCCTCGGGCTGCGGCAAGTCCACCTTCATCCGCTGCATCAACCGCATGAACGACCTAGTCCAGAAGTGCCGGATTGAGGGAAAGATCGAGGTGGACGGCAAGAACATCTACGACCCGGACGTGGACGTGGTGGAGATCCGCAAGCGCATCGGGATGGTGTTCCAGAAGCCCAACCCCTTCCCCAAGAGCATCTTCGAGAACATAGCCTACGCGCCCCGCATCCACGGCAAGGAGGAGCCGACCATGGACCTGACCAAGGAGCCCAAGCATAGCAAGTTCTCCAAGAAGGAGGTGGTGGAGCTGGTAGAGTGGAGTCTGAGGAGAGCGGCGCTCTGGGAGGAGGTCAAGGACCGAATGGAAAAGAGCGCCTACGACCTGTCGGGGGGACAGCAGCAGAGGCTGTGCATCGCCCGCACGCTGGCGGTCAAACCAGAGATAATTTTGTTCGACGAGCCGTGCTCGGCGCTAGACCCCATCGCCACGGCCAAGATTGAGGACCTCCTGGTCGACCTTAAGAAGGACTTCACCGTGGTGATCGTCACGCACAACATGCAGCAGGCGGCCCGCGTCGCGGACAAGACCGCCTTCTTTTATCTCGGCGAGCTGATTGAGTTCGGGGAGACCGAGGGAATATTCGAGAACCCCATGCAGAAGCTCACTGAGCAGTACATCACAGGTAGGATGGGATGACCATGACCTCGAGGATATTGTTCAACCAGGAGATGGAAACGCTGAACCAGGAGGTCTCGCAGATGGCCTCGCTGGCACGCGAGGCGGTGGAGAAAGCGGTGAGGTGCATCATAAACAAGGACCCCCTCCTTAAAGGGGAGGTCGAGCGCCTGGACAAAGAGATCTACCACATGGAGCAGATAATCGAGAAGCGCTGCCTAGAAGTGATCGCGCTGCACACGCCCGTGGCCGGGGATCTGCGCACCGTATCCACCTGCCTGAAGATCATCACCGACCTCAACCGCATCGGAAGGTACGCCAGCGATATCGTCGAGATTTTCGACGTCGTTGCCTCTGAGAACGGCTTCCACCGACCGGTCAACATCCCCCACATGGCCTCATTGGTCGTGGCCATGGTGACGGACGCCATCGACTCCTTCATCCGTAGGGACGATAGGGCGGCAAGGCAGCTCTTCGAACGTGACGATGAGGTTGACTGCCTCTACGACCTCAACTTCAGGGCCATCCTCACCTACATGATCGAGGACCCTAGGAAAATCACCGTGGGGACGCACATCATATTGATTGCCAGGTACTTGGAGCGAATAGCGGACCATTCATGCAACATCGGGGAGAGGGTGGTGTACATGGTCACGGGTGAGCGCATGAACCCAAAGGACAGGAAGAAGACCGCTCGCGAGTCATGCGCCAGCGAACCATCCCCTCTCAATCGTGAGGACCGAGACCATCTGGAGCGAAGCAACCACGACCTGGCGGAGAAATAAGCTCAGGGGCACCAGGTGAGGAAGCGCTCCCTAGCGCCTATCGCTCCCTTGGCATGACCGGGGCCCATGGGCCTTACCAAGGACACGAAGACCAGGGCGAAGGCCACGAAGCCCATCACGAAACCCAGCGCCAAGGAGATGGTGATGTCTGCTATCGAGGTCTGCGTCGTTCCCAGGTCATCGAGGATGGCACCGAGGAACATCATCCAGCCAAAGAACTGGCCCAAGCCTCCCAAGGGAATGATGAGGGCCAGGGCGGAGCCGAGGAGGAAGAGGACCACCGCGAGGGAGAAGACCCAGTCCCCCTCGTGGATATAGTCGGTCAGGATCATCTCCGAGCTGGAGTCCCCGAAGACGCTCTCCACCTGGGTGACGGTCCACGGCAGGAGCACGCACATCACTCCCAGCAGCCCTCCGATGATGGCCAACAGGTTGACCTTCATACCTATTCGAAAGGTCCTACACCTAGGTCCGATATCAATCCTGTGCCGTGATTATCAGGCTCAGGGCCAGGGCTTTGCAGGTTGGCGACCGATAATTGATTAGAAAATAACATAACCACCTTATCCCCTCAGTTCCAGATAACCTAGTGGAAAAAGACCAGGTGCCCAAGGATGTCTCGTTCCATAACCTTCGTCCTGCTTGGTATGATGCTGGTGACGGCCACCTTTGCGGCCTTGCCCAGCCAAGCCACCCCATCGGAGATTGGCGCCTTCGAGGTCGATGCCGGGAAGCCAGTCGTCTATGAGGTCGACGGCGCGCGATATCACCTGATGACCGAGCAGGATATGCTCTCCATGCGCGACAGGATCGGCATCAGGCAAGAGAGCGTGGACTACAACATCATAATCGATGGTTTTGGGACCGGGCTCGCCCCTCCCACCGAGGAGGAATGGCAGGCGATGGTGGGCAAGGTGGGGATCGCTGAGGAAACCATTCCGGACACCCTCTCCTTGCCGACCTCCTATGATTTTTCCTCACAACCCTACTTCCCGGTCGTTCGCAGCCAAGGGTCGCAGGGTTCGTGCGGTGCTTGGGCGTCCATCTACTACGCCTACGGATACCTCGAGGCCAAGGACAACGGCTGGACCGATGCCAAATCTGGAACGAATAATGCCCACCTAATGAGTCCAGCTTGGGCTTACAACAAGGTCAACGGAGGTTCGGACTCCGGCTCGTGGATGTCAACGAACTTCCAGATCGCCATCGATTGGGGGGTAGCAACATGGGCCACCCACCCCTACAATCAGGGCGATCTGGTAGGGTGGGGAGGTCCTGCCGCCTTCCGAGAGGCTCCCATGCACCGGGCCGCCAGCTACGTCTACCATGACCTCATTGGGGACGAGGCGGTAAATCAGGTCAAGGAGATGATCTCGCAGGACCGGCCCATAACCTTCGCCATGAATGCGGGATACTACACCTTCGACAATGGAAGATACATAGTCACATCTGTCGAGTATGGTGAAGGCAGCAGCCTCAACCATGCCCAGACAGTAGTCGGATATGATGACAACATAACCGAGGACGGCGAGGTCGGGGCATTCCGGATCGTCAATTCATGGGGCTCCGGCTGGGGCAACGGGGGCTATTATTGGCTCACCTATGCCGCCTTCAAGGAGATCTGCGCCCATCCGGGGCAAGCACTGACTGAGGTCGTGGACCGCACTGACTATGCCCCATCCCTCATCGCCGCATGGCACTTCAACGATCCGCCGATCCGTGACAGCTTCTCGATGAGGCTGGGCACGTACCCTTCCTTCACCAAGGAGGTCAGCCCTTATTTCGCGGACGATTCGAGCCACGATCTACCTAGCTTCATGTGTCTTGACATCACCGATTTCCGGAGTGCCTTCGACTCCGGATCCTCCAAATTCTGGATAAACCTGCCCGCTGGCTCAGGAACGTTGAATTCCCTCAAATTGGAGAGCTATGAGGGGGCTTTCGTCCCTGGCGCCCCGACCCAGGTCTCGGCCCAGAGCGCCGAAATTCCCAAAGCGATCCCTGGCCATGCTTCCATCACCTTCGCCAAGTACGCTCCTTTGAGTAGCGCTACGGCCCTTGATCATCCCGGGATGAGCTTCTCCTCGTCCGGGCAGGCCCTTTGGACGGCTGTGCCCCATACATCCTTCGCTGGAGGGTCGTCCATGCAGAGCGGGGACGTCGGGGATGGTTCCTTTTCCTCTTTGCAGGCCACCATCACATCCGCCAGCGGGGTGAGCTTCTACTGGAAGGTCAGCTCTGAAAGCGGAAGGGACCATTTGCGCTTCTATGTCGACGGCGTCCAGCAGGATTTAGCTAGCGGCGTTTTGGACTGGACGAAGAAGGTCTTTAGCTTCGGTTCGGGCACGCACGTTCTGAAATGGAACTACACCCGCGACGCATCCAACTGCAGTAACTCGGATACCGCCTGGGTAGACAAGGTCGTGATCATCCCGCAGGACGATGCCTATGAGGAGAACGATAACTCGGCGCAGGCCTCCACGTTGTCCCCGTCAGGCACGTATTACGGGCTTGTCGGTCTAGATGACGATTGGTATGGCCTCCATGTGGAGGTCGACGACAAGCTGACCGTGCGCCTTGACCTCAATGCCACTTTGGGGGACCTCGACCTCTATCTTTATGGAACCGATGGTACGACCCTCATCGATTCATCCGTGACGTCTGGTAGTTACGAGGTGGTCGAGCTCTCGGCACTTGTCGGTGGAAATTCCCTCCTCAAAGTCCAACCTGACTCCGGCCAATTCTCTACCTATTCGCTGACCCTCACCTATGAGACGGGGGCGTTGGACTATGGCAAGAACTCTTCTTTGGCGATCAGCTCCGGCACCGGAGGGTTCGCGTCCATCATGCCAAGCAAGAGCGTGAGCGCGGTAGCTGGCAGCACGCTCAGCGGCACGATCGTGCTCCATGCGAACGTGACCTGGCTCGCTTCCGAGCAAGTTCCCTTGATCGGCACCAACAATTGGGGCTCGTCATCAAGCTCATTCTTCGGGGCGGTTCCGGACCTTGCTGCCGGCACCACGGACGTCGAGATCGATGTCTCAACGACCGTCCCCGCCACCCCAGGAACCTACTATCTCATATTTGCCTTCAGGAACGAGAGCTCGGCAGGGCATGTCGCCTCCGCCACCGATGACGCGGTAGGAGCGCCGGTGTGGGACGATGGCAACGACCTCGCTTCCCTGTCCATGGTCCAGATCAACGAGAGCCGCGAGGTGGGAAGGACCCTGGGGAACTGGCTGCGGATCGATGGCATGCATTCCGTGCGCATACCGTCGGATGCCTTGTTGATCAATGTAGTGCCTCCAGACACCACCCCTCCTGAGACATCTTCAAGCCTGAGCGGGACCTCGGGCTCCAGCGGTTGGTATCGCTCCTCGGTCACAGTCACGATGACGGCGACCGATTCAGGCTCGGGAGTGGCCTCGACGTACTGCCGTGTGGGCGGAGGAGCTTGGACCGAGTACCTGGCTCCATTCTCCGTCACCGGCCAAGGCACCTTCAACATAGAATACTATTCGATCGATAATCAAGGAAATGCAGAAGCGCCGAAGGGCGCAAGCATCAAGATAGATGTGACCTCTCCCAGCACCACCCTGGGCCTCTCAGGCACCTCGGGGGGCTATGGTTGGTTCATCAGCGAGGTCGGGCTCAGCATCTCCGCATCGGATGCTCTAAGCGGGGTGCAGTCCAGCTTCTATCGGGTGGATGGAGGCACATGGGTGCGCTACCTTCCTGGTGCGTCCATCTCGGTCGAGGGTCCTCATCAGGTGGATTATTACTCGACAGATGTTGCTGGCAACTCTGAGTCGACCAAACGTATTTCCGTCCCCATCGACCGGTCCGCCCCCGCAAGTGCCGCGGTCCTCGAGGGCGTGGAGGGCAACGAAGGCTGGTACCTGGGCCCAGTAAGCGTCAGCATCGTAGCAGACGATCCGTTCAGCGGGACGGCAGCGCAGTCCTACAGCCTCGATGGCGGGGAATGGCAGGAATACTTGGCGCCTTTCGACGTGACCAGCCCAGGGCAGCATAGGTTGGAGTTCAATTCCTCGGACCTGGCCGGAAATTCCGAGGCGGCACAGGCCATCACATTCAGCATCGACCCAGAGCCTCCCACCAGCAGCGCAGACGTCAGGGGCACCTCGGGACAGGATGGCTGGTATGTCAGCTCCGTCGACGTGGAGATCAATGCCTCCGACGCCCTCAGCGGGCTGCTCGGCATTCAATATTCATTGGATGGGGGTTCTTGGGAGAATTACACTTCGATTTTCACGATAATCGCATCGGGCGAGCACACCCTCCTCTACAGGGCGGAGGACATCGCTGGCAATGTGCAGACGGAGGTGGAGCTGAAATTGCTCGTGGACAACTCTTTGCCAACGAGCGAGTTGATGCAGATTGGAACCGCAGGCGATGATGGCTGGTTCGTCTCCATGGTGGAGCTCGAGCCCAACGGCTCGGACGTCGGCAGTGGCATCGCCTCATACCACTTCCGTGTCGATGGGGGAGCCTGGTCGATACTGGCTGGCAACCCGTCCTTGGACGAGGATGGCGAGCATGTCATCGAGGTCTATGCCATCGACAAGGCCGGGAACGTGGGCCCGATCATGACCCGATTGGTCAAGATCGACCTCGGCGCGCCCTCTTCCTCCTTGACCGCCATAGGCTCCGAGGGAAACGAGGGCTGGTTCGTATCCTTGGTCGACCTTGAGCTCCAGGCTAGCGACCCCGTCAGTGGCGTGGACGCGATTTATTACTCGATCTCGGGCGGCGCTTGGGCGTCATACTCTGGCAGGATAACCATCGATGCCGAGGGCGTGTATGAAGTAAGCTTCTATGCCACGGACCACGCAGGAAATGTCGAGGACCTCAGCTCGATGGAGGTGATGATCGAGCTTAGCCTCCCGATAAGCTCCCTCAGCCTCCAAGGCTCGGAAGGCAAGGCGGGTTGGTATGTCAGCGCGGTCATTGGCGACCTTTCGGCCATGGACCAGCTCAGCGGGGTATCGCAGACCATGTACCGCCTGGATGGCTCCGATTGGCACGAGTCGCAGGGGCAGATCGAGATCGGCCAGGGGCAGCACGCCCTGGACTACTATTCCGTCGACGTTGCTGGCAATATAGAGCTTATTCGATCCATTGATGTCTGGGTGGACATTCTGTCACCTACCACCGTCGACTCCACCCAAGGGGAAGCTGGAATGGGGGGTTGGTTCGTATCTCAGGTGGCCGTCTCCCTCTCCCCTTACGATGACGGCTCCGGATTGGACCGAACCTTGTATCAAGTGGATGGAGGGCCGTGGATGAACTATTCGATACCCTTCACCTTGTCTGAGGAGGGAATGCACACCGTCTGCTACTATTCAACGGACCTCGCGGGGAACGAGGCCCAGCCCATCAATATGACGGTGATGATGGACCTGGTGGCGCCCACGACGTCAGTAGAGCTCGAGGGCGTGCACGGCTCGAACGAATGGTTCGTCAGCATCGTCAACTTCACCTTGTCCGAATATGATGGGATGAGCGGCTCCATGGAGACCGTATGGCGCTTGGACGGGGGCGCTTGGACCACCTATGATGGCTTGAGCTCCGTTGGTTCCATGGGCAGCCATACGCTGGAATACCGCACCCAGGACCGGGCTGGTAACTGGGAGGAGGCTCGGCAAGAGGCCTTCAGGATCGACTTGGACAGCCCCACGCTGAAGCTGAACAGCACGGGCAGGCCCTTCACCTCCAAGGACGTGTCCCTGCGCTTCGATGCCGGGGACGCCGTCTCCAACGTCAGCACGATCACGCTGAGGGTGGATGGAGAGCCCATTCAGACTTTATCCCAAGGGCCCTGGACCTTCGAGGTCGACAGCCTATCCGATGGGTGGCACGTTCTGGAAGTGGCCGTCTACGATGAGGCCGGGAACAGCCTAAACCAGACCATCCAGTTCAAGGTCGA
>CAYHAO010000002.1:0-8699 GCA_964354665.1 uncultured Methanomassiliicoccaceae archaeon | reverse complement strand
CGATTTGGTGCCTAAGGCATCCTCTTCTCTACCGCGTCCCAATTGACCAAGTTCCACCAGTTCTCCACGAACTTGGCGCGGTCGTTCTTGTAGTCCAGGTAATAGGCATGCTCCCAGACGTCCAGGACCAGCAGCACTCTCTGTTGCGGGCCGACGTTCACGTTGTGCTTCTCGATTTGGATGAGAACCGGGCGGTCGGTATGTCCACAGTAGGAGAGAGCGCCCCAGCCTGAGCCCTCCACGGAGTTGGCGGTCATGGTGAACTCCTTCTTGAAGCGCTCGAAGGACCCGAACTCCTTGTCTATCGCATCCCCGATCCTGCCGCCCGGCTTGCCTCCGGCCTTGCCCGTGGGGCCCATGTTCTGCCAGAACCTCTCATGCAGGAACAGCCCGCCGAAGTGGAACGAGAACTCCTTGGTGATCGCCTTCATGTCCAGGTCCACGTTCTCCTTGCGCGCCTTCTCCAGCTTCTGCAGGATGGCGTTGGCGCCGTTCACGTAGGCGGCGTGGTGCTTGTCGTGGTGCAGCCGGAGCAGGCCCTCGGAGATGACCGGCTCCAAGGCGTTGTAGTCATAAGGCAAGGGCTGAAGTTGGTATAGCTTGTCTCCCATTTCCTCTACCTCCATTCTCGATGGTGCAAGGATTTTAGCAAGGGCTATTTACCGATTTGCGTTCAGCATCGCAAAGTGGCGAAGGCTTATTTCCCTTCGGAAGCTTTGGACCTGCGCTCCGCTAGATGGACTATCGCCCTACCTGCCATGCTCCTCTTGAGCTCGATGGCCCGGGAATCGCACATCTCATGGCAACAAAAGCAGCGAATGCATTGGTCCGTGTATATCCTGGCCTTTTCCTTGCTCAGGACTATGCTCTTCTTGGGGCAGATGCGGACGCATTGGCCGCAGCCATTGCATCTCTCCCTCTTCACGACTGGCTTAAGGGAGTAGGCCTTGGCCAGGGATGCACCTACGGAAGATAGGCGATGTTGGGTGAAGCCCTTCACTCGGCTCTTGGTCTTCGGTTTCTTGAAATCCTTGACCACGTACCGTCCTAAGGGATCGCCGACCAGCTCGACATCGGCCGCGTCTGGACGGATGAGCCCACGACCAGCCGCGGCGGCGAAGGTCCCCACTTCCATAGGCTCGAGGGACATCAGCCTGGCGGCCACCGAGTCCAAGGCAGAGTAATCGCCACTGGCCAGTATCACCCCGATCCTGCGCGGTTCGCCGGAGTTGGGGCCGTCCCCCTCCATCCCCATCACCGCGTCCATGATCTGTAAGCGCGGCCGCAGCAGCTCGTTCAGGTCAACTATCATCTCGCTGAACTCGGCCACGCCCTGGTACCGCGCATGCATGGACGGCTTCTCCAGGCTGGGGATGACGCCGAAGAGGTTCTTGGCGGCACCGGTCATGGTGGTCAGAACATGAGTCTTGGCCTTAGGCACGGACACGATTGCGTCGACCTCCATGGCCGGGTCGATTATGAGGAAACGCTTGAGCACCTTGCCCTGGGGATTGGGCACCTCCATGTAACCGGTGCCGAGGTTCAGCTCGACGCCCAGCTCCTCCACCACCTCGTTCCATCCAGAAAGGGCGTAGGCCTTCCGCAACGCGCCCTCGGTGTAGAGCGTACCCCCTCCCGGGCTGTCAGCGATGACCACCTTGCAGCCGAAGTCGCGCAGGAGCCTGGCCACAGCATGTACCACCTCTGGATGGGTGGTGACGCACTTCGCTGGGGCCGCTCCCTGGAGCAGGTTGGGCTTGACCAGCACCCTCTGGCCCTGGCTCACGAACCGCTCCAGGCCTCCCAGCAGGGAGATGGCGCGCTCCACCGCGCCCAGGACCTCCTCGCGCCCATAGCTGCCGCAGCTAACTATGGCCACGGTCTTGGCGTCAGGCATGCGGTCGAATCCGCTGACCTGGTATTAGACGGTTGCTGGTTTGATGATGAATTTGCCGAAGGGCATCCAGGCAGGGGATCACATGGAGCGTTTGCAGGTCATCGAGGCGATGTCCACGCGGATGAGGAGCATCTTGGTGAGCGAGGACTCCGAATACTCGAAGGGCGGCTTGCCGCCATAATGCAGCATGATGACGTCCAGGCCCTTGCGCATCTCCTCTCGGTCCTCGATGATGCGCGCCTCGCCCCAGCCCACGACGCTCACGTAGTCCAACGTCCATTTGCAGGGCGTGTCCTTCTCCTCCACCTCGCCTGCCTCCTCCACCTCGAAGCAGACCATGCCCCCTTTCTTGATGATGTCGATCTTGCGCCCTTCCCTGGCCGAGTGCATGTAGATGCTTCCCGCCCGGTGCCCGAAGAGCATGGGGACGATGTACGGCTCCCCTCCGTCGATCAGCCCTATCCGGATGACCTGAGCGGTTTCCAGCAGCTTCTCCATTACCTCACGGCTGCACACCTCTTTCTCCTTGCGCCTCATATGCCCGTTCACCTCGATATGAGCAATGCTAGGATGTCGTGTATATTGATAGCGACGCGGACATTGGGACCTGAGGCAAGGGCTGACAGATAGATTGAATAGCCGAAATTCAGGTTCATCAAGCAGGGTCAAGCTTGAACCAATCTTCGGGAATAAGGAGCGGGAGCGACCAGGCCTGGGATGTCCTGACCAGGGTTATCCCTCTTCAATCCAACGAGTATTTCTTAGGGGCATGGACAGCGCGCTTCTTTGACCCGATAGCGAACCCCAATGCCCTAGAGGGCGCGGACGGCTTCTATCCCGAGCCAGGCCTATTGGCGTTGACGAACCTGCGATTGGTTTTTGTCGCCAAGAGGACTGACGATGAGAAGGTCCGCGCTTCATTGCAGGACCTACCGATGAATAGGCTCGTGACCAAGAGAGAGGAGGAAATGATCGACGCCGTGCGCAGGAAGAGCCGCTTCTGCATATGGGAGTCCAAGAGCCTTGAGGACATTGTGTCGTTCTCATTGAGTTCGGCCTATATGACCAAAAGCGTCAATCTCACTGTCCGTTGGTGGCACAGGGGGCACTCACATGGCATCGAATTTAGCAAACTGGGCAAATTGGACTCCTTCTCGAATGACTACGTTTATATCTATGGCATGCCTAAATCCGCTGACCCTGAACCAGCCGATGCCAGGCAGCTCAGGGCGCTCCTCTCTGAGGCATTGGCCGATCGAAGGGAAGAGGTCCAGAAGGCCCTGAAGAGCAGGAAGGACCCCGTGGTAGTCGATTTCTCCACCTTGCGAGAGAGGCTCCAGGAGCAGGGGATCTCCTTGGAAACCATCAAATGCCCCTCCTGCGGTGGCGCCATCCAACTTCCTACGGCCGGTGCCAAGAAGACCTGCGAGTATTGTGGAAGTCACATATACGCCATGCAGGTGATGCCTAGGCGAGGTGGCTCTTAGCTCCCTCTCGGCTCCTGCTGCGTCACGCAGTGAATGCCACCATAGCCGTAGACCAGCTCGGCCGCATATATGGGCACGATGCTGCGCTTCGGGAACGTCTCGGCCATCAGATGGATGGCCTTCCCATCGTTACGGTCCTTGAAGACCGGCAGCAGGACGCATTCGTTGCCGATGTAGAAATTGGCGTAGGACGCGGGCAGGTACCTCCCCTCCTCCTCGAGCCAGAGCGGCCTGGGCATGGGCAGCCGGTCGACCTTCAGCGCCCTCCCGTTCTGGTCCACGGATCTCCTGAGGATTTCTAGGTTGACCTTTAATACATCGCCGTTGGAGTTGGCCCTGCTCTGCGAATAGGAGCATAGCACTCGGTCCGAGGAGACGAAGCGAGCGAAGTCGTCCACGTGCCCGTCAGTGTCATCGCCCTCTATCCCGGACTTGAGCCAGATGACGTTCGGCGTACCGATGTATGCCTCAAGGTATCCCTCGATAGCTTTGCGGTCCAGGTGCGGGTTGCGGTTCTTGTTGAGGAGGCACTGCTCGGTGGTCAGCACCGACCCTAGTCCGTTGACGTCGATGGAGCCGCCTTCCATGACGATGCCAGGCCGGAAGGTCGGGACCTTCGAAGCCTTGACCACGTCCTCACCGGCGACGTCATCGTATAGCAGGTCATCGTACTTGCCCCCCCAGGCGTTGAAGCGCCATTTAACCGCGGCCTTGGCGCCGCTCTTAATATTGGTCAGAAAGGTGGGGCCGTAGTCGCGGATCCAAACGTCCGAGGAACGGATCCTCATGGGCCTGACCTTGCCTACGTTCGCTCCCGCGCCCTCGGACATGCGCAGCATCCTCTGCTCCATGGCCTGGTCCTCCACCAGGACCTTGACCTGCTCCCCTTGGCTCAGGACCGCGATCATTTGGGCGAAGATGTCCTCCACCTTCTCGATCGCCTCGGCCGGGAAGGTCAACGGGTTCTTCGGCCAGGACAGCCAGGTCGCCTCATGCTTGGCCCACTCCGCAGGCATGCGGAACCCCTTCTTCCGTGGCGTGAACTTCTCCATGTGGGAGCTCACTCCTTCCTCTCCACCAAGCTGCCGTAGCACTCCGGCCTGCGATTAGAGAAGAACCTCCAGCCTTCCCGGACCTCCTTCCCGTGGTCCAGGTCCACCTTGCAGATCAAGACCTGCTCTTTCCTCCCCGCCCGCCTCAGGATCTTGCCGAAGGCGTCGCATACGAAGGAGCCGCCCCAGAAGCTCATCTTGTCCTCGCGGCCGCAGCGGTTCACGCCGCAGACCACCATGCCGTTGGCGATGGCGTGGCCGCGCATCACGCCCTCCCAGGCCTGCTGCCAGCTGCCCTCCTTCTGCCTGATGCCCTGGGCCGTGCCAATGGCCGTGGGATAGAAGACGATCTCCGCGCCCTTCAGCGCCACCACCCTGGCCGCCTCGGGGAACCATTGGTCGTAGCAGATGAGCACGCTCATCTTACCTAGGTCGGTGTCGAAGAGCTGGAAGCCAGTGTCCCCCTTGTCGAAGTAGTGCTGCTCGAAGAAGTTCTCGTCGTGGGGGATGTGGGTCTTGCGATAGCGGCCCAGCTCCTTGCCATCCGCGCCGAAGACAACGGAGGTGTTGAAGAGCCTTCCCTTATCAAGCTCATAGATCGATCCACCGATAAGGACGATGCCGTTCTCCTTGGCCGCGGTGGATAGAGCTCGCGTCGCCCTTCCCGGGATGGTGTCGGCGAGGTCGCTGTCCCTCATGTCCTTGGGCGAGGAGCCCTCGCGCTGCGGGAAGTAGGGAGTGGCGAAGAGCTCGGGGAGGCAGACGACCTGCGCCCCTTTATCCGAAGCTTCCTTCACCAACGAAACCGCATGCTCCAGGTTTCGGTCCATGGACTCGGCCATGCGCATCTGGACCAGGCCAACGATCATCCTTCTCCTCGGCATTGCTCTCTCTACCCCTTCGACGCTATCCTCGCATAATGCAGGTGCGGTTCTTAAGGCTGAGCTTCACTGGGGCCCACATATCATTGATGATAAGACATAATAACCCGTCGGGGTATCAATACCATTATGATTGATTTCAGCGGTTGGGGGCAGCTCCTTGTTGACTTCCTCTACATTTTCATCATCATCAACGCCATCATCGTGATCATCACGATCGTATTCGTCCAGAAGAAGAGGCCTGAATCCGTGCTGGTCTGGATGATGGCCTTCATCCTGCTTCCAGTGGTGTTCGTGCTGATCTTCTATCTTTTCCTGGGCAGGGACTACAGCCGGAAGAAGATGTTCCGGAACAAGGCTTCCGTGGACAGGAAGGTGGAGGCCGCCCTGGAGAAGATCCAGGGCACGCATTTCGTTTATGAGCTCGAGAAGATCAAGGACCCCACCGCGCGGAACATGATCGGGATGCTTCTACGCTCGCAGCGTTCCTACCTGACCTGGGATAACGAGGTGCAGTACATCAACGACGGCGACCAGTTCTTCAAGGTCATGTTCGAGGAGATCGCCAAGGCCAAGCGCTTCATCCACATCGAGATGTACATCGTGCGAAAGGACGAGGTCGGCACCAAACTCGCTCAGGAGCTGGCCAAGAAGGCCAAGGAGGGCGTGGAGGTCAAGCTGCTCCTCGATGGCGTGGGATCGAGCAAGACCAACCGCAAGTTCTTCCGCGACCTCATCCAAGCCGGTGGGAGGGTGGAGTACTTCTTCCCCTCTGTCCTCGGGCCTATCAACTTCCGCATCAACAACCGCAACCACCGCAAGATCTTCGTCTTCGACGGGAACGTCAGCTTGGTAGGCGGCTACAATATCGGCAAGGAGTATGCTGGACGCGGACCCCTGGGCTACTGGCGCGACTGCATGGTGCGCGTAGAAGGAAGCGGCTCCATACTGTCGGAGCAGCGGTTCATCCTCGACTGGAACTTCGCGGCCGAGGACCACCTGGAGCCAGAGAAGTACGCCCCCACCGAACCTGGCAAGGGCAAGGTCGGGGTGCAGATCGTCTCCGGAGGGCCGGACACTGCCGACAAGCCGGTCGAGGACCAGTACATCAAGATGATCACCTCGGCCCAGAGCTACGTCTACATCCAGACGCCCTATCTCGTCCCGGGGGAGGCGGTCACCGCGGCGCTAGTGACCGCCGCCAAGTCCGGCGTTGACGTCCGGGTGATGATCCCGAGCAAGCCGGACCATCCCTTCGTCTACTGGGCCTCGCTGCAGAACGCGGGCGAGCTGCTTAACGCCGGGGTGCGAGTGCACCAGTTCCAGAAGGACGGCTTCATCCACGCCAAGGTGGTCATCGTCGACGACATCATGGCCTCCGTAGGGAGCGGAAACCTTGACCGGCGGAGCTTCGAGCTCAACTTCGAGACCAACGCCATGGTCTACGACCCTGAGCTGGTGCCGACGATCAAGTCCGCTTTCATCGAGGACATCTCCAGCCATTGCACCGAGCTCACCAAGGAGGAGTACGCCAAGCGGCCTGGCAAGGTGAAGAGGAAGGAGGCCATCGGGCGCCTCTACACGCCCATCGCCTGAGGGCTACTTGTCGTTCCATTCTCGGAACTGGCGCACCTTGCGGTCGAAGTAATGCTTGATCCTCGGCAGGTTCTGCTCGAAGTGCACCTGCATGGATGGCAGGAAGTACCTGGAGTGCTTGCCCAGGAGCATGGTGCCCGTGGCCACCTTCTGGAACGGGTCCTTCTCCTTTCCGATCACCATATTCTCCCTAGCCTCCACGGCCTCCAGGAACTCCTCGTGCGACGAGGCCAGGGCGCAGGTCACCACGCTGCCCAGGTCCTGAAGGATGTGGCCGTCCGTCCCACCGGTGAAGCATTTCCCCTTCCGGTCCGCGAGCTCCACGGCTTTGAGGTTCAGGGCATGGGCCATCCCGCCACAGATGACCTCGAAGCCCTCGAAGCCGTCCACAACCTCCGGGGCCAGGTACTCCAGGTCAATGCATTTCTGCAACCCCTTGTTGAACATCAGGTAGCCGTAGGGATGAGCGGCCACCGTGAGGCATGGATATTTCTTCAGGGCGCTGGCGATGGTTGGGGTGTCGGAGCGGATGGCCAGCCAGGGGCTGCTACGTTTCCGAGGGGCGACATGCCTGGCGTAGAAGTCCTTCAGGTCGCCAGGCGAATAGAAATAGGCAAGGATGTGGGGCCCGTCAGCGGCACTGACCTCGATCCCTGGAACGACGATCGTCCCTTGCGCCTCGTCGAAGGCCTTCAATGACCCCGAGATCTCGTTGTGGTCGGTGACGGCAATGCCGAAGCCGTCCTTACGGGCCTTCTGGAGCGCCCGTTCCACGGTCAGGGCAGCATCGGAATGGTCGGTATGGAGGTGCATGTCCACTGAGGCCAGGCCTTCCTTGGAAAGGGCTTTCAGGTCGGGGCTCTCGAACCTGATCTTGCTAGCGGATATGGTCACACCTCTCTGGAAGTAATCTATCTCACCTTTAGAAATATCCACCTAATAAGGTCAAGGCCACCAGCGGACAACGAAGCGATCGATGCCCTGGCACAACACATATATTCGAGAATACCATGGTTAAGTGAGCATTGATAACTTAATCGTTGGTGGAGAGAAAATAGGATCGAGTCATGCCCACCAGGACTAGGCACGTGAACGAGGATGGAGGTTCGATCGGTCAAATCGATAAGAGCAGTGAGCCTTTCCTCGTCAGCGTGATCATCCCTACCCACGATCGACCTGACCTGTTGAGGCGGGCATTAGAGAGCGTTCTAACTCAGACCTATAAGCGCCTCGATATCATCGTAGTCGACGACGCATCAAAAGTGGACGTCGCGCCCATAATCGCATCCTTCCAGGACGACCGAATACGGCTTCTTAGGCAAGAAAAGAATCAGGGCGTCTCAATTGCGAGGAACGACGGGATAGCAGATGCCAAAGGTGCATACGTTGCATTCCTGGATGACGATGATGAGATGTTCCCGGACAAGATCGCTGCCCATATCGAGGACCTTGCCAAGAAAGGCTGGAGGTACAAGGTGTCCTATTGCCTGGGAGAGGTCTATGACGATTCTCAGGGCATAACGATCAGGCAACACAGGGAGGGATGGGACGGTGAGCATCTGGAACAGTTGATAGATGGAACGATAAGGCCCCCCACCATCTGCTTCCTGATCGACGGGGAGTGCTTGAAAAAGGTAGGGGGATTCAGGCCAAACCTGCCCAGCATGGAAGACCGGGAGCTCTGGATCAGGTTGGCGGAGCACTATGAGTTCGCTTTCGTGAACAGAATCCTGGTGAGGATCCATTTGGCGCACGGTTCAAGGATGTCGGACAACCGCCAAGCTCG
>CAYHAO010000001.1:78377-99686 GCA_964354665.1 uncultured Methanomassiliicoccaceae archaeon | reverse complement strand
GGGTTATATGGTCGGCTTTTTCGAAAACTCTAACGCACAAACAGGCCCAAAGTTTCCAAAAAACCCAGATATCTGCGTAGGAAATGAAGATAGCATATTTAAGCGGCGTTGAATTTCTCATCCTGCTATTATTATCATTGGGCCAGGGGTAAGTATGAAGCAGATGACTAGCACGCAGAGGTTTGAGGCGGCTCTGAAGCATGAGACTCCGGATATGGTTCCCATATCCTATTTTGCAGGAATCCTACAGCTACATTGGGTGAAGGAGAACCTGACTTGGAAGGACACCGTCGAGTATGGCAGGAACGGGCTAAAGATGGCACAGGTTACCAGCCACTTCCTGGATGAGGTGGGTGGAGATACGGCCTACGTCCTGTCCGACGTAGGCGAGATCGTCCAGGGCTGGGGGGTGAGGATGAAGCTACCGGACGCTCCGGACATCCACATGGCACTGGGAAAGTTCGCGGTCAACGAGCCGGGGGACTGGGAGAAGCTGGACGTCCTGGATCCATTGATCGATGGCAGGATGCCGACTTATCTCGACGCCTGCAAGTGGCTCAAGGAAAAGTACCATGACCGGGTGCCGATAGGCGTTGATGTGCCGTCAGCGATAACCACAGCGACTCACGTGGCGCCGATGGAGACGGTGTTGATACACATGCTTACCGAGCCAGACGCCCTGAAGAAGGGATTGAAGACCATCGCCATAACTGTCGCGGACTTCCTCAATGCCTGCGCCGACGAGGGGGCGTTCTACTCCTGTTACCTAACAACTCGCGCCTCCAAGGAGATCACCACCGTCGACCAGTATCGTGAGTTCGGTGTGCCATGGGATATGGAGATCTTCAAGAAGACCGAGCGGCTGTACCACATCTGCCACGTCTGCGGCGTCGAGCCCATGTTCGAGATAATATCTGAGTACTCCAGGTCAACGAAGAACACCAAGGGCATCTCCTGGTGGGACAAGGGCGCCAAGCCTAACCTCCAGGAGGCAAAAGATGGGTGGGGCAAGGACCTGTGCCTGATGGCCGGGGTCGATCACACCAACACGCTCACTGACGGAACTCCAGAGAGCATCGATAAGGAGATCGCAGAGGCCTGCAGGATCGCAATGCCCAACAGCGGCTTCATCCTAGCGGCGGGATGCGACATCTCCCCCAAGACCCCCAAGGAGAACATGAAGGCCATGATAAAGGCTGGCCGCAAGCACGGTAAGTATTAATGGCAGGAGAATGCAAATCATTAGGGTCGTTTGAAAAAAGAGGTGGAAACGATGCTGAACGATGAACAGTACAAGAGAATCTACGACTGTGTCGTGAACGGTAAGGCCGCGGAGGCGCAGAAGATCGGGGAGGACATGAAGAAGGCCGGCGTGGACAGCAAGGAGATCGGCAAGGTGCTGATCGACGCCATGAACTTGGTGGGGCACAGGTACAGGGAGCGAGAGATCGCCCTGCCCCAGCTCATCCTCGCCACCCACTGCTTCAAGAAGATATTGGTACCCTATACGGCCGATGCCCACGGCAAAGAGGGAGTGGTGGTCATGGGAACGATCAAGAATGATATCCATGACATTGGAAAGAACCTTGTGTGCTCGATGCTAACAGTCTATGACTTTACTGTCATCGACCTGGGTAAGGATGTCCCCTTGGAGAAGTTCGTGAGCGAGGCTAAGAGGGTCAACGCTAACATCATTGGAGCCGGGACATTACTGACGGCGACCATGCCCGAATTACAAGAGATTAGCAATATGATGAAGGAGGCAGGGATCCGCGATAAAGTCAGGTTCGCCGTGGGAGGGGCGCCCCTTACCACGACCTACGCCAAGCACATTGGCGCGGACGGATACGCCGCCGACGCCATCCTGGCCGTAGAGATGGCCAAGCACCTGATTAAGGGAGAGCAGCACTATTTGTCCGCAAGGCAGGACAAGTAAGCTTTGCGTGAGTGATCAAATGAGCAAGAACTCACAGCAAAGGGTGCATGACGCCATCAAGCACCATCCGGTCGATCGCGTACCGGTAAGCGGCATGGCCTGGTTCATTGGGGCCAGGGCAGGCGGCTTCGGCACCAAGGAGTACGCCACCAATGGCGAGAAGATGGCCAAAGGGCAGCTGGCATTCCTGGAGAAGACCGGCGTAGACATGCTCCATCCCATGTCCGACGTGGGCCAGATGGCCTCCGGATGGGGAACGGTCATGCGCTACACCGAGGGCCTCGCCCCCATGATGGACGATTTCGCCGTCAGGGAGCCAGAGGACTGGGAGAGGATGGAGGTGCTGGACCCCAAGAAGGACGGCAGGATGCACGTCCCGATCCAGGCCATCGCGATGATGCGCAAAAAGGTCGGGGAGACGGTCTCGATGATGCCGTACATTCCCAGCCCGCTCACCAGCACCACCCATGTCAGGGCCATGGAGAACGTCCTGATGGACATCATCCTGAACCCGGACGCGTTGAAGAAGGGCTTGAAGACGATCACCGAGACCACCATAGACTATGCTGACCAGATCTTCGACGCCGGGGCGGACGGTCTTCTATATGCGCCGACCCGCGCTTCGGCGGAGATAGTGACCATCGACCAGTACGAGGAGTTCGGGGCGGTCTACGACCGCAAGGTCCTGGGCGGGCTGAAGAACAAAGACGGATTCAACATATTGCACGTCTGCGGCGTCGAGCCGTTCTTCGAGCTCCTCTCCCACTACCCCAACACCGGTGGGATCAACTGGTGGGACAGGGGGAGCAACCTGAAGATCAGCGAGGCCAAGGCCAAGTGGGGTAAGAAGGTCTGCCTGGTCGCAGGCATGGACCAGACCACCACGCTCATGATCGGTAAGATGGAGGACATCAGCAACGAGGTGAAGGACGCCATCCACCAGGGATTCGGTGACGGCACCGGCTTGATCATAGCGCCTGGATGCGAGATATCCCCCAACACCGACTTCGAGAAGATCAAGGAGATGGTGAGAGCCGCCGAGAAGTACGGGCGGAAGTCAAAGTGAGGAGGAAGGGAGAATGAGCCAAGAGCTGAAAGGAATATCAATGAAGTGCGAGCCTCCGGGACCGGAGGCTCAGAAGATAATGGACAGGGACAAGCGCTTCATGGCCACCATGAACAAGGTCATGCCAGTGGTCGCCAAGCGCGGCAAGGGAATGTACGTCGAGGACGTGGACGGCAACGTCTACCTGGACTTCCAGTCGGGCATCGCCGTCAACAACCTGGGCCATTGCCCCCCCACCGTCGTTAAGGCGGCCCAGCAGCAATTGGAGACCCTCATCCACTTCCCCGGCATCCTGCTCTCCCAGAACCTGGAGGGCCAGCTGGCCGAGGAGCTCAATGAGATCGTCCCAGGCAACTTCGTCAAGAAGACCTACTTCTCCTGCACGGGGTGCAACACCATCGATACGGCCATCAAGGTCTCCAGGTGGAGCACGGGCCGGCCCAGGAACATCGCCTTCCACGGCGCTTTCCACGGCAAGTCCATCGGCGCCATGGCGCTGACCGCCTCCAGGACCAACTACCGCAAGGGGTTCATGCCTGAGATGCCCGGTGTGATACACGTGCCCTACGCCTACTGCTACCGCTGTCCCTACAAGATGGAGTACCCTTCCTGCGACGTCTACTGCGCCAAGTTCATCGAAGAGGAGTTACTCACCAAGTTCATTCCGCCCGAGGAGGTCGCCGCGGTATTCGTGGAGGCTATCCAGGGCGAAGGTGGGTACATCATTCCGCCCAAGCAGTGGCACAAGGAGATCCGCAAGATGACCGAGAAGTATGGCATCCTGTTGGTTGCGGACGAGGTCCAGAGCGGGATAGGCAGGACGGGCAAGTGGTTCGGCGTCGAGAATTTCGACGTGGTGCCAGACGTCACTTGCATCGCCAAGGGCATCGCCTCTGGCCTGCCGATGAGCGCCTGCGTCTTCAACGAGAAGTACGACATCAAGCAGCCAGGTGCCCATGCCACCACCTTCGCCGGAAACCTGGTCACGACGGCGGCCGCATTGGCCACCCTGAAGACGATAAAGGAAGAGAAGTTGCTCGAAAACGCCACCAAGATGGGCGAGCACCTGTTGAAGCGCGAGCACGAGATCAAGGACAAGTACGAGATCGTGGGCGATGTCAGGGGCATCGGCCTGATGACTGCGGTGGAAATAGTCAAGGACAAGAAGTCCAAGAAGATGGACATGGACACCAGGAACAAGATCGTCAACGGCTGCCTGAAGAAGGGCCTATTGATATTGTTCTGCGGGCCTTCCTCGATCCGCATCATCCCGGCGCTCAACTGTCGAAAGGAGCACATCGACAAGGCCATGGAGGTCTTCGAGGACGAGGTCAAGAAGGTCCAGGCCGAGTGCAAGGCAGCTTGTGGAACGGTGTAAGGACCGAAATCCCTTTCCATAAACCTTTTAAGATTTTCAATTTTATTTGTTTAAAAATTTCCTCAGTCAATCATCGCAGCTGGGATCGACCTCATGTCGCTCGACCGGCTTCGGCTTTTCATCGGTCAAGCCCTTGAGCGCCCAGCGTAGCAATGACGGCGTCACTAGGGCAGTAGCTAAACCAATGAAGACGGCCATGGAGTAGATATCCTCTCCGATTATCCCTTTCTCCAGGCCATAGATGGCTATGACCATCGCGACCTCCATGCGAGGTACCATTCCGATTCCGACAGCGAGGGATTCCTTTCTACTCAGCCCGGAAAGCCGGGCAGGTATCCCACATCCTACGATCTTGCTAATAATCGCTACCAGCGTCAGGGCGATGGCCACAGGCAAAACCGCGATCAGTCCGTTCAAACTGAACATTAGCCCGGCGGTGATGAAGAAGATCGGTACGAAGATGGCTTCCAGATACTCATTTCCGACCTCGAACTCACTCTTGAAGGGCAATGTTGCGAAGACGGTCCCAGCCACGAAGGCGCCCACGATCGCAGATATGCCAATCAGATCAGCGATGAATGCATAGAGAAGGGCGATGGCAAACCCTAATGTGAAACCTATGTGTCGCAGTCCATTCTTCTTCCCCTTGTTCTCAGCCCATTTTATCACGGGGCACAGGTATTTCACACCGAGCCAGATGCCGAATCCCAAGAATGCCAGCGCTGAGACGATGCTAATAGGGATGGCCCACATATCCCCATCCCCCATCGCCCCCTTCGTCAAAGCCAGGACAATCATGCCAAGAATATCGTCGATCACGGCCGCCCCAAGAATTGCCTTTCCCAAAGGTTTGGACATCGTGCCCGTCTCGACCAGGATATCGGCGGCCACTGCTACGCTCGTGGCAACCAGGATGACGCCGACAAAAATGGCCTCCATGGTCGAGGAGTCTGGTACCAAAAGGGAGAATACCAGATATCCAAGGACCCAAGGAAGCACCACGCCCCCGAAAGCGATCAGCAAATTCCTCTCTGTGTAGATTGCTCGAAGATCACACTCAAGTCCGATCATGAACAAGAGGATGATTGAGCCGATTGTCGCAATCATGCTCACTAGCTCTTCAGGTATGAAGTTTGAACCGAAGAATGTGGTGAAAAGTATACTAATGATGATTCCTGCCAGTATCTCTCCGATTAACAAAGGTTGCTTCACTCGTACCATTAAGAAATATGTTCCTACAGCTACGATCAGCAAAAGCGTCAGCTGGAACCAAGCTGTGCTCTCAGGGTCCATCCCTTTCCCTCTGAGAGCGGTATGCTATTCTGGCAAATAAATTTACGCAATAGAATACTGCTTGCCACAAACGAGATCCAATACAATCTTCGGACTTTTTGAAATCACTCGACAGGGCAGATCTCTTCTCTCTTTGCGAATTTTTCTCCTTTCATATCGGATTTCAGGACCCTGCGGAACAATATTGGGCCAATCAGCGAAGTGGCAATTCCCAAGAACACAGCGGCTGAGAAGATGTCGCTTCCGATCAGGCCGTTGAGCAATCCATAGGTTGCGATTACCACCGGCACCTCTAATCTCGGTACCATACCTGTGCCGACCGCAAGAGATTTCTTCCATGGCATACCCGTGACCCTCGCTCCGACCCCGCATCCAACAGTCTTTGACACAATGGCAGCGATAGTAATGACTATGGCGAATACCCAAACGCTTAGGAAACCATCCAGACTGAATGCAAGTCCAGCGGTGATGAAGAAGAGCGGGACGAACAAAGCCCCAAGATATTTCATTCCTTTTTCAAGATCGTGCTTCAGCGGAAGGGATGACATGACCGCCCCCGCGACGAAGGCACCGACGATTGCCGATATACCAATCAATTCAGCTACGAATGCATATAGCAAGGCAAAGGCAAATCCGAGAACGAAAGTGGTATACGAAAGGCCACAGGATTGCGCCTTTCTTTCCATGTAATGAATTACCTGGCAAAGGTATCTCTTACCGAGCCATATACCCAATACGACAAAAGCGACCGCCTCGATTGTTACGATCAATACCCCAGCGGTTGAGACATCCCCTGTAGCGACTCCCTTCGCAATAGCGAATGCCAGCATCCCAAGGATATCATCCACTACTGCCGCTCCAATAATCGTTTGCCCTATCTTCTTCGATATTAGTCCCATCTCCTGAAGGACGCTGGCAGATACCGAGACGCTAGTGGAGACGAAGATGGTCGCCCCAAAAATCACCCCCCCGATCGAATCCGATGGGATGAACGCGGCGAACACCAAGAATCCTAAGCCCCAGGCAACTATAACTCCCAGCGCGGCGATAATGAAAGTTTGCTTCGTGAATATCTGCTTCACGTCGCACTCAAGGCCAATAATGAAGAGCAAGACTATTGACCCAAGTTGTGCCAAGACTGCAATCGTTTCGTTAGGCGTATCATCAACATGGAAGATATTCAAGAGAATTATGCTGATGATAATACCAACCAGCAGTTCTCCTATCACTGTCGGTTGTTTCAACCTGATGAATACAAAATGGCTTGCTACGGCTATTACCATGAGGGCGGTAACCGTCAGCCATGTCGTGTCGACAGCGATTGAAATCCCTGTGACATCAATGCCAGTACAGTAATTAAATATAAGCGTATTTCAACCTAGAAAAAAGTTGTAAAGAAGGAAAAGATATCTGGCGAAGTAGGCAGTCCTATTTCTTAGATGCCCTCCTCGCCATTTGCACTGCGCGGCCCATCTGCATCACATTCTCCTCGGGAGAGCCAGGTGCGATGTCGCATCCTGCCCCTAGGATGTACCTGATTTCTCCGCCTTTCTTAATGCAATCCAGGCATTCCTTGAGGCAGGCATCCGGTGTTCCTGAGTAGAGCGTATGAGCGGGCTTCACGTTACCTAGTAGGGTGGATCTGATCCCGAAGGCCTTCTTGGCGACCGCCAGGTCGACCTGATAATCGATCGAGAACACGTCTGGCTTGGTATCTAGGACTTCATCGAGACGGTCCGAGGTGTCGCCACAGATATGAAGGATAAAGCATCCATCATGCTTCTTGATCACCTTGGCGCAGTCCTTTATATAGGGCTTGGAGTACTTTTTGAAGTCCCCAGGCGAGATAAGGGAGCCAGACGCAGTGGGGTCGCAAAGAGTTATCCCATCGACGCCAAGTTTAATCATGTATTCCACATAGGTCTTCATGACCTCGTTCCCGAACTGGAGCATCCTTACCACGAAATCGGGGTCGGTCAAGGTGTCCAGCATGAACGTTTCCACTCCCCTAATGTCCCCAATTAAGGTGAAAGGCGCGATGGTACTGAACTGGACGAATCTCTCCTTCCCCACCTTCTCCAGGACGTATTCGGTTGCTATGGTGTGTGACATCATGCGGTGATCAAGTCGCATGTCCGGGACCTCCAACTTGTCAAGGTCCCCAGGTTCGTTGATGATCGGCGTCCAAGTGGATCCGGCACCGACATCTGGCTGCTTGACCTCACATCCCAAAGCCTCGACCGGGGGCATGAGAAAGTCTCCGGTGGTCTCCAGCCCATCGAATCCGAACCTCTCCGCTGCCTTGATCTGAGCTTCTGCTCCCAATTTCGGTTTCTTTAGGGACAATGGCACAGATATGTTCGCAATACCCAAAGCCCAGAATCCCTGGAACGGTGGGTTCAATGGGACTTGATCTACGCCCTCTCCTTTGATCGTGGCTATGACGCGCTCTCTAGATCGCATTTAAGTCAACTCCATCACCATGCGTATTTCAAAGATGATGAAAAGAGATAGAAGAAAGGGTTTGATTTTGTTTGCCTCATTCATTCATGTGGTCCCTGGCCTTCGTGAATTGCTCAGGGTGCTTCCTCGAATCCCACAGCAGGAACAGGCGGATTGCGAATCCGATGACGAAGTAGCTGATGAACAATATCCAGACATCCTCGTAGAAGAATGAGAAGACCTCGTAGGTGATGAAGACGCCTGCGATAGTTGCGGCCACTCCCATAACCACTCCGCCCGGTGCCTTCCATGGCCTAGGCCTGTCCTTCATCGTATACTTCAGTCGGACGTACGCCGCGGATGTGAACATATAGGCGAGGGCGACCCCGATGGCCATCAAGGTATAGAGAGCCACCACCCAGTTGGTCCCTGCAAAATAGCAGTATAAGATGAAGAACAGGGTGACCCCCAAAATCACTATGTTCCCAATATACGGCTGGTGGTGCTTGTTGACCTTATAGAATATCCGAGGCATGATGCCCTCGCGGCCCATGGCGAACAATACCCTAGATGCGCCAAGCCAGAATCCGATCACGCAAGAAAGCAGGGTCGCAATGTTGGCGAAGACGATGAGGTATTGCAACCATGCTCCATAGGTCTGCTCGGCCAGAACACCTGCGATGAAGTTAGGCAGGGCAAGTAGTTCTGATAAGGGAGCCATGGCGGTCTCGACCAATGAGATGGACGCATAGAGGACCATCGCAGCAAACACGGACCAGACCATCACCTTCCAATGCTTTGCGTGCGGGTATTCGCATTCCTCGGCGAATTGCGGAATGAGCTCGAACCCGAAGTACATGGTGATCATCAGCCCGACGCCCTGTAGGAACCCTGGGGTCCCAAAGGCAAAGAAGGGGTCCCAGTTCCCGGTGTCGAATTGTGGGCTAAAGACGAACAATATCAGGTACCCGAAGCCGACTATGATGGTGAACGCGAACAACCAGAATTGGATCGTAGCGGACAAATCCACCTTTCTCCAGGTAAGCCCGAACATCACTATTGCCAATAAGCATGAGACGATCGCTATGGTCTCCAGAGTTAGATCTGGTATCCACATGATCTGGATGATCGTTGCGAGTGAGCTCAGCATGTAGGCCATCAGGGACAAGTATGATAAAAGTAAAGCCCAGGTCACCCAATAGGATGCCTCGACCCCGAATCCTCGCTTTACGAAGACGAAAGAGCCGCCCACTTTGGGGAACATCGCGCTTAGTTCGCCGTACACCATGCCTATCGGAATGCAAATCAAGCCGACAACAACGAAGGCAAGTGCGATTGAAGGCCCTGACACAGAATACCAGAATTGGCTCATTACGACCCAAGGACCTATTATGGAAGCCGTGGCCATGGCGAATAAGTACCACCAACCCAACTTGCCTTTCAGCGTAGGTTCCTCGGCCGGGCAAGCCTCTGGTGCAATTTCAATTTCTCCAGGTGACATTTTCCGACCTCGCTACCTTTCCCTCCACGGCTTCCGTTTCGGCACCATGTACTATTCCCTCCTTGATGGCACCATGGCCGTGTATTAGGCTGAGGAAATCGCCTGTTGGCTTATAAAGTAGACGGTATTCCATTCTGTGAAAACGCGTAAAAAAGGAAAGGAAATCGAAAAAATGTCTAATTCAAAGAGGATTCAATGTTCTTTTGATGAGTTTCTTATCATTTATTTAACGCTGATTAGACAAATCATCTCCGTGAATGTATGCAGCATTTGTTGCGCACAAATGCGAATCTCTCCGGTCAAGAAATCCTAAAGGGTCACCGCCTCGATCTATGAAGGGCTTATTGACCATCCCGGTTGCGGACTTTCGAAGTTACCTCAGGGAACTTGCTCCAATCGAGGTGGGGGAAGTAGAGCGAGGCGTAGAATCGATCCTCGAAGTCCTGCTGGGCAGCGAGTTCGACATAGGTTAACTCCCTGGCCAAGTTCTGAGCTTTGTCGCGTACCCTCTTACTCATCAAAGCCATCTTGGCGCCTGAGCCGGCAGCGTTTCCTATGCCTTTTATTTTGCTCAAGGGTACCTCAGGGAAGAGCCCTATGTTCCTAGCGCTCTCGGGGTCCACGAAGTTGCCGAATGCACCAGCCATTAAAATGCCTTTTAGCTCCGTTGTATCGATTCCTCGTCTCTCCATCAGGATCTCGCTGGCAGCGTGCAGCGCTCCTTTGGCGAATTGGATTTGAACAACATCCTCTTGAGTGAAAGAGATCTCCCGGCCAAGGGCTGAATCCGCCGCCTCTACCAGGACGTAACGGCATTCACCGTCCTTCTTATGCACCCTCTTGGGGTCAACCTCTTGGATCTTTCCGCTAGTATTGATGATGCCTGCAAGGAACATCTCCGAAACGAGGTCGATGGCTCCTGAGCCACAGATGCCCCTTGGCCTCTTCTCACCTATGGTCGAATATTCCAGGTTTAGGTCCTCATCGATGGTAACATGATCGATGGCACCCTCGGCGCCCCTCATTCCACAGGACAAATTACCGCCCTCGAAGGCAGGTCCGGCAGCGACAGAGGCTGAGAAGATGTCATTTTCATCCCCTACAGAAATCTCACCGTTCGTGCCGATGTCTATGACCATGTGTGGGTCGGGGAGCTCATCAAGATGGGCCGCAAGCAGTACTGCGACATGGTCCGCCCCAACGAACCCAGCAACGTTGGGGAGCGAACATGCATAACCCTCATGCGAAATCCTTACACCCAATTCTCGACCTTTGAACTCGATTGCCTCGGTTACTACTGGAGCAAAGGGAACTAGGGTGAGCAGCCTCTGGTCCAGCCCAAAGACGGAATGGTGCATGGCAGTGTTGCCGACTAACATGACCTCCATGATCTCTTTTGTTTTAACGCTCGCCGTTTCGCAGCAGGACTCGATAAGCTGGTTTATGCAGCCAACCACAAGGTCCTGCAGTTCCTTCCTCCCATTCTGTTCCGCCATGGAAAAGGTGATCCTGGAGATGACGTCATCGCCGTGCTTGATCTGAGGATTGAGATGTGAGTGCACAGCCAGGACCTTTCCAGACGACAGGTCCATCAGATATGCGACGACAGTGGTCGATCCGACGTCTATGGCCACCCCATAGATGCCTTCCCCCCCTCCCATTTCGATCCTGAGTATCTCCGGCTCCCTTGTGACGACATGCAAGTCCTGACCCTCGGGAGAGACCTTGGCCAAGGTCTCCAAAACCGAATGAGGCACCCTCTTTCCATCGAAGCCGATCTCCCTTAAGGCATCGATTAATTGGGAATGGATGCTCTCAGGGTGCTCTAGCGTGGAACCCTGGAGATGGACGAGCATCTCTCTGACTGCTGGGTCGATGTCCTGGATCTCATCAGAGCTCTCCAAAATGACGTGCTTGGAGCTTCCCAGATACTCTGGAGTTTCGATGGTGATGTCTTCGACCACTTTCTGGCGGCAGGCCAGGCGTGTTCCAGATTGTACCTTCCGTTTACCTAGCAGCTTCAGGTCCTCTTTGGTAGGTTCCGTTGTGCCAGATACGATTTGGACGCGGCATCTGCCGCAAATCCCCCTCCCTCCGCAAATTGATTCTATAGGCACATCCGAACGGCGCGCGACCTCGAGGATGGTCTCCCCGACCTTGGCTTCGGCAACGATACCCGACGGTTCGAATCGCACCCTGGGCATAGCCGCACCCACAACTCAATAGAAATGACGGTAGATGCTGAAGATGTCCGTGATCTGGGCAATATCGTAGCTCTCAAAGCATTCCTTGCTGATGATGTTCTCTCGTAATATCTTCTGGGCATCGGCCGGTGTCTCGGCGTGGAACAGGATGATCATGCCGAAGCTTCCCAGTGCTGTGAATACTTGGATGGTCGCTGGGTTCTTCTTGAGCTCCTTGACAGCCAGTTCTTGATTTTGAGGAGTGATGCCTGGAGCGAACTTGACGACCGCGGCGTATATGAGCTCCCCGAGCCGGTCATAGTAGATAAGATGCGCCTTCTGGATTACCTTCATATTGCGCAGCCTTTCAATCCGATAGCCGACCGACCTGCTGGTCATCTTCATATGGGCGGCTATCTCCTCATAGGTCCACTCCGGATTGTTAGCTAAGATCATCAGGATCTTTTTATCCGTGGCATCCAGTTTTTCTCTTGTCAAAGGTCAGCACCCATTAGGAGTTGGATACTATGATTTATGTCCAACTATTAGAATTAATGGTAATCCGCGGTGAATGGATTCATCGGCTCGATGTATCGAAAACTCGCGTCCAGATGTGCTGTTCAACAACCCAATATCACCCTTTTTTGGTGAAGACGCTTGGGAAGCACCACCACCCTAAGACATAGTATAATTACTATCTTCGCGATAGACCGAGGGAATGGCAAGAAGGGTTAAGCAGAGCGTCATGGCTCAGGCGACTGGTAGCGCTCCAGTGATGAAGCAATCGATCGACCTGAAGAAAGGGGTCGAATATCCTCAACCAACTAACCAACGCTCTACGATCTTCTTGTTTTTCGAGTTCGGCCTTTTCTTCGCCGCCGCCTTGGCTATGTGGCCGGTTGACCAAATGATTTCGGCTCTACTGTTCGCGGTGGCCATAGGCCTTCCATTGGTAATGTATTATTATGATGGGAGGAAAACCCCAAGGAGCGCCGTGATATCTGAGGATAGCATTGTCCTGAAATATAGGTTCAGACCGCCACTGACGGTCAATTGGGATGACATCGAGTTTCTTCAGAAGATCGAGGTCTTCGAGAGGCTATCCTCCAAATCCAAGCCCATGGGATGGATGAAAGCCCAATCCATGAAGGGTCCGATGGTCCTCTCGAATAAGGCAGGGCAGGCCGCCATCTATGCATACACCTTAAAGAAAGGCGTCCCCCCTCCCGAGAAGCTCGTAAAAAAGGAACAGACTTAACCTTATCCTCAGTTCATAATTCATGTCCAGACAAGGGAATATCGAAGTTGTTACGCCGTTGCATATTTATGATTTGTCAGGGAAAGTCCACCCGCAGGGATAGTTCCCTGGGCATATACAAAGGCCGGAAAGGCTTTCCCTCTGTCTCGGAATTGATGCGCCTGACGAGCTCATCCAGGGTCATTTCCACGTTCTTGTTCGCCGACCGATCGTATACGCTGAGCGTACCAGAGGACATCTCCTTGTCCCCGACGACGATGACGAAGGAGACCCAGTCCTGTTTGGCCTCCCTCACCTTCTTGCCCACGGTCTCACCGCGGTCGTCCAGGCCCACTCGGATCCGGGCAGCCTGCACCTTCGCGGCCAGCTCCTTTGCCTTTTCGAGATGGGAATCGGAGACGGTCAGGAAGCGCACCTGCTCGGGCGCGACCCAGAGCGGTAGGACGCCCACTTTGCCCTGGGCCTCCATCCGCACCGCCGTGTCCAGGAGGGTGTAGATGTACCTCTCGATGGTGCCGATTACCGCCGTGTGCAGGATTATCGGGTATTGCTTCTGGCCCTTGTCGTCGGTGTAGGTGATGCCGAAGCGCTTGGCATTGCCGATGTCTATCTGCACCGTACCGATCTCCCTGGCCCGCTTCATGTCGTCCAGGATGTGGTATTCGATATTGACGGTCCAGTAGTAGTTGATGCCCTCAGGGTAGAAGTGCAGCAGCGCCGGCTTGTCATGCTTCCTCAAGATGGACATCAGCATTTCCTTGTGCTGACGATACGCATCCTTGGAAGAGAAGTTCACCAGCATTTCGTAATCGCGGTCCAGTTTGTGCGTCTCGTCGTAGATGCGCGCGTCCAGCCTCTCGAACCAGTCCTCTGATTGCCTTAGGTCCTTGCAGACCACATGCAGGTCAGGCATGTTCATGCGCCTGGTCCTGAAGCAGAGCATGGTCTCGCCGGACTGCTCCAGTCGATAGGCGTCCGCGACCTCGAAGGCGCCATAGGGAAGCTGCTTGTAGGAGATGTTCCAGTTCCGCATCATTGCGAACTGCTGATGGCAGGCGGCATACCTCATCACGAAGTCCCGCTTCTCGCCGGGTATCATGTAGAGCCTGTCGCCGAACAAGGCGGCGTGCTCCTTCACCGGCCCCTCCTCGAGGGAGAACATGTTGGTGCCCTTGACCGTATAGACGGGCAGGTCCAGGTCGTTGACTATGTCAAATGAATAATCCCCCACCAGGTCCATCATCACCGCCCCTTTCGGGGTGAAGCACATATGCCCCACGTCGGACATGGGCTCCCACTGGATCCCGAACTTCCGGCAAAGGCGCAGGTACTTGACCTCACCGGCCAGAGGATGCTCCTTCTTGAGGGCTTCCTTCTCCATCATGATCATGAAGCATTCGTTGCCTGACTTGTACTCCTGCGGGGAGTACTCCTTGCCATCTGGCGTGAGGACGACGAAGCTCTCCTCCCCCTTGGGAGCAGCCTTGGTATCCTTACCTACGAAGTCCCTGGAGAGCTCGGACAGGGGGTGTCCCTTGCAGCTCAAGCGGAAGGCCTTGTACCATCCGAAGGGGGCGCGGACCACCTCAACTTCCATCTCCTTCAGCCTTGCTTCCAAGGCCTTCATCATCTCCACGCCCGTCGCTGGATCGGACAGCTCCGGAGAGAGGTGAGCATACGGGTAGAGCATGACCCGCTCCGCCTTGACCTTGGTCATCACATCCACGAGGTCGGCCGATGCTTCCTCCGCCACCTGCGGCACCTTGCCCTCGTCCTTCTTCTCCACGGTGATGAAAGCCACCAGGACCTCGTCCAGTCTGCCCTTCTGCTGCGCCTCGTCGATCTTCTCCGCGACCGGGGTGGGCTTCTTGACCTCGAACTCCATGTAATCGGCGTGGATGTAAAGGGCCTTCATCGAGTGGCGAAGTAATGTTTGTCTGATATTTAAGTTAAGCCCGGACTCCTGGAGCGTTTTCAGGTCCAGCTCAAAATGGACAACCTTTAATAGAGGCGAATGAATTCGCAGGCAGATTCTGCATGAAACTTAGGAAGCACATGAAAGACGCCAGGGCGCTCACGAGCACGGTCCTGATCGTGCTCATCGCCGTTCTCATGGTCAGCGCCAGTAGCGTCGCTGTACTCCTTTACACTGGAAGCCAGTCCAACCAAGGCCCCACGTCCGAAGTGGTCGTGAACGGCGACTCGGTCAAGGTGAATTACATAGGAAGGCTGGATGACGGTAGGGTCTTCGATACCTCCCTATGGGACGTCGCTAGCAACGACGCGCTCTATCCCAAGTCGCTCTCCTTCAACCTGAGGGCTCAATCAGCTTACACCCCATTGCAGTTCACGGTGGGCGCGGGCCAGATGATCCCAGGATTCGACCAGGGCGTCCTAGGAATGTCCGTCGACGAGACGAAAGTCATCACCGTCCCCCCAGATGAGGGATATGGCGACATGAATGCCAGCTTGCTATTCACCATGCCGTTGCTCGTGATAGCACCTGTGTACGATATCACTAATTACACGATATTCTACTCAGTCTATAGCGAGGTCCCCAAAGCGGGCATGGTGGTCCAGGACCCCCTGTATGGTTGGGACATCCTGGTGGTAGACGCGAACTCCAAGTCAGACACGGTCCTTCTCATGAACAAGCCGATGGTGGGCCAGAAGTTCGCGGTCTACGGCGAGCCGGATTCGACCCCGCCGACGGGTTGGTACGCAGAGGTGGTCTCTGTCGACTCAGCCGCCGCTGGTGGCAACGGCATAATCGAGATAAGGAACCTGCTGACCAGCGCCGATGCGGGAATGGTCGAGGGCTATGACCTTTCCAAAGGATTGACCTTCTACGTGGACATGGTCGATGAGTCGGCCGGAACGTTCAGGATGAACTATAACAATGAGCTCCTGGGCAAGACCCTTTACTTCACGGTGACCCTGGTCGACATCATCTAGGGTGCGCCGCAAGCAATCCCTTACCTCTCCACTTTTTATCTTCTAACTATCCCACGGCCTGGATGTATACCTGTTCTTGAAGGTCAGCGACCCGATCCCAAGAGTACAATGACGCACGTGCCTTGGCCATCTGTCCCAGGTCCTGGCGCCTCTTCTGGTCCGCTAGGAGCGAGTTGATCGCCCTTGCGAGTGCCCCAGGGTCCCTTGGGGGTACAAGGACGCCGCAGTCCGCAACCACCTCGGGAAGCCCGCCAACATTAGTTGCAACGACCGCCTTCCCGAAGGACATGGCCTCCGCCGCGGCGATGCCATACGACTCGAACAAAGAGGGCATGACGAACAAGGTGCAGGTGGCGAAGAGCTCCTGCTTCCTCTCCTCGCTCACCCGGCCTAGCATCTGCACCTTGTTGGCTAGTGAATAACGTCTTGAGAGCTCCTCCATGCGCTCCCTTTCTGGGCCAGCACCGGCCACGATCAATCTGGCGTCGACATCCCGCATAGCTTGGAGCAGGTACTCAAGTCCCTTGGTATGCACCATCCTGCCCAATGATAGGATGAACCCCCCTTCATGTGAGGTCACGGTCGGCATCTCCACGCCGTTTGGGACCACGCACATCCTGTCAATGGGAAAGCCGTGCCGAGCGTTATCCTCCCTTACGAACTCGCTGATGCACACCACCTTCTCGAACGCGAGCATCTTGCGCATGAAGGACCAGTCGTTCAGGTGGCTGATCACTCTCATCGCCCCCTCGCCTTCCCCATACGTATTATGATAGGTGAAAACGACCTTGCCATCGTGCTTCATGACCTGACGGGTGTAGGACGGGGCCCATCGGTAATGGAAGTCCACGACGTCCGGCCCCAGGTCCTTAAGTGTCTGAAGCACCCCTTTGCTCGAGACGTAGGGCGGGTTGTAATTGCTAATGAACCTGGAATCGAGCCGAAGGACGCGATAGCCGTCCATCCACTCCTCCCTCTCCGTCCCCTCCAGGCGACTGGTGACGACGATCACCTCATGCTTCCTTGCCAACCGCTTCGACATATGGTGGATACGATGCTCGATCCCCCCCATGAAGGGGTAATGGAACGGATTAAGCTGGACGATCCTCACAGACGTCCTCCATCTTCTTCTTGCGGTAGTAGGAAAGGCCGAAGCTGATGCCTATGATGACTATCACCATTATCAGGGTGGCGGTCCTGGCCACTCCCGCCTCGAAATAATAGAAGAGATATCCTGCCATGGCCAGTATCAATCCGTATTTGATCGTGCCGCCGATGACTGTGTAAATTATCGTCTTCCTGAGGCTCCATTTGCATATCGCTGCGAAAGCTCCTAGGAATGGGAGGATCGGTGCGATGCGATTGACCAGTATCATCCGCTCGTCCCTCACCACGAGGAAATCGCGATACTTGTGGATGGCACGCTCTATCCTTGCTGGCAGTCTTACCCTTATCACCACCGAGTACAGCGTAAGGATCCCAGCTACCTCGGCGAGCGCTATGGTGATGAGAATGAGAATGGCGAACTCGAACCCAGGCACGTATTGTTGCCCGGCCAAGAAGATGATGATGACGAAGAGCTCTGGCAGCGTGGGGAAAAGTATGGCATCTATGTAGAATATGAAGAAGACAGCGAGCAGCAGGCCATACAATCCTAGACCCGTGAACAGGTCCACGATGGACTGGCCGATGTCTACCATGTTATCGTCCAAGTTAACGCTTGGGCTTAAAAGAATCTTTCCTTGTGAGCAAGCGAACATCTCAACCTTTGGTTGAGCGGCCTCTCAATCTTGCTTGCTTGGAGGAGATCGCATCTTGGTAGATCTTGACCATCCTTTTTGCCTCCTCTTTCTGGGAATATTGCTCGGCCCTGAATCGAGCTCTCTCCCTAACCTCGGAGGTCGAGTTGAGCCCCCTCTCCATCGCCCTGCACCAGCTATCCTCATCCTCGTCGAAGAGGTATCCGTCGACCCCATCATGCACGATCTCTGCCACTGCACGATAGTTGACGCCTACCACAGGTTTACCGCACGCCATGGCCTCCAGCACCACCAATCCTTGCGTCTCGAACTTAGAGGCGATGGTGAACACATCGCAAGCGGAGTAGATCAGAGGGAGCTCCTCGTCTGGCACGAAGCCAGTGAAGATGACCTTGTCAGATATTCCAAGGTCCTGGACCATCTTCATATAATTCGCCTTGGCCGGACCATCGCCTGCCACCATTAGCCTGAGCTCAGAATTCTTCTTCACCATCTTGGCGAATCCACTAATCACCAGGTCCAAATTCTTCTCCATGGCGATCCTACCAAGATGCAGGACCACCTTCTTGCCACGGAGGCCATATCTTTCGAGAATGGCGCTGGCATCGAGGCCAGGATAGAAACGGTTCAGGTCGACGCCAGTAGGAACGACTTCGATGCGGCGAATGCTTGGCACATATCCCAGTAGATTGGCCTTGATGCCCTCGGTCGGAGCGATGACAGCCTCCGAGCGGCGAAGAAGACTGCGAATATAGATCCACATCAACCTAACCAGGACCTCATCAGGCAAACCTGAGAAGTTATAGAACTTCACGGCCTCAGTGACGTTGGTGTGCCAAGTGGTCACCACTGGTTTTCTGAGGCTCCTTCCTACGAACATGCTCCGTAATGCCATGAAAGCCAGTCCGTGATTGTGAATGACATCGATCTTCAGGTTTTCCACCATTTCGTTTTTATTGGACGGGAACATTGGAACGCGATATCCCTGGTAGCGTCGGAAACTCACGGAGCGGAAATAATGCACTCCCGGCTCCCGGTCCTTGTCTTCCAATGGCGCAGGAGCGAATATGAACACCTCATGCCCCAGACCTTCCAGCTCCCCCTTCAAGAGCTGGATGGAGGTGACGACGCCATCGCGCGTAGGCAGGTAGGTGTCGGTGAAGAACGCAATCCGCAGCTGACCACCCTCAGCCCCAAAGCCCCTGGATCTTGTCCAGTACGTTCGCTGGACTATCGCCGATCACCCTGATCATCGGTTCCTTCCCCATTCCCCCCTTGTCATAGATGACATCGGGTACAAAACCTAGACGCTCGATAGCCGAGGAGGTTCCCCACTCCATGGTCTTCACCTGCTTGGGCTCCTTGCCTCTGTCGAACGAGCCTATGCTCAGCCCCAATCGCCTCAGCTTCTTCAAGTTGGCCTCGGAATAGCGCAGGTTGAGCGCTGAACGCTGATCCGCGTCATAGCGCATGGCTGTCAGGACGATCCTGGCAACATGCCTAGAGCTGCCGAAGGAGAGACACCCGGTGCGCGAGGCGCCGCCGCCCATACCGACGATTCGTTCTTCCAGCCCGCACACGTCCTCGTAATATCGGGCATGGGGGAGCGCGAAGACGAAGTTCATGCCCACCTCGGGAACGAGTTCCCGCGTGAGCCTGGGCACGAGCCGGATGACGGCCTCCTCAAGCTCGACCAGGGTCATGTACCTCTGGGCGTCCCGCTTCAACGTCGCCAGGGAATCGAGGATCTCCAGCCCTCCGCCTACTGGATAATGCGCCTGCAGGGCATCGATCAACCTGGAGCGGGCGGAAACCACTGCGTCTTTAATTCCCGATCCAAGGGCAAGATACCCAGTGATGTACGACGACAGGTGGCAGCCGCTCCCATGCGCTTTTACCTCAATCCTCGGAGCGCGTATCTCAACGAACTCGCCATCGATGTACAGCACATCAGTGACTTGGTCAGCTTCGAAGTGGCCACCCTTCAGGAGGACGCTTTCCGCACCAAGCTCATGTATTGAATGGCACACCTTTCTTGCCTCCGCCAAGGTCCTGATCTTCCTTCCCGCCAAGGCCTCGGCCTCGGCTCGATTGGGCGTGACCAGCGCCGCCAATGGTATGACCTCCTCCTTTAGCGCTCTGAGCAGGCCTTTCGCATGAAGCGAGTCACCGACCCCCGCCACCATCACCGGGTCCACCACCAAGGGGATCCCCTCCGTGACCAAGCGGCCAGCCACGGCTGAAGCTATCTCCTCGGAATAGAGCATCCCGGTCTTGGCGGCGCTGACATCAGCATCTCCAAGCACCGCCTCCAGCTGAGAGAGGACATGCTCGACCGGCAGAGGTAGGATCGCAGAAACGCCTTGCGTGTTCTGGGAGGTTATGCAGGTAACGACGCTGGCAGGATGGACCCCCATTGAGGCCAGTGCCTTGATGTCCGCCTGGATTCCTGCCCCGCCTATGGAATCAGAGCCCGCGATGGTCAGTGCGACGACCATGGACCGAAAAACGCTTCGAGTATTATTATGTCATTCCTCGACGGACCTATAAGGCAATTCGAGGTTTGCGGAAACATGGCGTCAACAGATAGGACATGGCTCAATCGCGTTTCGCACACTATCCAGATCGATATGTCTTGCCCATACCAACTCCTCAAGCGGTCCTACGAAATCCGGCTTTCACTTGCGATATTAAGGGTTTATCTGATTCGTAACTCGGAAATCTTAAATAGACACCGTCCAATTAAAAAAACCGATGAAAGCGACCAGCGGGCACTTCGTGTTGAAGAATAGGAAGGACTACCGCGACATCGCTAAAGTATTTCCTGAGGTGCTGACTACCTTCCTCGAGGAATCAGACCAGATGCCCGAGGACGATGACGTTCTTCATATGTTCATTTTCCTCAATCAGGTCGAGCTCAAGAAGAACGGAAAGCCCGAGGGATACAACCGCAAGGGCAAGATGCGCCTTGTGTTCCCATTGAATCGAAAAGAGTTCTACATCCGTGGAATGACCAAGAGCAGCGAGGTCGTCCGCATAACCGAGAAGATCAGCAAGATCCTCAGCAAGGGCGGAGTGGACCACGAGTTGGAATGGAACGCCCTCTCGATCATCGAGGAATGACGTTCTCGCGAGGGCTTAGCCATGGCCGACAATCCCAAGGTACCGAAGCCATGGAATAAGACGATAAAGGACAGAGCATCGAACCCAGCTCAGCTCGATGGAATGCGCGCCGCCTTCAAGACCATCTTGGACCGACAGGAGGAGAACCTTCACAAGTTGCCGGATCTCCAGGAGAGAAGGGCGCGGGCCAAGAAGTCCAGGGAGGCTGGGGTGCAGGACGGCCGCCTCCTATCCCTCGCGATCGACAGGCTCCGAGAGAACCGGATACGAGTCCTCGGCCCATTCTCCAAGAGGGAGGCGCAAGAGGCCGTGCTCTCTGAGGTGGGCGAGGAAAGACTGGTGGTTAAGTCCAAGTCCAATGTGACCAAGGAGCTCGAGCTGGCCAAGTTCCTTGGGGGGAAGGGCATCCAGGTG
>CAYHAO010000001.1:0-78277 GCA_964354665.1 uncultured Methanomassiliicoccaceae archaeon | reverse complement strand
TAAAGCACATAATCGTCACCTCGACCGACAAGGTCGTGCTCAACCTCGAGGAGGCGATGAACCTGGTGAAGCTCCAGGCCTATTACGCCACGGGCAAGCTGGTGACGCAGTACATCAACGTCATCAGCGGGCCCAGCATGACCGCGGACATCGAGAAGAAGACCTTCTATGGGATGCACGGCCCCAAGGAGGTGGTCCTCGTCCTCATCGACAACAATCGCTCCAGGGCGGAGGACAAGGCGATCCTGGAGTGCTTCAACTGTGGCTCATGCCTATTGAGATGCCCGGTCTACGATGTGGTGGGAAAGGACTTCGGTGGCCCAGCCTACCTGGGCGGAAGAGGGGTCGCCTTCACCTCCTGCATCGACGACGCATCGACCGCGGTCGGCTCTGGCTTGTCCCTGTGCACCAACTGCGGCCTTTGCACCGAGATGTGCCCGGTCCGAGTGGATGTGCCGAGCCATGTGCGTCAGGCTAGGAGGGTGGCGACCGGTTCGGGACTGCTCCCGACTTCGGAGCAGACGGCGTTGGTGAAGAGCGTCAGGAATTACCACAACCCTTGGATGCAGCCGAGGCAGGCAAGGGGAAAATGGGCCGAAGGGCTCCGCCTGCCGAACAAGGGCAAGACATTGTTCTTCGCCGGATGCTCGCCTTCGTTGCTGCATCCTGACATGCCCAGGGCCGTGGTCGAGGTCCTGGCCTCGGCTGGCGTGGAGATCTGCTATCTTGGCAAGGACGAGGTCTGTTGCGGCTCCACGCTGCTGAAGATCGGCGAGGAGGAGCAGTTCCTCCGCACCGCCGAGGAGGGCGCCAGGCACATCAAGGAAAGCGGTGCCGAGAGGATAATCACCTCCTGTCCCGGTTGCTATCGCACCCTCTCCGAGTACCATGAACATCTGGATGGGTTCGAGGTGGAGGTGGAGCACGTCTCCCAAACCTTGGTGCGATTGCTGGACGAGGGGCGTTTGAGGTTCAAGCCCTTAGAAATCGAGGTCACCTACCACGACCCCTGCGAGCTCGGTCGGCTGGGGGGCGTCTTCGAGGAGCCCAGGAAGGTACTGGCGTCCATACCCCATTTGAAGGTCACGGAGATGCGGGAGCACAAGTCCCGGTCCCAATGCTGCGGCTCCGGGGGCGGGGTCAAGACCGCTCACCCCGATCTGGCCACGACCATCGGCGCCAAGCGCATCGCCGCCGCCGAGGAGACCGGGGCCAAGGCCCTGGTGACCAGCTGCCCCTGGTGCCTGACGAATCTCCGGGATTCGTGCAAGCCCATAGCATCGAGCATCGAGATATGGGACCTGGTCGTGCTGGCCAAGCGGGCGCTCTCAGGCTGAGAGGAGGGCGTCGAAGGCCTGGCGCAGGGAAGAGCGCAGCCCAGCGATGCCTTGCTCCTGCTCTAAGATGTCGCGCTTCAGATTGGCCATCTGCACCTTGACCATCTTCTTGGAGGTCCCGCCGTAGGAATCGCGGCGGGAGACGCAGCTCTCCACCGCGAGGACCGGGAACACGTCCTTTTCGATAAGATCGGAGAAGCGGCGCAGCTGCTTCAGGTCCAGCTCCTCTATCCCTTTGCCCTTGCCGATGGCGAAGCGGACAACCTGGCCCGTGACCTCGTGGGCGGCCCGGAAGGGCATGCCCTTGGTCACCAGGTAATCGGCCAGCTCGGTGGCGTTGAGATGGCCTCTTTGAGTGGCTTGGAGCATCTTGGCCGTATCGAACCTCAAGGTCGCGACCATGCGCACCGTGATGGCCAGGCATGAAGCCAGCGTGTCCGCGCAATGGAAAGCCACGCCCTTGTCCTCCTGCAGGTCGCGGTTATAGGCGAGCGGGAGGGAGCGCATCAGGGTGAGCATGGAGGCCACGTCCCCAATCGCCAGCGCGGAGCGGCCCCGGACCAGCTCCGCCACGTCCGGGTTCTTCTTCTGCGGCATGATGGAACTGCCAGTGGCATACTTGTCGTCCACCTCCAAGAATCCGAACTCATGCGACGACCAAAGCACGATCTCCTCGCACAACGAGCTCAGGTGGACCATGGCCAGGGCGCAATCGAAGGTCAGCTCTGCGGCGAAGTCGCGGTCGCTGACCCCATCCATGGAATTCTCGCAGGGCGCGCTGAACCCCAAGGCCTTGGCCACGAACTCGCGGTCGATGTCATGGGTGGTCCCTGCCAGCGCCGCCGAGCCTAACGGGCAGATGTTGACCCGCACGTAGCAATCAAGCAGCCTCCTCACGTCCCGCCCGAAGCGCTGCGCATGGGCCAGGAGATGATGGGCCAAGGTGACCGACTGAGCGTGCTGGGTATGAGTGAACCCCGGCAGGATAACGTCCTGATGCCTATTGGCCTGGGCAAATAGGGCCTTCTGCAGCTCGACGAGGTAGGCGCAGACCTCCAGGAGCAGCTCTCTCGCGTACATGCGGAAGTCCGTGGCCACCTGGTCATTGCGGCTCCGCGCGGTATGCAGGCAGCCCCCTGCTTCCCCGATGCGCTCGCTGAGGGCGACCTCCACGTTGGTGTGCACGTCCTCCAATCCTTCGTCGAAACTCAGCTCCCCATCCTCTAGGGCGGCCAGAAGCTCCCTCAGCCCCCTGAGGATGAGGTCGACCTCCCCCTGCGGGAGGATCCCCTGCTTGCCCAGCATGCGGGCGTGGGCCATGGAGCCAACGATGTCGTACCAGGCCATGCGGGAATCGATCGCCAAAGAGGAGGTGAAGCCCAGCGTGTCCTGGCTCATGCCCTCCTTGAAGCGTCCTGACCAGAGCGCCTTCTGCTTCACTTCTTATTCTCCTTGTGCACGGCCGCCACGGTCTTCAACGGCAATCCCCACACATAAATGAATCCCTTGGCTGAGGTGTGGTCAAATTGGTCTCCAGCGGCATAAGTGGCCAGGCCATGGTCGTACATGGAGTAGGGGGACTTGCGGCCCACGATCTGCGCCGTGCCCTTGAACAGGCGCACGCGCACCGTGCCCGTGACGAACTCCTGCGTCTTGTTGATGAAGGAGTCCAAGCACTCCTTGAGAGTGGAGAACCAAAGGCCGTCGTAGGCGAGCTCGGCGTACTTCTGGTCCACCTCCGCCTTGAACTTGAGGACGTCCTTGGGCAGGACCATCTTCTCCAGGTCCTTGTGGGCGGCGATGAGCACGACGGCGGCCGGGGCCTCGTAACTCTCCCGGGATTTGATGCCTACCAGGCGGTCCTCGATGTGGTCGATGCGGCCCACCCCGTGCTTGCCAGCAAGCTCGTTCAGCCTCTGCACCAATGCGACCCCTCCCATCTTCTTGCCGTTGAGGGAGGCAGGCACGCCCTTCTCGAATCCGATCTCCACGTACTCAGGCTTGTTCGGCGCCTTGTCCGGGAAGACCGTCCACTCGAAAGCGTCTTCAGGAGGCTCTTGCCAGGCATCCTCTAGGATGCCGCACTCGATGCTCCTGCCCCATAGGTTCTCGTCCACGGAATATGGGCATTGCTTCTTGACCCTAATGGGGATGTTGTGCTCCTTGGCGTAATCGATCTCGTCCTCGCGGGTCATGACCCACTCGCGCATGGGCGCGATTATGCCCAGCTCGGGCGCAAGGGCGCCGATGGAGACATCGAAGCGCACCTGGTCGTTGCCCTTGGCGGTGCAGCCATGGGCGATGAAGGACGCGCCCTCCTTCTTGGCCACTTCCACCAGGAGCTTGGCGATCAGAGGACGGGCAATCGAGGTGCACACCGGGTACGAACCCTCGTACATCGCGTTGGCCTTCAGGGCGGCCCAGCAGTATTCAGTGACGAATTCCTCCTTGGCGTCAAGGGCATAAGCGTTCACGGCCCCGATCCTGTTCGCACGGTCGATGTTGTCCTTCATGTCCACGTCAGGCTGCCCGACGTCCACTGAAACCGCGATCACTTCTAGGTCGTACTTCTCTTGGAGCCAGCGGATGGCCACCGAGGTGTCCAGTCCTCCGGAGTAAGCTAGAACCACTTTCTTGCGACCGCTCTTCTTGCTGGTCTTACTGGATGCCATTGGAATCTCCGGTGCTACCTGGAACTGTTTATTAAGCGTTGCTGACATGCATGCGACATTCGGTGCGAGAAGGGGTCTCTTTTGCGACATGCCCTGGCCAGCAAGCCCACTGTACCCCTCGGGAACGAGTGGAAAGTGAGAATGTCTCTTTTGGGTCATCATTCTTTTAATAGTACCTCTTAATCAGCGAGAATCCATTGGCCCATCCAGGAGCGAAAGCCATTATCAGGCTCCCGGGCCGGGGCAGAGGAACGTGAAATGATCAAAGCAGCGATCGTGGGAGGATCGGGTTATACCGGAGGGGAACTGGCGCGCTTGTTGTGCCGTCACCCCAAGATAAGCCTGGAGGCCATGACCTCGCGTCAGAACGCGGGGGTCAAGGTTTCGCAGATGATGTCGTATCTGGATGGGTTCGTGGACCTGAAGTTCGAGGAAAGGCTTGGGGATGGTAAGTATGACCTGGTCTTCGTCGCTGCACCCCATGGGGCTTCGATGGAGGTGGTGCCAGATCTGCTCAAGAGAGGTCTTCGGGTCATCGACCTCTCGGGCGACTATCGCCTGACCGACCCTGTCCTTTACCAGAAATGGTATGGCATGGAGCATAAGGACGTCGCCAACCTAGGAAGCTCGGTCTATGGCATACCGGAGCTATTCCATGAGAGGATTGCCAATGCCCATCTTTTGGCCAACCCAGGATGCTATCCCACCTGTTCCTCGCTGGGACTCGCCCCCTTGTTTGCCAAGGGGCTGGTCGAGGCCCGCGCCATCATCGATGCCAAATCCGGCACGTCCGGTGCTGGGCAACAGCCCACGCCCCTTACCCATCACCCCTTCTGCGGACCCCAGGTCATACCCTACAAGGTGGGGACGCATCGCCATTCCCCTGAGATACAAATGGTCCTGGAGCGCATGGCTTCGAGCGAAGTGGATGTCGTGTTCACCCCCCACCTCATACCCATCGTGCGGGGGATGCTTTGCACCTCTTATGCTCGGTTGAGGAAGACCATGGACCTTGAATCGATTTATGCCGCCTACCGCGAGTACTATCATGGCAAGAGGTTCGTGCGCGTGGTGCAGGGAGCGCCCTCCATATCATCAGTGACAGGTTCGAATTTCTGCGAGATTGGCTTGGCCATGTCCGGGAAGAACACGGTCGTGGCCATGAGCACCATCGACAACCTGGTCAAGGGCGGTAGCGGTCAGGCGGTGCAGAACGCTAACATAATGTTCGGATTGGAAGAAACGTCCGGCCTGGATTTCCCAGGGCTGGGGGTGTAAGAGAATGATCGTCATCGATGGGGGCATAACGTCGCCCAAGGGTTTCAAGGCCGCAGGGATCGGGGCGGGGATCAAGAAGGACAAGCTGGACATGGCGGTCATCTACTCCGAGCTGCCAGCCAAGGTCGCGGCGGCCTATACCCAGAACAAGGCCAGGGCGGCGCCGATAGAGGTTATGATGCGCGACAACTCCAAGGTCCTCAGGGCCTTCGTCATCAACTCGGGGAACGCCAACGCCCTCACTGGGGAGACAGGCATCGCGGACGCAAGGAGGATGCAGCAACTGGTGGCCGAGCAGATGGGCCTCGATCAGAAAGAGGTGGGTGTCGCCTCAACCGGCGTGATCGGTCGCTTCTTGCCCATGGACCTCGTGGCCAAGGGCATCATCCAGGCCTGCAAGGAGCTCGACCGTTCCGTGGAGGCGAACATCGACACCGCCAAGGCGATAATGACCACTGACACCAAAATGAAAAGCGTCGCCTGCCAGGTGAACCTACGCGATGGGACTTTGGTGACGGTGGCGGGGATCGCCAAAGGCAGTGGCATGATCTCACCTGCCATGCGCATCATGCATGCCACGACCCTCAGCTTCGTGACCGCGGACGCTCGCCTGGAGCGCGACCCGAGCGCCCAGTGGCAGCGCGTTATGGACTCCAGCTTCAACGTCATCAATGTGGACG
Source organism: uncultured Methanomassiliicoccaceae archaeon (assembly GCA_964354665.1). Taxonomy (GTDB): domain Archaea; phylum Thermoplasmatota; class Thermoplasmata; order Methanomassiliicoccales; family UBA472; genus JAJRAN01. The sequence goes on along the minus strand of CAYHAO010000001.1, from coordinate 72,310 downwards.
GGGACCAGAGCACCAACGACATCAGCGTCATCATGGCCAACGGGGCGGCCGGGGGGGCTCCCGCCGATGACGACCCTGCTTTCTGGGAGGCTGTGCTTTGGGTGGCTAAGTCCCTGGCCAAGGCGGTGGCCATCGACGGCGAGGGGGCGACCAAGCTCATCGAGGTCTTGGTCACTGGCGCCAAGGACGAGCAAGAGGCTCGGGTTGCGGCCCGCTCCATCGTGGCCTCCAACCTGGTCAAGGCCGCGGTGTTCGGCGCGGACCCCAACTTCGGCAGGATATTGGCTGCCTTGGGCAATTCGGGCAGCGATTTCGACATCTCCAAGGTCCGCCTCCGTTTGAGCAATGGCAAGACCGTGTCCCTCTTCGAGAACGGCTCGCCCCTCATCGTGCCTGGATCGATGGAAGAGAACGTCGCCCGCAACATCCTCAAGGAGAAGCGCATCCTCATCGAGCTGGATCTAGGGGTGGGGATGGGCCGGGGAGAGGCCTGGGGCTGCGACCTCAGCTATGAGTACGTCAAGATCAACGCTTCCTACACGACATAGGTGGTATCGATGAAAGAGGAACCGCCCAAGCCGCCCTCCCGCGCCGCCAAGCTGAAGGGGAAGAAGGTGCTCATAAAGATCGGCGGGAGCTCGATCGCTGGCAAGGAGGCCCTGGAGGCCTTCGCCCAGAACATCGCTCTGCTGGTCGCTCTGGGGATAAAGCCAGTGGTGGTGCACGGCGGCGGCCCCGAGATCAACGAGGAGATGAAGCGAAGGGGGCTGCCGGTGCAGAAGGTGGCCGGTCTCCGGGTCACGGACGACGAGACCCTGAAGGTGGCCAACGAGGTGCTGGGCAAGATAAACGAGCTGATAGTCTATGCGCTCAAGCGCGTCCAGGTGAAGGCCGTCGGTCTGCAGGGGGCGGAAAGGGACACCCTCGTGGCCAAGAAATTGGACCCGGTGAAGGTGAAGGACGAGAACGGCAAAGAGGTGTTGGTGGACCTAGGGAACGTGGGTGAGGTCTGCTCCGTTGACCCGCTTAACCTGAACAATCTCATCAACAACGGGTTCGTACCGGTGATCTACCCCATCTGCTCGACCAAGGACTACAAGCTGATGAACGTCAACGCAGATACGGCGGCAGCGCACATAGCCAAGACGATCAAGGCCGAGGATATGATTTTGATCACCGACGTGCCAGGTATTATGCGCGAGTTCGGGAAGCCGGAGACCACCATCAAGGAGGTCACCGTGGCTCAGCTGCAGCAACTGATCAACGATGGAGTGGTGAGGGACGGGATGGTCCCTAAGGCCCGGGCATGCGAGCTGGCCGTGCTGGGGGGCGTGAAGGCCGTCCATATGCTGGATGGCAGGGAGAAGGACGCGATAGTCAACCAGCTCCTCTCCGGGGAGAACCTGGGGACGACGGTGACCCTCTGAGGTGATGAGGATGGACGGATTGAACCTGGAAGAGATCAAGCAACTGCACAAGTCCTACCTGTTCCAGAACTACGGCAGGGAGGAGGTGTGCTTCGATCATGGGCAAGGGGAATACCTCTTCGATATCGGCAACTGCCGCTACCTGGACTTCGTGGCGGGAATAGCGGTCAATGCCCTGGGCCATAACCATCCCGTGGTGGTCGAGGCCATAACCAAGCAGGCACCCCGGCTGATACACACCTCCAACCTTTACTACATCAAGGAACAGGCGGAGCTGGGGGAGGCGATAGCCTCTATAGTGCCCTGGCCTCTGGCAGTCTCGCTCTTCGTCAACAGCGGCGCCGAAGCGAACGAGGGGGCATTGAAGCTCGCCTGCAAGAGGACGGGACGCCCACGCTTCGTCGCCGCCAAGAACTCATTCCACGGTCGGACTGCGATAGCCCTGTCCGCCACCGGCCAGCCCAAGTACCAGTCTGGTTTCGAGCCTCTGCTTTCCAAGGCCTTCGACTTCATCGAGTATGGGAACGTGGAGCAGCTAAAATCCGCCGTTACCTCGGAGACCGCCGCGCTTATCCTCGAGCCGATCCAAGGAGAGGGCGGCATCATCGTGCCAAGCCAGGAGTTCATGCGGACGGCCAGGGACATCACGGTGGACAAAGGCGCCATGCTGATAATGGACGAGGTCCAAACCGGCCTCTGCCGCACGGGAAGGTGGTTCGGGTTCGAGCACTTCGGCATCGTGCCCGACATCTTTACCATGGCCAAGGCCCTGGGGGGCGGGTACCCCATCGGGGCCATCGTCTCCTCCATGGAGATCTCCAAGACGTTCGCCCCTGGCTCTCATGGCACGACCTTCGGCGGTAATCCCCTGGGATGCGTCGTGGCTACGGCCGTGATCTCGACCATGAAGAAGGAAAGGCTGGCGGAGAGGGCGAACCTGAAGGGGGAGGAATGGATGGCGAAGTTGCGCTCCATCACGAAGGGCAGCCCGCTGGTGAAAGAGGTCAGGGGCAAGGGGCTCATGATCGGAGTGGAGATGGAGGGGGAGAGGGCCAACGAGTTCAAGGCCTACGCCTTCCAGAGGAAGCAGCTGGTGAACGTGGCGGGAGGTAGGACGGTCCGCCTGGTCCCGCCCTTGATCATCGGTGAACAATCCATCGCCGCTCTCAACGAGACGCTGCGCTCTTTCCTGACCAGGCCGCAACCTGAGACGAAAACCCTTTAATACTCACTATCTTTTCTTTCTCATCCTATGAAGGAGCAGTCTCAGAAGGAGAGCATCGCCGAGCGCACCCGTACCTACATCGATGCCCACCCCAGCGTCAAGGACTGCATCTCAAAGGACCTGATCAACTACTCTTCGCTCGCCAGGCAGATAATGAAGGACCTAGGCATCAAGAACGAGGAGGCGGTGATGATCGCCTGCAGGCGTTACGCGGTCAAGCTGGCCAAGAGTGACCACGAGCGCGACATCTTGCGCATCCTGGCCAATTCCCGGCTCGAGGTCAAGACCAAGATCTGCATCGTCACGGCCAAGAACGATTGGACGGTTCTGCAGCGCTTGGAGGCAGTGTTCCAGAAGCTGATCAACGAGAAGGCCATCATGCAGATCATCCAGGGCGCACAAGCGATTACCATCATTGCCGACGAGAAGCTGAAGAACGAGGTCATCAACGCCGTAGGTCGGGAGAACATCCTTAAGGTCCGCCAGGACCTGGTCGAGATCACCGTCAAATCCCCAGAGAGGATAGTCGAGACCTCAGGCGTCTTCGCTTTCTTGGCCTCGAATCTTGCTGAGAACAATGTCAACGTGGTGGAGACGGTCTCCTGCTACACTGACAGCATCTTCATCGTCAACGAAGCGGACATGATTTACGCCTACTCCATACTCACCAAGGTCATCGAGATGGCGGAGCAGGTCGAGGAGACCGTGGAAGAATAGGTACGGATCTCGTAATATTCTTCGAATATCGATATTATTTTTCTATATCAGTAAAAATTCCTACACTCTGGAATCGCGTGCAGATGGCTCTGAAAATCGTAGAACCGAAAAGCATCAAATAGCATCACCGGCATCTTTCAAGCGCAAAGGAGGGAGATCATGGTGAAAGTGCCTAACATCGTGGTGGAGCCGCCTGGGCCCAAGGCCAAGGCCATCGTGGAGCTTGACACCAAATATCTGGCGACCTCGACCAAGGCATCGCCCCTCGTGGTCGAGAGGGCGGAGGGGGCACTGGTCTGGGACGTCGACGGGAACACTTTCCTGGACTTCGCCAGCGGCGTGGCAGTTCTGAACCTAGGGCATTCGCATCCCGCGGTGGTCAAGGCGATAACGGAGCAGGCGGGAAGGTTCGCTCATTTTGCTGGCACGGACTACTACTACGATGTCCAATCGAAGCTCGCGGAGCGAATCTGCGCCATCTCCAATGTACCGGGCGAGAAACGCGTTTTCTTGAGCAACTCGGGCACCGAGTGCATCGAGGCCGCTTTGAAGCTGGCTCGATGGTCGACGCAGAGGAAGCTGTTCATCTCTTTCATCGGAGGGTTCCATGGCCGGACCATGGGCTCCCTCTCCTTGACCGCTAGCAAGAGGGTGCAGCAGGAGCGCTTCTTCCCCTCCATGCCTGGGGTCACGCACCTCCCCTTCGCCTATTGCTATCGTTGCCCCTACCATCTAGAGTATCCTTCGTGCGGCATCTGGTGCGCCAAGGTGCTCGAGGAATTGCACTTCGAGGACTATCTCCCTCCCGAGGAGGTCGCCGCCATGTTCATGGAGCCGGTTCAGGGGGAGGGTGGATACATCGTGCCTCCCCAGGAGTTCGTCCAGATCATGCAAGCGATCTGCAAGAGGCACGGGATCCTCTTCGTGGACGACGAGGTACAGGCAGGCATGGCTCGCACCGGACGGATGTGGGCCATGGAGCATCATGGCGTGGTTCCGGACGTGATGTGCAGCGCCAAGGCCCTGGGCTCGGGCATCCCCATAGGCGCCACCGTTTTCCGAAAGGAGCTTGACTGGGGGAAGAAAGGCTCGCATTCCAACACCTACGGGGGCAACGCCATAGCCTGCGCCTCGGCCTTGGCCACCATCGACACGATCGAGAAGGAGGGCCTTGTTAAGCAGGCGGAGATTAAGGGCGAGCATCTCCGAAAGCGCTTGTTGGAGATGAAGCAGAAGTACGAGGTCATGGGCGACGTGCGAGGCCTCGGCCTGATGCAAGCGGTCGAGTTCGTCAATGACCGGAGGACCAAGGTGCCAGCCTGCAAGGAGAGGGACGCGATCGAGGAGCTTTGTTTCAAGCGGGGACTGGTGGCCATCGGTTGTGGCAAGTCAGGGATCCGGCTCATCCCACCCCTCAACATAGCGACGGAGTTGCTCGACGTCGGGCTGGAGGTCCTTGAGGGAGCCATCAGGGACGTGAACCGGGAGATGGGGCGTTAGTCCTTTCGGCTGGGATGGGCATCTCATACTCGGCGGGGCTTGATGGCTTTCACCGAGAGCAGCATGGGGAAGGGCGGGAAGTCATCTGATAGATGCCAGGTGCCGTCGGGCCGCATACGCATCGAGGCATGCCTCTGGAAGAAGCTGAAGGCGAACTCATGCAAATGCTCGATCCTCAGCCCCGCGCCGACCAGCGAACCAATGACATCGGAGAGCGGATGCGTCCATTCGTAGCTGGTGGAGTTATCGATCTTGGCCGACCGATCGGTGTATGTGCCCTCGACAACGAATCTCGTCGGCTTTCCGTCGGAGAAATAGGGATGGACGATCCGAATGGGGGCGGCCTCCTTCTCATCGATGGTGCTTGCCAAGGGGTGGTCCTCCACCAGAAGGAAGAACCCTCCCTCTTCCAGCATTTCACTTATGACCGACGCCCAGGCGGGCAGGTCAGGAAGCCAGCAGAGCACGCCATAGGACGTGAAAACGATGTCGAACTTCTCGTCCAGGACCTTAGGGAGATCGTAGACGTCGGACTCGATGAACCTGGCCTCGACGCCGATGTCATGGGAGATCTCCTTGGCCAGGGAGATGGCCCTATGGGAGAAATCCACGCCGGTCACCGAAGCACCTTTCCTCGCCAATGAGAGCGAGTCCAGCCCGAAGTGGCATTGCAGGTGGAGCAATCTCCTCCCTCGCAGGTCCCCCAGCTCCTCCAGCTCCACTGGCAAGAGCGTGCTCCTGCCTTGCTTGAAGCCCTCCAGGTCGTAGAATCGCGAGGAAGCATGGATCGGCACCAGCTCGTCCCATCGGCGCCGGTTCGACTCGACCTCCTTCCTGCTCATGCCAGCCACCATATTGACAATGAAGAGCCACCAGGGAGATTTGAACTCCCGACCTGCTGATTACAAGTCAGCCGCTCAACCAGGCTGAGCTATGGTGGCCCTATCCCTCGTAACCATAGGAAGGATTTATGCCTTTTTCCTTACGAGGCATATCTGGGAAAAGAGGAAGCTATTTCCCCCCGAAATCGATTGCCTAAGCGGGATGCATCGATGAAGGGAGAGAGGGACCCTCCAACGAAGGGAAGGATGGGAAGGATCACCAAGTCCATCGTCAGGCAATCTGGCGTGGACGACGCGCACAGGGTAATGCTTCCAGCCTATGCTTACGAGAGCGCGAAGAAGGGCGAGGACAAGGCCGAGCTCACCAGGCAGACCATGGAGCGCTTGGAAGCCGTCTTCGACGAGGAATCAAGGGTCAAGATCATGGAGCGATGCGGAAGGCTCTGTTGCGGGCCGACACATCAAAAGGTCAGGAGGGCATTATTCCAGGAATCGAACAGCCTCGAAGAGTTCCTGGAAAAGTTGAACGAGCTGGAGGCAGGTAGAGCCCATTATAGGATTACGGAACAAGGGGCGATCATCGTCGAATATCCAGCTTGCCTCTGCGGCCAGGTCAAGGATACCCCCAGGCGCTTCCCATCCCATGCCTATTGCATGTGCAGCGTCGGGTTCAACAAGGAGCTCTTCGAGACCGTCCTCGGCAGGAAGGTGGACGTAGTCCTGGTGACCTCCGCCATCTGCGACGGAGGGCCATGCCGGCTCGTGGTCAGGCTTTAGAATCCCTGGACTGGCGATGAGGATTCGAGAAGCTTTATTATCCAGCTTCCGATGATGCACAAGAACTTAGGAAGTGGCTCACTTGGATGAAAGGTCGTTAGGATTCCTGGAAGAGCTTTGCAACAGCCCCGGTCCCTCGGGCTTCGAGGGAAAGCCCGTCCAATTGATCAAGGACTATGTCAGGCCCTACGCCGATGAGATATATGCTGACAAGATGGGCAATCTATTCTTCGAGAAGGTGGGGAGGAAGGGAGGGCCATCCATATTAATACCCGGGCATGTGGACGAGATCGGATTCATGGTCACGAGCGTGAACCCGCTCGGATATCTCACCTTCAATCCATTGGGAGGGTGGTTCGACCAGGTTTTGCTCGGCCAGCGCGTCCAGGTGATGGGGAGAAATGGAATGGTTAGAGGGGTGATCGCCTGCAAGCCCCCGCACATCATGGACCTGGAGGAAAGGAAGAAGGTCGTGACCAAGGAGAAGATGTTCATCGACGTGGGGGCATCGAACAAGGACGAGGTCCAGGCCATGGGGGTAAGGATCGGGGACGCGATAGTGCCCGAGTCCAACTTCTTCAGCGTGAACAAGAAATCCTATAAGGATGGCAAGGAGGCTGGCAAGCGCCAGATCATCTTCGGCAAGGCCTTCGACAACCGGGTCAGCGCCTTCTTGGCCGCCGAGGTGATTCGGCAGTTGAAGGTGGCGAAGGTCTCCCATCCCAATCGGGTGGTCGGGGCTTCGACCGTGCAGGAGGAGGTCGGCGCCAGGGGAGCTAGGACGGCAGCGGCATATGTCAAGCCGGACGTGGCCATCGTACTGGACGTCGACATCGCCGGTGACGTGCCAGGCATAGAACCGCATCAAGCACCGGCCAAGATGGGCGAGGGGGTGGCGATCACCGTCTTCGACTCCAGCATGATCCCCAATCAAGCCTTGAAGGAGCTGGTGATCAACCTTTGCGAGAAGAACAAGATCCCCTACCAGCTGGCCCATGTGATCGGGGGCGGCACAGACGCCGGGCCCATCCATATGTCGAACGTCGGGGTCCCGAGCATCGCGGTGGGGGTGCCCACACGCCACATCCATTCCCACGTGGGCGTGATAGATACGGCCGACATAGATTCAACCCTGAGGCTGGTAATCGAACTGGTCAAGTCTTTGGACCGCAAGTCGGTGGACGCACTGACCTCCAACTAGGTCCCTCGAGCCGTCGAAAACTATAATAACGGCGAATCGATGACGAGCATTCATCTCAAAAGATACACTGGTGAAGATAATGTCTGCTGATGAGGCCAAGATCAACAAGGGAGACATCGTCCGACTTGAGTTTAACGGTTACCTAGCTGACTCCAACGAGCTCTTCGACACCACCAATGCCGAGGTCGCCAAGGAAGCCAACTTATTCAACGAGAACGCGACCTACGCCCCAATACCGGTGCTGGTCGGATCCGGTCGCCTCTTCGAGGGCCTGGAGGAGGCGCTTGTCGGCGCCCAGGTGGCCACGGAGCAGGAGGTCATCATCCCTCCGGAGAAGGCCGCAGGAGCCCGTGACCCCAAGTTGGTGGAGAACATACCCGTGCGCGACTTCCTCAAGCAGGACATCGAGCCCAAGATTGGCATGGAGGTCAACATCAAGAACCGCGTCGGCCTCGTGACCGCGATCACCCCTAGGGTGGTCAGGGTGGACTTCAACCGCCGATTCGCAGGTCGAAGCCTGAAGTACAAGTTCAGGGTCACCATGAAGGTCGAGGAGCCAGTGGACAAGGTCTTGGCCATTGTCGAGATGGACTACGGTACCCTGGAGAACTTCTCCGTTTCTGTCGAGGGAGACATCTTCACCATCACCCTCCCTGACGTCTGCAAGTACGACCAGAAGTGGATCTTGGCCAAGTACAAGGTGGTCGCGGACCTGCGCGAGGGCCTGATGGCTAAGATCGTCCGCTTCGTCGAGGAATACATCAAGAAGGAAGAGGAGAAGAAGGAGGAGAAGCCCGAGGATCGCGAGCCCGAGGAGCTTCCCCAGTAACCTTTTCTCTCCTTTATCAATCTTAATTCAAGGGCAAGTGGCCTAGACTGGATATGGCAGCAGCCTCCTAAGCTGCAGGTCCGGGGTTCGAATCCCCGCTTGCCCGCTCCCCTCTTTAGCCAGAATTATTATTTATGGTTATAATTAAAAATAAATTGCACCTGGTGTATAAACCCCTTGCTTGCTCCTTAATCTGACCTGCAGAGCTTCGGGCCTACTAGGATCCGCGTCCCCGGGTCCTGGTAATGGTCCACCTTAATGGTTACATTTGGCTTGATGCCGGCGAGTGCAGGTAGGACGTGATTCAAGACTTGCTCGGAAGTCGCCCGGAACTTACGGCCACGCGCGCTCACCTTAATCCAGCCGCTCTTATCTTTGTAATAGAACTCAGTAGAGGTCTTGGTGCTGATCAAGATGACATAGCTCTCATTGGTCAGATTCATATTACTTCCATCACACGCCTTCACATCAAGGTTTGTGGCGGAGGTCCAGGAGCTATCTGGATGCCATGAGGTCCGGGCAGCGAGATGAGCTAAGGCCTTTGCCTTTCTCGACCAGTCTTTAATGGAGCGTTCTCACCAGCCGAAGTAGAATGTGACCACCATCATGATGATTGTCAACACGAAGAAGATACCGGCCGCTATCCATTTCCGACGGCCAGTATGCTCTGCAAAGCGGTACACGATAAACCCGATGGCGATTGCAGCGATCAGCCGGGAAAGCGTAAGGGCAATCGGGACAAACCCTAGAACAATGAACGGGAGAATGACTGGGACGACGGCGAGGATGTCGCAGGAGGCGGTGGCGAGTAGAACCTTACGGTCCTCCTTCGTCAAAGTGTATCTCTTCTTGTGCTCCGGGCCTTCATCAATGATGCGGTCTATGTACATCTCCTTGGTCTCATCGGAGGGATAATCACTTCCTATGATGTCCCATAACTTGTCCCTTAATTCCGGGTTGTTCTTATCCTTCTTGAGTCTTCCGATGAGCTTCTCTTGATCTGCTTTGTCTGTCAAGCCTCCGTAGATGACAGTAAGCCCATCAATCAGACCCCAGGAAATATTCACTCCGAAGGTAACCACGACCAGCCATAATGTCAACTCCCAACGGTATAGTTGGGGGTCGATGCCACTAAATCCGTTGAGCATCCCGGTCACGACAGCGACCATGATGAAACCGTAGAGCCATTCAGAAAGCCAGGAACCATAGGACATGTATCGTTTCTGGAAAGCCGCGATTGGGTTGGACATAGATTGCACCTAAGGCTTTGATGGTTGAATGGATTAGGAATCAGATTTGCGGGATTAGTATTAATATCGTGGTACTGGAGTAGTGGTCTCCGCTTCTCTGCTAAATACTTGGAAAGGAGGGGTGCCTTTCTCTCGAACTCCTCTTCGGATATGAGGATTATTGCACTTAACCGAGGTTTTTTGGCAACCATTTTAGTAGGTGTTGATGGAAATGCTCATCCGTGAGCGAGCGAGCCCTTTCGAAAGAACCTTCAAAGTGCGCTGTATGTGATACTTATAACTTCAATGGAATGTGGAAGTGCGAATGCGACGCCATGAACATTTCCAAGAATGTGAATTGTTGGAAATGCGGGAAACCAAACAAGGATGTCAAATGAATGGGTAGGTAATGCAAATGACCCAGCAGTTGACAGATCAATCCAAGAGATGGCTTCTGGTCCGGTACAGCGATTCTAAAGATAGGTTAAGCATCACAGGACCTGAGAACATGCCATTCCTAATCTTCATGCCCGACGGTAAAGTAACCGGAAGTGGAGGATGCAACCGCTTCTTCGCCTCCTATGAGACTTCCGGGACTTCGCTCAAGTTTGGGCTCATTGGTTCGACGCGCATGTATTGCCATGACCCACCTTGGTTGATGGACATGGAAGGCGATTTCTTCAGCTGCCTGGAGAGAAGCTCTAGGTTTGAGCTTCTTGGGGATTCTCTAAAGATTTTTGACGCCGGAGGTAGGCAGCTTCTCAACTTCATCAGGGACGAGAATTGGCCTTGATGCCGTGGATTTGATAAGGTCGGAATAGACGGTGCTAACATACCATATTTTATCATCTGGCTAATGTATGGATTGCGAAAACTCGGGGAATTTGTGAAGGCTCATAACAGCGACCCCGAGAAAAGCTTTGAAGGGTTAAGTCCTTGATTGAACGCGCAAGTATCTAGGCAAAGTCGACGGTGGGTAAGCCAGGTAGGAAAAAGGTTTGGGTGGGCGTTGGCCCATCCGTGATGCTCGTCCTCAGGGCTCGATCTCACCAGTACGGACCTTGATCACTCTCTCCACCGGTAGGATGAAGATCTTACCATCGCCAACCTCTCCAGTCCTGGCCGAACAGCAGATGGCGTTCACCGCACCCTCTAACTTGTCTTCCCTGATCACTATTTCCACCTTGGTCTTGGGGAGCATGTCGACCCGGAACTTGCCTGCACGGTGCGTGAACTCCAGGCCTTTCTGTTCTCCACGTCCTTGGACCTCGTATGCGGTCATGGCATGCACCCCCAATTCCTCCAGGGCATGCTTCACCGCCCCGAGCCTCTCAGGGCGGATTATGGCCTCGATCTTCTTCATTTTATCACCTCACGAATAGGCATTCTCGCCGTGCTGGATGATGTCGGCACCAATGCGTTCTTCCTCCTTGCTCATGCGGATGGCCATGACCTTATTCATGACAAACAGAGCAGCGAACGTCACGGCAAAGGCAAATGCGTAGACCACCACCACGGCGGTCAACTGTGCGCCAAGCAGGGTCAGGCCGCCACCGTAGAACAGCCCTTTCGAAGTGGATGCCAACTTCCCTGTGGCGAATAGGCCCGTGGCGATGGCGCCCCATGTCCCCCCCACACCATGCACCCCGAACACATCCAGAGCGTCGTCGTAGTTGAAACGCCTTTTTAGCAAGATGCCACCATAGCAGAACACGCCCGCTCCTAGGCCAATCAGGATTGCTCCGGTCACATTGACATAACCGCATGCGGGGGTGATAGCTACCAAGCCTGCGATGGCCCCCGAAATCATCCCTAGGACGCCCGGGCGTCCGAGATGGAGCCAATTGACCAAGCCCCATACCACCGCCGCGGTGGCCCCCGCCACCATGGTGACCACGAAGGCGTTGGCCGCGATGCCATCGGCGGCCAGGGCGCTTCCGCCGTTGAAGCCGAACCAGCCTATCCATAGCAGCGCACCGCCAAGGACAACGAATGGGATGTTGTGCGGCTGCTCATTCCCACCATTGCTCAAGGACGTCCTCTTTCCCAGTACGATAACGGCAGCCAGGACAGATACTCCTGCGGTGATGTGGACGACCGTGCCGCCTGCGAAATCCAAGGCACCTAGTTGAGAAAGCCAACCACCGCCCCAGACCCAGTGGGCCACGGGTATGTATACGAGTAGCGTCCAAGCGAACAGGAATATGATCAATGCCCTAAGCCTCATGCGCTCCGCGACCCCTCCAACGATCAAGGCAACGGTGATAATGGCAAACATCCCCTGGAACATCATGAACAGAATGCCAGGGATGCCGGTGAGATCGTAGGGTGTCAAAGGTTCGATGCCCACACCATCTAGCATCACCCAGTCGAAGTCACCTATGAATTCATTGCCGAATCCGCTGAAGGCCAGGGTGAAGCCTACCGTCACCCATATCAAGGTCACCATCCCGATGATGATTATGCACTGTCCCAAGATGGAGAGAACGTTCTTCTTGCCTAGCATCCCACCGTAGAAGAATCCTACCGCGGGCGTCATTATGAAGACAAGGGCGGTCGAAATCAGCACCCATGCCGTGTTTCCTGCATCCACTGCCAATCTTACACCTCGCTATCAGTAATATCGTTTTTTAAGAGCCCCGCTGTCCAAAGGGAACTGTGGAAGGCGTAAGCGTTTTGGATATCTCATACAACATTTGTATGCTATATCTTATTTTCAGTAGATAAAAGTATAATAAATAGGTTTCTAACGCAACAAATGAATATTTTATACAAATACATTAGAAAAATGATTAACGGAATCTAAAGAGTATGATAAGAATCAAATTTGACGCAATAAGGGGCAGCATTTGACGCAACTAGCGCTAATATCTCGATTTTCACCGTGCTTATGGAAGCAGCTTGAACTTTGAAAGCCAGGCATTGGTTAAGTATGACGCCAACCATACATCTCTTGAAAGCATGACATCCAAGGTCAAGGTCAACATGACCGTGTGCGACAAAACCCATGTCATCACGGTGGAGATGACCCCTGAGCTGGAGTTCGTGGTTGTGGCTGAGACCGACTGCGAGAACGTTAGGGAGTTCATCGATGCGTTGGGGAAACTGAGCATCACGGACCTCTCGGACAAGAAAGCTAGCAAGGTCTGGGAAATCTTCAAGAACGTCAGGATGTCGGCCAACTGCTTGGTCCCAGCTGCCGTGATGGATGCGGCATGGATGGAAGCAGGGATGCTCTCCAAGAACAGGGCCCAGTCCTGCGGTTCAAAATGCATCCTCTACCCTAAGGACTGATTTCTTGGCTGGAAATTGCGGCGGAACCAATGTTTTAAGGAGCCGCATATCGAATGTTCCTGGGAAGGTGGATGGATGAGAGAATATGACCTTATCGTGATCGGAACTGGGGCAGGTCTCAATGTTGCTTCGAAGGCCAGGGATCAAAACCTAAAGGTGGCGCTGGTGGAGGACGGTCCGCTAGGAGGCACTTGTCTGAACCGGGGCTGCATTCCAAGCAAGATACTCATAGAGCCAGCCAATGCCGTGAGACAGGCAGAGGACGCTAAGCGAATTGGCGTTACCGCCAAGGTCGAGGGCATGGACTTCCAAGTGGTACGCAAGAGGATGTGGGACCTGGTCTTGAGCGACAGAGGTGGAATGGAGAAGGGGGTGGCCGCCGACCAAGGGCTCGACTTCTTCCACGTTAGAGCCGAGTTCGTCGGCACCCGAAGGCTTCAGGTCGGGACGGAGCAGATCACCGGCCCAAAGGTGATGATCGCTTGCGGGGTACGGACCTCGGTGCCTCAGGTTAAGGGCTTGGAGGAGGTGGGTTATCTGACGTCGGAGACGGTGTTCGACATCCAACATATCCCACCACGTCTGGCAATCCTCGGCGGTGGTTACAAGGCATGTGAGTTCGCCCACTTCTTCACTGCATTTGGCACAGTGGTCACCATCATCGGAAGGAATCCGGTTCTGCTCCCTCGTGAGGAACCGGAGGTGAGCGCGCTCGTCCTCAGGAAGATGTCGGAGCTGTGCGAGGTCCATGTCAACCATGAGGCGGTGGAGGCAAAGAGCACATCCGAAGGGAAACTGCTGATTCACAAGGACAGGTCTTCGGGCGCATCATCAGAGGTCCTGGTGGACGAAATACTCGTGGCCACCGGGGTCCGATCCAACGCGGACATGCTCCAGGTCTCGAGTTCGGGAGTTCAGGTCGACGAGAAGGGGTATGTAATGGTCAACGAGTACCTCGAGACCAACGTACCTGGCATCTGGGCTTTCGGGGACGTCATCGGCCGGAACATGTACCGTCACACGGCCAACTACGAGAGCGACGTGGCCTGGGTCAACGCCTTCGGCAAACAGAAGGTCAAGTTGCTTGAGCATGCGGTCCCTCATGCCGTTTTCGCCTATCCCGAAGTGGCTGGCGTGGGCGTGACGGAGGCGGAGGCAAAGAAGCGCGGACGACGGTACTTCGTCGGCAGGGCCGAGTACATCGACACCGCCAAAGGATATGCCATGGCGGAGGAGGACGCATTCTGCAAGGTCATTGTGGATGCGGAAACCATGCGCATACTCGGCGCACACGCCGTCGGTCCGCACGCCTCGCTGCTGGTGCAGCCCATCGTATATCTGATGAACGCTGGCGATGGCACGTTCAATCCCATAGCAAAGAGCCAGACCATCCATCCAGCGCTGAGCGAAGTCATGGTGAACGCCTTCGCCAACCTATCCGATCCAGAGCATCATCACGAGCATTGATCAGAACCACTCCGGCCTTTGGCCGTTGGGGTCGTGAATCGGGACAGAGTTGACACGACGCATACGGCGCGCCCCCAGCATCACTACCAGGTAAGGGATCGGTGGCGTTATGTAGAAGAATGAGGCGCCAAGCGCAGCCAATTTCTTGTGTCCTGGGAGCTCGCTGACCTTTTTCAAAAAGGGGTCATCGTCATCGTCCTTGCTCCGACGCTTCAACATCGATCTAAGAATCTGGCGGTCCGATTCTAGGACCACCTCCAAGGTCCATTTCACCCCCGTCTCCACGGACATGGGATTACCTTGGGGGACGGTGGTCTTGTTGATGATGGCCTTGCGCAAGTCCTCCTCCCCGCTGCCCTCGAATTCTGTGAAAGCGCAGCCCAGGGTCGCTAGGGAGTGCGAATCGCTTCCAGCCAACAATGCCCATTTTCCAGAATGGGAGTGCTCCAAAGCGCGGTTGTTTGCGTATCCATCGACATGACCAGCGTTGAATACTTCCAGTCCATCGATGTCCAGTCTATCCACCGCGAAACCAAGCGCAGGCACGTGCATGCTGAATGGATGTGGGGCCACCACCAATCCGCCTTGGGAACGGACGTGGTCAACGGCTTCGGCCGCAGGAAGTCCTGCAGGGATGTCCGCGCTCAAGAAGAGCCCGAGGATCTCTCCCTCCCGGGTGCTGATCTCCTCACCCACTACGACGCTGACGCCGTCATAATCCTTGGCGAACTTCTTGGCGAGCAGCCCGCCGCGGATGGTGTTGTGGTCGGTGACACAAACGGTGTCCAAGCCGACAGCCTTGGCCCTTTTTACGATATCTTCAGGTTCGTTTACCGATTCAGGGAACCTTAGGAACCAAAGCCGGGCAAGGCCTGAATATTTCGAATGAACATGAATGTCTGCCCTACTCACCATCTGGATGATGTAAGGTTGATGGCATTATAAAGGATTCGGGAGGACTATCGCGCCCGAAGCCCTCTCAGGACTATACATTGAGCAAAAAAGGGATTAATCTGTACTCTTACCAAATGAATGCAGCAAAGGGTCCCTACTTGGATTGTGAGCCTCCAGGCGAACCGATAAGTAATACTTAAGGAATGAACCCCCTGCCAATCGGGCGTCGTGGAGTGAAGCCGATCCATGGGCTTAATCGATACCCTGAACCAGTTAATCATCGACTTCATATCCTCCTCAGGTTACCTGGGCATCTTCTTTGCGATGTTTATCGAGGGCATCATAACGCCAATCCCCAGTGAGCTCATCATGCCCTTCGCAGGGTATCTCGCCTCCACTGGGACGTTCTATCTTCCTTTTGTCATCCTTGCGGGCACGCTCGGGGCCACAATGGGTTCGACCGTCGCCTATGGGATTGCTTGGATCGTAGGAAGGCCTATAGTGGACAAGTATGGGCGATACATATTCTTGGATCAGAAGAAGGTGGACAAGGCTGATGCCTGGTTCAAGAGATGGGGAGGCTGGGGAATACTGATCGGCCATGCCATCCCGGGGATCAGATCGGTGATCTCCTTCCCAGCTGGCCTTTTCAAGATGGACGTGAAGCGATTCATTTTTTTCACCTTTTTAGGTGCTCTCATATGGAACACGGTCCTGGCGTCAGCCGGTTATCTGCTAGGAGAGTACTATATCGAATTCTGGAAGGCCGTAGAGGGGTGGGACATCATCATCCTCGGCTTGGCCGTGCTCGGGCTCATCGCGTATTTCCTTTGGCAGAGGAAGAAGTCCTCGTCAACTCATTAAGCATCAAGAGTTGCTCACATCTGGTAGTAATACTCGCCCCTCTCTTTCTGTTCCTGGTCCAATCTTGAGCCTGGCTTGTTGATCCTGGGTCGGTGCGTGTCGTTGTCCCGACGGAAGGTTACGTCCACCATCCTGAGGAACTGGTTCATGCCCTTGCGCATGTCGAACGGCCCCTGCCCCAGACCGTCCCTGCCCGGCCTGCCTGAGAACACCATCATCGAATCCGAAACCATGTCCAGGAAGTAGATGTCATGGTCCACCACCAGTGCAGAGCGCCCGCGCTTCTCCATCACCCTCCGGATGGTCTTGGCCGTCTCCATCCTCTGGTTCGAGTCGAGGTAGGCTGAGGGCTCGTCCAGTAGGTAAATATCGGCCTCCCGGGAAAGGCAGAGGCCGATGGCCGCGCGCTGGAGCTCCCCTCCGGAGAGGTTCTGCACCTGCTTCTCATAGAGCGTCTTCAGGCTGAGAGGGTGCGCAATCTCGGACTCGAAGAATCCTGACTCGAAGAAGTCTTTCACGTTGACAAGGAAGAGCTCGTGCACCGTGCCCTCGAACTCTGGATTGATATACTGGGGCTTGTAGCTCACCCTGATAGGATTCATCACTCCACCTACAGTCGGAGGGATGACCCCTGCCAGCACCTTCACGAAAGTCGTCTTTCCGATGGCATTGGGACCGACCACCCCGACCGACTCCCCGACCTTGATGGCGCCCGCCTCCACCTTCAGCTTGAAGCTTGGATAATGGTACTCCATCTCGTTGAACTCAAGCAAGGGGACAGTCTGCCAAGAGTCCCTCGGAGGACGATCCTCGAAGACTATGGGATAATCGCGGAAACGAATATTCTCTTCCCTGAGGTACCCATCGAGATAGGTGTTGATGGAGATTCTGACCTGACGAGGCTGGGCGAATACTCCGAATGCGCCCTCCGAGCCGTATACGAGGTATACGTTGTCGGCGAGGAAGTCCAAAATGGCCAGGTCATGCTCGATGACCACCACCTGCTTCTCCTCGCTCAGACCTTGGATGATCCTAGCCACCTTGATGCGCTGGTAGATATCTAGATAGGAGGACGGTTCATCGAAGAAATAGACGTCGCTGTCCTTCAGGATGGTGGCCGCGATCGCCGTCCTCTGCAACTCACCTCCAGAGAGCTTTCCCAAAGGCCTGTCCACAACCCCCTCTAGCTCCAACAGGTCGACCGCTTCCTGGGTGGGCATGCGTTCCGCGACCTTGTCGAGCAACTCCCGGACGATCCCCTTGTGCGCCGTCGGTAGCTTGTCCACATATTGTGGTTTCAGGGAGGTGCGCGTCCTCCCCTGATAGACCTTCTCCAGGAATTCCTTGAGCTCTGAGCCAGCGAAGTGCTGTAGCACATCCTCTTTGGTCGGGGGCTTGTCGTAGTTGCCGAGGTTGGGAATCTCTGCGCCGGACATGAGCCGGAAAGCCGTGGTCTTCCCTATCCCGTTAGGGCCCAGTATGCCAGTTACCAAGCCCTTCTTAGGCACGGGCAATCGGTAGAGTCTGAAGCCATTCAATCCATATTGATGGATTATCTCTCCCTCGAGCTCGTCAGGAAGGCCGATGATCTTGATCGCCTCGAAGGGGCATTTGTGGACGCATATCCCGCATCCAGCACAAAGGGGCTCAGCAATCTCTGGCTTCCCCTTTTCCCCGATGACCACCGTCTGCACTCCAGTCCTCACCTTGGGACAGTACTTGATGCATTCGGTGTTGCATTTCTTCGGTTGACAGCGGTCCTTCAGCAGCGCGGCGATTCGCATGATGAACCCAGCAATAAGCAGGAGTGATAAAAAGATGATTGTGTGATATTTAGGAGAAAAGGAATTTAAAAAAGGGGTTTGCGCTGGCGATTTAGTGGTCGTAGACCCAATTCATTGGCTTTCCCTTGGAGACCTTCCAGATCCAGTAGTCCTTGCCCTCGAACTTCATGACCTCGTACTTCGAGCGAGGGTCTCCCCATGCATAGTATGGCGGGTTCAATGGGTTGGCTTTTGTTACACGGATATTATTGTCTTTCTCATTCCCATATTTCTTTTTAACCTCGGCCACAACGCCATCTGGGACACCGAAGGTCACTTCCACGTCGACCATTTTTCATTCCTCCCCTCAGGACGTTCCATGGTCCCAAGTGTGCGCTCATCGGTTTATCAGCTTTAATACTTAACGGGTTTTAACAATGGATAAGCAATCCATCCATAATCACGATTGTTTACATCCAGAATCATAATTATGTAATATTATTATATATTATAATATATGAAAACATCATCCAATTCGAAGATAGGATGGCTCTTTCCGATTTAGCGACTATGAGCCATAAGCCTTCGATTGGGCATTATTCTCGATTGGTTCGAGGCCTTAGGTCGTCAAGCCTTAAATCCCTCTTGCTCCATTCGATGCCGATAGACATGGCAAGGGTTTTGGTATGCGTGGCTTGGCCTTATTCCAACGGTGCAATCCACTTGGGTCACGTGGCAGGGTCACTCCTACCCCCTGACATCTTCGCAAGATATCATCGCCTCAAGGGCGATGAAGTGCTAATGGTCTCCGGATCGGACCAGCATGGCACGCCTGTGACAGTGAAGGCAGAGAAGGAAGGCATTAGCCCAGAGGAGATAGCTGAGCGGTATCACAGGATCAATGTCAAAGCCATCGAGGACCTGGGAATTAAGTTCGAGCTGTTTACCAAGACCCACAACCCTCATCACTTCGAGGTCGTCCATGACGTGTTCCTGAAGTTGCTGGAAAACGGCTATCTCTATAAGAAAGGGACACTGCAATACTTCTGCCCTAAATGCGATAAGTTCCTACCAGATCGGTACGTGGAGGGCGTCTGTCGGAAATGCAGCAATGAGCGGGCCAGAGGTGACCAATGCGAGAGATGCGGATCCACCTATGAGGCCGGGGAGCTCGATCGGGCGAGGTGCACCACGTGTGGCACGGAGCCAGAACTGCGTGAGACCGAGCATTTCTTCTTCAAACTCTCCGCTTTTCAAGAGCCCCTTCTCGATTATGTGAAGAGCAAGGATTACTGGCGTCCCAACGTCCAGCTGTTCACCAAGAACTGGCTCGAAGCAGGCCTGAAGGACCGAGCCATTACCAGGGACATGAATTGGGGGGTGCCAGTGCCCCTGCCTGGATATGATGGCAAGGTAATTTACGTTTGGTTCGAGGCGGTAATCGGTTACCTCTCAGCCTCCAAGGAATGGGCGATGCTTTTCGGCCATCCTGACAAGTGGAAAGACTTTTGGTTGAATCCAGTCACGAAGAGCTATTACTTCCTTGGAAAGGATAACATACCCTTCCACACCATCATTTGGCCCTCGATCCTCATGGGGTATGGTGGGCTAAATCTGCCTTACGACGTACCGGCCAACGAATTCCTCACCTTCAAAGGGGAGACCTTTTCCAAGAGTCGTGGTGTCGGAGTGGATGTGCCCTCTCTACTGGAGAGGTTCGAGCCGGACGTTGTTAGGTACTACATAGCCGCAAACATGCCAGAGAACCGCGACAGCGATTTCTCCTTGGATGATTTCGAGGCAAAGGTGAACAACGAACTGGTCGCCACTCTAGGCAATTATTACCATCGCGTCCTCTCCTTTACCTTCAAGAACTTTGGTTGCATACCAGATCTGGCAAGTGTGGACCAGGAAAGAGCTGAGGTGGAGGAGGCTATCTCCTTGACCAGGCGCCAGGTGGAAGAGTTTGTGACCACCTGTCAGTTCAAACGCGCGCTCAAATCCATAATGGACCTAGCCCAGTTCGGGAACCAGTTCTTCGACAAGGTTGCCCCCTGGGCTCTTCTCAAAAACGACAAGGTCAAATGCGGGGCGGTCTTGAATCTGAATCTAGAGATCGTTAAGGCGTTGGCCGTTCTAAGTTATGCCTATCTACCTAACAGTGCGGAACGAGCATGGTGGTATCTGGGTATGCAAGGTTCCTTGCCATCAAGGGGCTTGAGTTGGCTGGATGAGCCGCTGGTCCCAAACCAGCCGCTGGTCGAACCGAAGCCGCTCTTTAGCAAGATGGCCATCCAGAAGGGCGATGAGCGCTTCAAGGCCTTCGAAGCTCTTAATTTGAAGGTGGGCGAGATTCTGGACGTGAAACCGCATCCTAACGCCGAGAAGCTCCTCGTCCTGGAGGTCGACATTGGCAAGAAGATACAGCTCGTGGCTGGCCTGCGGCACTATTATTCCGAGGAAGCTCTCAAGGGGAAGAGGATAGTGGTTGTCACCAATCTACAGCATGCCAAGTTGAGAGGAGTGGAGTCACAAGGCATGTTGCTAGCTGCAGAGGCTGGCGGCAAGGTCAAGGTGCTCATCCCTGCAGGCAAGACCTCGCTTGGAGACCCGGTGAATAGCGGGCTGGCTCAAGGCGAGAAGGAGATATCCTTCGGGGATTTCCAGAAATTGGTGATGCGCGTTGGGACCCTGAGGGGTGGGCAGGTCAACTTGGGAAGAGAGGTCAAGGTGAAATATCCTGAGAAAGCGGTCGTCGCCGAGAAAGTCGCGGTGTTCCTTCCGACCAACGAATCCCAGGAAGCACTCCCCCTCTATACCATTAATGGCGTCGCTATTACCGTTGATGGCGGCGAGATCGAGGATGGTGCACAGGTAAGATGAAGGCGGACCTCCACATCCACACCCATCACTCGGGGGACAACGAGCAGAAGCTTGAAGAGATATTTCTCATGGCAAAGCGTTTGGGCCTTGGTGCCATCGGGGTCACCGACCATAACACCTTGAAAGGCGGTTTAGAGGCGAAAGCAGCCGCTCCTCCAGATCTATTAGTAATTCCGGCAGTGGAGGTGACCTCAGAAGAAGGCCACATCCTCGCCTACAACGTCTCTGAGGACGTCCCTCGAGGGCGAACCGCGGCCGAGACCATCGATATCATACATCAACTCGGTGGTATAGCCGTCGCCGCCCATCCCTATCGCATGTGGTCAGGGCTCGGTAGCACGGTCATCCTTCGCAGCAGCTTCGATGCCATAGAGGTGATGAACGGCAGGAATACCCGGGAGGGGAACAGAAAGGCAATGATGCTCGCAGAGAGGGCGCATCTTCCCGTCACGGGCGGGTCCGATGCCCATCGCGCCGACAAGATTGGAGAGGCATTGACCATATTCCCTGATGATTGCCATACCATCGAGGAGCTGATGAAGGCGATATTGGAGGGGCGAACCCACGTCGAAGGCGCAGGAAGAGGGACGGGGGAGACTTTCCGTTACGGAAGCAGGTCCATATCGCAATGGCTAGGCCGAGGCATGAAGAGGCTCTGACCTTAGATCGTGATTTCGACGCGACCTATTATCTGGCTGGCGTGCTTCGCGACCTTGTCGTTATCCCCTTTTCCATCCATCACTATGGCCAGTAGGTATCGGGCTCCAGCACCAATAAGGATGATATCTTTCTCCTTTAGGTTTATCTGAACTTGGCTCAGGGTATCCTTCAGTTCTGCTGAGGAGGTCTCTGCTGCACCTAGCATTATGGCGGCCATGGCGGCGAACGTCTCTTGATGAACGCCCTTTGGAGTCTCACCCAAAATGAACAGCCCACCTCTCGATATCAAGCAGACCCCGATGACATGCTCTAGGCGCTTAATCTCTTCCAAGACGTTCCTGATATGAGCAAGTTCACCCATTTGTCCCCACGACCTCCGAGGCTGCGGTCAATAATTATGAAGCCCACATAAAAACCTTTTCTCATCGCCATCAAGTCGTTGAACAAGTTCCAGATTTCCTTGTTTGCAGCTAAAAAATATATTATAATATAAAATTTATTTATTTAATAATATTATTTATTATCAATTCATATTCTGGGACAATATTAATAATGACAAATACCTCTTCATCTCTGGGCGAGGGGGAAAACGGGGTGACGAATAGCCCAGCTCTTAGACAACAAAGAGCTGCCAAAATCGAATCAGGCTTAGTTCGATCTATCCATTTCCCTGGGGAGAAGAAAAGGATTGAACGCCGTTTGTTGAAAATGGTCGAGGAGGACCCGAACACCGCCGTGGCTATCCTTCTGAAGAATCTTGACCATGAGAATGAAAAGGTCGTGGATTTTGTCCATAGCCTCTTGGAAAAAAGCACCAGGAGCAAAAAAGGGATGAGAGCTGTCCTGGAAAGCATCGTTTATCCGAACCAGGTGATACGTCGCAATGCTGTGATTTATCTAAGCGCTAAGCGAGGATTCCATGCCACAACCTATGCCTCGTTCTATGAGCACACCTACCTTCTCATCGCCATGGCCCGTAACAAGGAGATGCCTGTGAGTGACATCGAGGCTTTGGTTGAGGTCTCCAAAGACAGTTATCTCGAGGGTGAGACCATCCAGGCGCTCCAAGACATCGCTGCATGTCTGGATTTCATCAAGCAACGTCATCGGACTGCGGACACGCTCAAAGGCTATGTTACCGAGATGCTGAAGATGGCCCCGGACCTCACACGGATGGGAGCCTATGACGGCCAGATTGCAGAACCCCTGAAGCGGGCGATACATGCCAGCAAGAATAGGACAGTGGACGAGACAAAAGAAATAATCGAGTTGAGGACGCTGGAATCCTTCATCAGGAGGGACCTCAACCGCTTGGGGCGTATGGTTATGGGCTCATTTGACGAAAAGCCAAATCTGGATTATGGGCACATGTCTGGCACGGACGTGTTCGTCATCGCTAGGATGAGAGGCTTCATCGATTCAGTGACTTCCAAGGCGATCGCGGGCAAGCGCGAGGAGGGTTTGAGGATGCTCACGTCCTACATGAGCGTGGACTACAGACAGTACATGGATGAGTCCAAGCAGCGCCTGGAGGGGAAGGATCGAAGCGCTCTGATATCCCTCTATATCATGGGCTTGGTTATCCTGAAGCTCGCTTCCTACCTGATGTCCCAGACCGCCGAGGACATATATCAGCGGTACTTCCGAGGATTGGAGCCTGAACTATCGGTGCACGTGCTCCCTTGGCCCGAGCCCGTCTTGAAGATTATAACATAATTTATATATATTTATATAAAATAAAGCTTTGCCGGTCGAGCGAAGGTCCTGAATATTCTCCTAAGGATGCTGGGTACTAGGAATATTTATATCCAGGGTTTTGGATTATGGAGCAGAGGGATGCACTTATGCCAAGTTCTTTGGTAAAGAATGCTCTAGCCAACTATAAAGAGGGCCAGGAAAAGGAAAAGAATGCACCGGCGGTTCAAGCGGCTCCCGCCCCAGCGCCCGCGCCTGTGAGCGCTGCGGATGAGGAGCTGAGGAGGATCGCCGAGCAGCTCGATGTCTGTATCAAGATAATCGGTTGCGGAGGCGGCGGCTGCAACACCATCAACCGCTGCGTGGACGCCGGAATCAGCGGCGCCCAATTATGCGCCATCAACACGGACGCCAAGCACCTATTGACCGTCAGGGCTCCTAAGAAGATCCTGATCGGCAAGACGGCCACCCGCGGCCTCGGCGCAGGGGCTATCCCCCAGGTTGGGGAGGCGGCGGCTCGCGAGAGCGACATGGAGATTCGCGAGTTCCTGAGCGGGGCGAACATCGTCTTCGTGACAGCAGGAATGGGGGGCGGAACCGGAACTGGCGCCGCTCATTACGTGGCGAGGATATCCAAGGAACAGGTCCGCGCCTTGACCATCGGCGTGGTGACCTTGCCTTTCAAGGCCGAGGGCACCGTTCGAATGGAGAACGCCCTGGAAGGGCTCAACAAGCTGCGCCTTATCTGTGACACCACCATTGTGATACCGAACGACAAGCTCATAGAGCTGGTTCCGAAGCTGCCAGTGGATGCCGCCTTCAAGGTCGCCGATGAGGTTCTGATGCAGACCATCAAGGGTCTGACCGAGATCATAACCAAGCCCGGCCTGGTCAACCTGGACTATGCTGACATCATGACTGTCATGAACGAGGGTGGCGTGGCCTTCGTGGGCATCGGGGAGGCCAACACCGATGAGGACGACCGCGTCAAGGCGGCAGTGAACGAGGCGCTGCATTCTCCTTTGCTAGGGGAAATCCAGCTCAAGCATGCCCAGGGCGCACTCATCCGCGTAGTCGGAGGTCCAGACATGACCGTGAGCGAGGCTCAGAAGGCTTCGGAACTGGTCATGAACTCCATCGCCGACCGCGCGCGCATCATCTGGGGGTGCTCCATCGATCCCGAGATCGAAGGGACCATCAAGGTGCTGCTCATACTGACCGGAGCGCAGTCCAAGTACGTGCTGGGCAAGGACGCGCAGAGCACAACCCAGAAGCTAGGCGCCAATTACGGCCAGCAGGCACCTCAGAAGATGGGTGGGGCACCCGCCCCCGCCGCGAGGGGTCGCTCTCAGGAGGACGAGGACGGCATAGACTTCGTACGCTGAGCGAAATCGCGCCGGACGAGGGGGCATACGAGGAACGTCCTCTGCCCCCTCTGACCTTAACCCTCAGAGGGGTCAGAGCTCGAAGGAGGTATCGCCAAAGCTAATGGCCGGGCAAGGTTCGGTGCATCTACCGCAATGAATGCACTCCGCTGTCACGACAAGGACCTTGTTCCGTTCCAAAGTGAGTGCACCCTCATGGCATCTGGCGATGCAAACCCCGCAGCCAACGCATTCCTCGGCCTTAACCACGACTCGGCGCACCTTTTCCACATTTTTCCTAATCTGATCGGGGTCGCGGCCCTTGGCGACCAAGGCCCCGCTATCGAATATCCTGACCTCTAGCACCTTGCACCAGCCTTCCTGCTCGTCCACCTCCACGTCTCCTAGCTGGCACAGGACGTTCGCCACTCGTTTGAGGTCGAGTTCGCGGTTGAACGCCCCCTCTATGCTGAAGCCCATTATGCAGGGGGACATGCCCTCCTGCATCCGCAGGCGGATCGGTTCCTTCGTCCCGCTTCGTTCGGTGACGATCCTCTGAAGCGAAGCCCCCTTGTCCTCGAGGTCTTTGCGGATGGCATCAGGAAGCCTGCGCCACCGCCATAGCGCGTATCTGAGCCAATCCTCAGACCAACCTTCTATCTCCGCTCTCCGTTGCAGATAGGCTTTCCATTCTTCGGAGCGGGAGGAGCGGTCCATGACCAGCTCCAGCTCGGCCAGGTCCGAGGCGGGGCAGAGAAAGCAACCGATCCGGTCTAGCCCCCAGTCGTACCAGGGGTTGTACTCCTCCTTCTTGGAGAATATGTATAGCCAGACGTGAAGGGCGGTCCATTCCTGGATGGGCGAGGCGCCCACCTGGCCCGGTGTCCAGGGGTTCCTCCACACCCTCGGCTTCTCCGAACGTTGCTCCGACTCGTACCTCCTCTGGCCGATGAAGGAGAGCACGCCCTCGGGATAATGCTTTATTATTGCTCGGACCGTTGGACCGAGCTTGTTGGTCTTGCAGCACCAGCGGAAGTCCCTTCCAGGAGGCCCGAAATAATCCAAATTTCCGAAGAAGGCGTCGGGAGGCGCGGTTTCGACGATGAGGGGGAGATGGTGCTTGGCTGCCACCCGATGCACGTGCTCGACCGTCTCGGGGAACTCCAAACCGGTGTCGACGAAGAAGACGGGCAACCTCAGCCCCGCATCTAGGGTGAGCAGAAGGCACACCAGGCTGTCCTTGCCTCCGGAAAACGATATCATGTTGGGGAGGCCGAACCTCTCCCTGGTGCGATGGATGAACTCCACCGCCTCCCCCACCCTTCTACCAAGGACGTTGGCGTTGGCGTCCACGGCATCCTGCCAGACCCTGGGCTCGGTTGGCGGCGGAACGCCCTCGGGCGCAGCATGCCAGCGTGCCTTGACCGCCATCCCCCTCTCGACGATCAGCATCTCCTTGCCGGTCATGCGCGCCATCCCCGTGCAGATCGCCCTCCGGTCCTCGGTAAGCACGACCACTTCGTCCCCGGCAATGATGGAAGGGTCCGCATCCTTCACCCCAGGGGCGAGCAGGTTCAGCCCTTGGAGGATGAAAGGGACCGCGTCGTCGGAGGCGATGACGAATCCCTTAGTGATGCGGGACTGTATCGCCCTCGCCGCTGCCATGCGCCCAACGAACGTGAACCCTCTCCCGAGGTCGTAGCGCATGGTGCCCACCACCTCTCCATCGAGGATGACCTCGTCCATGCGGTCCAACCCCGGTATCTTGTTCATGAGGGCGAGCTTGCCCTCGGGGAGCAGGGTCGCGCCGCATCCTTCCCCGAACTGGCCATCGACTACCTCTTTGATCGACTCAAGGTCGTGGGCGAACGCCGGCCTCATATCGCCTGGAGGCGTGAGCTGGACCTCTCGGGTGGAACCTCCGCAAAGTCCGCAGCCCTCGTCCTCGAGGACAGGAAGGTTGCATCGGCGGCACCAGCGCAATTGCATCTTGCCCAGCCTGACCAAGGGCATGCAACCAGCGAGCGCCGCTTCGATATTAAAGCCTTCGAAAAAGACTCGGGCCGTCGCAAATCGCCTAGCAGCAAGGTTCCAGAAGTAGAAATATAAGAATATGGATAGGGGCGTGAGTCTGAGTAACATGCACGCGACCAAGCGGGCAATGAACATAGATTACGCCATACGTGAGGTCACCGTTCCTGCCAGAGAGCTGGAGAAGAGCGGTGTGAAGGTGGTGAAGCTGAACATCGGAGACCCGAACAAGTGGGACTTCGAGACCCCCGAACACGTTCGTAAGGCGCTCTGCCGCGCGGTCGAGGAATGCGACAATGGATACACGGCCGAGGAGGGCGTGCCCGAGCTCAGGAGGGCCTTGGCCGAGAAGGAGAAGAGGAAGAACAACATCGACGTCACCGAGGACGACATCTTCATCACCAACGGGGTGAGCGAGAGCATCAACAACATCATTGCCGCTTCCGTGGACCCGGGCGAGGAGGTCCTGGTCCCTGGCCCATCGTATCCCTCCTACATCGAGTACATCAAATACTTCGGCGGTGTGCCGGTCGCGTACAAGACGGACGAGGCCAATGACTGGCAGCCGGACGTCGATGACATCCGCAAGAAGATAACCAAGAAGACCAAGGCCCTGGTGATAATCAACCCCAACAATCCCACCGGGGCGCTCTACTCTAAAAAGGTATTGAAGGAAATGACGGACGTGGCCGGGGAGCACGACCTGTTCATCATGTCCGACGAGATCTATGACATGATGACCTTCGAAGGGGAGCATTATTCCCCCGCGACATTGGCCCCGGACCTGCCGGTCATACTCTTCAACGGCTTCTCCAAGGTCGACCTCCTGCCCGGATGGAGATTGGGATACAGCGTCTTCCGTGACCCGAAGGGCGAGCTGGAGGAGATAAAGGAGGGCTTCGTCAAGCAATTGCGCCTGCGCCTCTGCGCCAACCATCCGTGCCAGCTTGCCGTCCTGGAAGCTCTGAAGGGCCCTCAGGAGCATTGGGATACAACCAGGGAGAAGCTACGCGCGAGAGGGGACTTCGCCTACAAGCGCCTCAATGAGATCGATGGCATATCCACCACCAAGCCCAAGGGGGCGTTCTACATCTTCCCCAAGATCCTCTCCAAGAAATGGAGGACGGACAAGGAGTTCGTTCTGGACGTGCTGTACAACACCCACGTGCTCTTCGTCCACGGCTCGGGATTCGATCCGACCTATGGGTCCGGGCACTTCCGCTGCGTCTTCCTGCCGCCGGTCGAAGTGCTGTCCGATGCCTTTGACAGGTTGGACAAATTCATGAAGGGCAAGCATTGACATCAGACATCGAAGCCCTGCTAGAACCAGCGAACCGGCTCCCATAACCGACCAGCTCGGACCAGGTCAGTATCAACGCGTCCAGGTTCATGGCCTTGAGGAAACCAAGGCTTCCCTTCGAAAGCCAGTCTCTGGTCGTGTTCCGCGTCAGGGTAAAAAGATTAATATCAGAGCAGCGCTTTTTTATTTGGCCTTAATAGGCGGGGCCATAGGGGGAGCAGAGTTGCGCTTGCATAGCCCGACATTGGTGAGGGAATCATGGTCACCAGTGCTGACACGCAAGGAGCGCATGCTAATTTGGTCCGCCTATGCCTGGATAGTGACGCAAAACGGCGCCCTCATAACCTTTCTCAAGTACCTCGAGTACAAGGACACCGCTTGGTTCGATGTCTCCACGTCCATGATAGCAGCCGCTGTCTACCGCATCTCCCTCTTCTTCTCGGGCCTGGGCTAGGGCGAAGGAAAGCTGGATCGAAGGCGACCGATCACTCGAGGCGCTTCAGCATCTTGACGCAGGACTCGACCGCCTGCTTGGCGTTCTCCACACGGTCCTGCGCCTGGAGCCTGGTCATTCCCGGCCCGCTTACGCCCAACGACACCGGCTTCCCGAACTCCACGGAGAGGTCCGCCATCTTCCTCGCGGCGTTCTGAATCACGATCTGGTCGTGGTCGGTCTCGCCCTCGATCACGCAACCGAGGGTCACCACGCCATCGATGTCCTTGCTTTGGACGAGCCTCTTCACCGCCAAGGGCATGTCGAACACGCCCGGCACCATTACCACCTTGGCCACGTTCGCCTCCAGGAACTCGGCGTGCGCCTTGGCCCGCTCGAGCATCATGGAAGTTATGTCGAAGTTATATTCCGAAACCACGAATCCCAGGTTGTATCTCTTCATCTCCTCACTCCCTTGCTGGTCCTACGTCCTCGTAACCCTGCCTCAGGCCCTTGCCCGCGTTCTTGGCGAGCTCCTCCGGCCTGAACAGCAGATGATATGCATTCCTCGCATGCTCCCTGGCCCTGCGCTCGGCAAGCCATGCCAGCGTCTTTTCGTCCGTTGCCTCGTCCTCGTGGACGAAGACCTCTATGATGTGCTTCCCTACCATCAGCTGACAGGCGATCAGGCCGGTGGAGGCCTCATGGGCGCACTGCCGGTCTATCGCCTTTCCTCCAGGCATTCCCAGGGCTATCACGATGTCGCAGCCTTGCTCCTCGAAAAGCTTCTTGCAGGCCACAGGGAGGTCCTTGATCCCGGGGACCGTGTATCTGGCTATCTTGAAGCCCGTTCCCATGGACTTGAGCTCGGTGATGGCCGCCCCGCCCATGTCCACGCGGGCGAACGTGGTGTCGGCTACTCCTATGAGCTTCATCCCTTCCCCTCGTTGCGCTCCAGCTCCTTGCGCATGGTATGCCAGTCCACGACCTTCTGGATTATCTTCCTGGTCCCGTTGAGGTCGTCCTCGTGCTTGGAGAGTCTGACCACCCGGGCCTTCAAACCCCTCTTCCTCAGCTCCTTCTCCAGCTCGTGCTCGTCGAAGACCTGGTCGTAACCCAGCGCGATTATATCAGGGTCTATCCTGCGCACGGTCTCGAACATGTCCCCCTCGGTTCCGAGCATCGCCTTGTCCACGGGCTTCAGGCCCTGGACCAACTCCACCCTCATCTTCTCTGGAGTGATCGGTTCGTGCTTCCTCTTCCTGACAGTGGCATCGGTGGCAACGATCACGTACAGCTCATCGCCCAGCCCTTTCGCCTCTTCCAGGTAATGCAGATGCCCCGAGTGCAGGATGTCGAACACTCCGGTGGCCATGACCCGGGTCATCTCGCCTTCCTCGATTCGGTCCAGGCCTCGATGATCTCGCTGCCTTCCAAGAAGCACAGGTCGTGCCTCTTGGCATATTCTTTGGCCTTTTCCTTGCCCAGGGCGTTCCCGTCATCCCCCATCATCTCGCAGATGGTGGCCGACGCGGTCAGCCCGGACATGGTGATGAGAGCGGTGCACAGCTCGGTGTGCCCCTTCCTCGCAACAAGGAGCTGCTTGCTGGCATTCAGCAGATGAACGTGACCAGGGGAGCGGAAGTTGCGGCCGAACTCCTCCCTCGCCTCCTCGAACCCATTGCTAAGCGCATACTTGGCCAGCTTGGCGAACTCCGAGGTGGTCATAGCCCGGTCCCGGTCGGTTATGCCCGTGAAAGTCTTTCGATGGTTGATGGTTATGGAGAAAGCGGACTTGGTGTCATAGGGTATGTCGTTGGGGGCCAGCTTCCTTAACATGGGATAGCTGCCGTAGTTGCAGGCCAGGACATCGACCAGGAAGGGCAATTGTAGCTTCTCCGAGATCTCATGGCTGGCGGTCGTACATATGAGCCCGCCCGCGTCCTTGCGCATGGTGCGGATGGTCTCCGGCCTGACGAACTCCGAAGCCACCACCATGTCCGTCTCCCGCTCCCGGTCATCGAAGTCGTAGACCAAGACGAAGCGCCCGTGCCTCAGGCACTCAACGGCCCTATCCACGTTGTCGTCCATTCTGCCACTTTCAGCTCGAATCATTGGTGACGATATTAATCGCTTTGTAGTTACCATTCCAATGGTAGTTGCTTCTTTCCCAGAACGGCATTTGATGACTCACATGATTATATTCAAGCACGCCGATGCGCGGATGATGTCTGGCCCTTTGGATGACCTGGCCGCGATGCGCTCATTGGACAAGAGCTCGATGCTGGAGCAGATCACCGGGCTTCCCGATCAGCTCAAGGCCGCGCTCCAATGGGACGTGCAACTGGCCAGTATCCCCAACGGCGTGGCCATCATCGGGATGGGAGGGTCGGCGGTGGGTGGGGACGTCCTGGTCGATTATGCATCCTCTATCTCCGACAGACCGATCAGCGTGGTCAGGGGGGTCGAGCTCCCTCGTTGGGTCTGCAAGAACACTTTAGTCGTCATGGTAAGCTACTCCGGCAACACCTGGGAGGTCATGGAGCTTTACAAGAGGTCCAGGGAGCGCGGTTGCGCCATGGTGGCCATCGCGTCAGGGGGAGAGCTATCGAGGTCGGCGGAGGCGGACGGGGTGCCCTTGGTAAGGGTCCCAGCCGGCCTTCAGCCCCGGGCCGCGCTCGGATACCTCCTTGGGGCGGAGGCGGCGGTTTTGGATGCCGCGGGCATAGCTCCAGTGAAGAAGGACCTGGCCTTGGCGCAGCTGGCCATGGCCGACCTAAGGGAGAACCTTTCCCCCGGTGTGCCGACGGATGCGAACATGGCCAAGAAGACCGCGCTCAAGCTCAAGGGAAAGGTCCCGGTGATATACGCGCCTAGGACCTTTAGGACCGTGGCCTATCGCTGGCAGACGCAGATAAACGAGAACGCCAAGATGATGGCCTTCTCTGGCGAGTTCCCGGAGATGAACCACAACCAGATCGTGGGCTGGGTGGAAGGGCATCCAAGCATGGAAATGCTCCCGGTCTTCCTCAAGCCTGCCAGCTCTAAGGGCAACCTGGGGGAGAAGATGGAGGTCGCCATACAGCTGATGCGTGAGGCGAAACTGCGCCCCCTCTCCATCGAGCTTTCTGGCAGGACGCCACTGGAGTCATCGCTAATGGGCATCATGCTTGGTGACTTCACGTCCTTCTATCTTGCTGTCCTGAAGGGCGTCGACCCGAGCCCGGTTACCTGCATCGGGGAACTCAAGAAGAGGATATGCTAGCGTTCCATAGCCTATCTCCCACCGATTGCCAAAGGAATCATCTGGCACCAAAGTATAATAGAGCGTTCAATATTCACTTGGGCGATAGACCATGAAGCAGGACGCCGACTGGATTCGCGATCAGGTAAAGGCTCACACCAAATGGTTCGAGGAGTCCATCCCGACCATAGCCTCCGAGAACCTAATGTCACCGCTGGCCAAGGAGATGATGATCTCCGACTTCCACGACCGCTATGCCGAGGGGATGCCAGGCAAGCGCTACTACCAAGGCAACATCTATGTGGACAAGGTGGAGAACAAGTGCAACGAGCTGGCGCAAAGGGTGTTCAACGTCCCCTTCGTGGACGTCCGCCTCACCTCGGGCACGGTGGCCAACATGGCCGTCCTCTTCGCCCTGTGCGAGCCGGGCGACACCATCGCCACCACCGCGCTCGCCAATGGGGCGCACATCTCCACGGCCCAGTTCGGCGCGGTTGGCCTGAGAGGCGTCAAGACCATCAACTACCCATGGGACGAGGAGCGCATGACCATCGATGTGGACGGCGCCCGCAAGATGCTGCTCAGGGACAAGCCCAAGGTGGCGCAGTTCGGCCTCTCCCTCTTCCTCTTCCCGGTGCCGCTCAAGGAGCTTGAGCCCACCTTCCAGGAGGTCGGCTGCATCGTCTGGTACGACGCGGCCCACGTCCTTGGTCTGATCGCTGGCGGCCAGTTCCAGGACCCATTGCACGAAGGGGCGAACATAGTGTCCGGCTCCACGCATAAAACCTTCCCTGGCCCGAACCACGGCATCCTCCTCGGCAACCAGATGACCGAGGACATCGAGAAGCGCCTGCGCAGGTCGGTATTCCCAGGGGTCACAAGCTCCCACCACCTGCACGCCATGGCCGCGCTGGCGGTGACTTTGGCGGAGATGGAGGAGTTCGGCAAGGACTATGCTAGGCAGATCGTCAAGAACTCCCAGGCCCTTGGTCAGGCGATTTACGAGCTGGGCATGGAGGTGCTCTGTCCCAATCTGGGATTCACCAAGTCGCACACCATCGCGGTCAACGTCTCCAAGCACGGTGGCGGCGATCAGGTGGCCAAGGACCTGGAGGCGGCCAACATAATCACCAACAAGAACATGCTACCCGGGGACGAGAGCAGCATCAGGCCCTCGGGCATCCGCATCGGGAGCCAGGAGATGACCAGGCTGGGGATGAAGGAGAGCGAGATGAAGCAGGTCGCCTCATTGATCCACCGCGTGGCCGTGAAGAAGGAATCGCCCGCGAAGGTCAAGGAGGACGTGAAGGAGCTGAAGCGGCACTTCAACAAGGTGCAATACTGCTACCACGCCGGAACCCCTGCCTACAAATTCCACGAGCTGGTGTGAGCCAGCTCAAACCATTTTCCTCACTTCTTCCAACAGCTCGCAGGCCATGCACCTCTGGTTGCAGGTCGGCTCGCCGCACTCGCATAACTGAAGTTTGGCCTGAGGGTATATCTCGGCCAGGGCCGGCCGGATCGCGTCGTAGCTGGCCACGATGGCGAACTTGGTTCCGGTGTGCTTCGCCTCCAGGCCGTCCACGATCGACCGGTACTCGTTCCGCAGCGCCAGGTCAGAGTAAGGGCATTCGTCGTCCGAGAAGGGAAGATGGCGGAGCATTGCGTACAGGTAAGACTCCTTCTCCGGGATGGAGCGGAGCGGTTGGATCCGGGGGATCAACCCAGGCTGCACTTTCTGATGGGGCCCGAGCCTTGCCAGGCGCTCCACGTCCCCCCGGGTGAAGTCCATGAGGATGGACTGGGCGGTATCATCGAGGTTAAGCCCGGTGGCCAGAACGTCAGCGCCCACGTCCCTGGCGACCTTGTTCATGCATCTGCGACGTATTACGCCGCAGTAGGTGCAAGGCCCTTTTCGCCCGGTGGCCTTGGCGATGTCATCCATCGTCTTCCCCACTTCGTCCTGGAAGGATATGAAGTGGTGCTCGACGCCTAGCATATCGGTCAGCTCCCGAGCCTTCTCCATGGTCCGGGGGCGGTAACCCGCTATCCCCTCGTCCACGGTTATCGCGACCACACCCAAATCACGGCGTTGCTTGAGGGCCTGATGCACGATGTACAGGGCGACGGAGCTGTCCTTGCCTCCAGACAAGGCCACTGCGACCTTGCTCTTGCCATCGAGGTCGACTTGCTGGCGGATCTCTTTCTTCACCCGGCGCTCCACGTACTCGAGGAAGTGCTCCTCGCAGAGGTGCGATCCGTTGTAGCGGATGTACTCGACCGCCTCCTTGGAGCACTTGATGCATTGCACGCAGGACCTCAGGATATGCCTTGATTATAACCTTGCTGAGGGCGTTTCGGGTACCATATGCAAAGTGTTAATTCGTACCAGCGCTTTTTCAGCGAACGATGAAGGAAATGAAGGAGATTTGGATAGAGAAGTATCGCCCCAAGTCCCTCAAGGAGGTCGTGGGGCAGAAAGAGATCACCGATCGCCTTCAGTCCTATGTCCGGTCGAACAACCTGCCCCACCTGATGTTCGCCGGCTCGCCTGGGACGGGGAAGACGACCTGCGCCCTGGCCTTGGCCAAGGAGCTCTTCGGGGAGGGCTGGAAGAACAACTTCGTGGAGATGAACGCCTCGGACGAGAGGGGGATCGACGTCGTCCGCGGCAAGATAAAGGAGTTCGCCAGGACCTCGCCCATCAGTGGCGCGAACTTCAAGATCATCTTCTTGGACGAGGCGGACGCTCTGACCAACGATGCGCAGTCGGCGCTGAGGCGAACCATGGAGAGGTACTCTGCCATCTGTCGCTTCATCATCTCCTGCAACTACTCCTCCAAGATAATCGAGCCCATCCAGTCCAGGTGCGCGGTCTTCCGCTTCCGTTTGTTGCGGGCGGAGGACATCAAGAGGTACCTGCAGCTGATCGCCAAGGTGGAGAAGGTGGACATCACCGATGACGCCATGGACGCCCTGGTGCACGTGGCCAATGGGGACATGCGCAAAGGGGTGAACTCCCTTCAGGTCGCGGCATCATTATCGGAAAAGGTTACAATAGAGGTGGTATACCAGACCACTGGGACCGCCCACCCTGAAGAGGTCAAGAAGCTCCTGGAGACGGCCCTAAAAGGCGACTTCCTCGAGGCCAGGAGCCAGCTGGACGAGCTGATGATAACCTATGGGCTCTCGGGCGAGGATGTCATCCGGCAGATCCACAAGCAGTTCTTCGAGCTGAACATCCCGGACATCGAGAAGGTGCGTCTGATAGACAAGACCGGGGAGGTCGAGTTCCGGATAGTCGAGGGGAGCAACGAGCGCATCCAGCTCGAAGCGTTGCTCGCCTACCTGGTGCTAGTCGGATCGACCAGTGTGAAGAGGTAGACCCGTCCAAGACTATTCCAATCGCGCCCAACTCTGTGGTGAGGCTTATCTATCCTCTCGCATCTCTTCGAACGGGAGAATGGCGTCCGATTCTCAATCATCCGAATCGCCGACCTACCTATATGAAGACCGTCTCGCCGCTCTGAAGCTTCGTCTGGATAAGGGGGAGATAAGGGAGACGGACTACTTCCGGCTAAAGAAGCTCATTCTTGAGGATCGCTGAGCGCATAGTAGAGAATCTGCTAGGCATTGTCCTCGATGTCCCATCCACCCATGATAATGCTTATCTACGTTGCTGCCTCCTCTATTTTTATGGGGATTGGGGAAGAGATATGCCCGAATGGAATTTTCATGGCATGCGGCGCAGGGGCTGCGTGAACGGACAGGACGTCCTCGGAGGACTTTGGATATCGCAGGTCAGGGCGTTAGTGAGTGCCATCGGCGGCGATAGGACCCTATCTAGCCTCGGGCCGTTCCTCAGCGGCACCGGTTCTCGCGGCGCAGTCAACGTCCGCAAGACATTGGGCATCGAAGGCAACGATTTCGTTGACGTGGGCAAGGCCAGCGCTTTCGTCTTGGCCTTCCATGACGAGGGCAACTTGGTGAAGGTCTATCGCAACGGCCTCCAGATCGTTGACTTGGAGCCATGCCCCTTCAGGGGCGCGCCATGGGAGCTTTGCTGGCTGAGGGACCACGTCGCCTACAAGGCATTCCTCAACTCCTTCTCCCCGGACCTAGAGCCCTATTTCGAGCACGATGTGGAGGACGATTCCACCAATTGCATCCTCACCGTCACAAAAGGAAGCAAAACCCCCATGCAGGGCGAGCCGGTGATGGAGCTGACCACCGAGCAGGTCAGGGAGACCGTTCCACTCGACGTCCTTTCCAAATTCGGTGTCGAATACCTAGGTGAATACGTGGCCGGGACCACCATGGCGGCGAAGCAGGCCCTGGGGGAGGATTGGCGGAGCGTCCTCATCCCCGCCGCGGAGCACTATGGGGTCACCATGAACCAACGCATCACCGGGGCCACCCGTCTGACCGGAACGGACCTGGCATCGGTGGGGATGGTGGTCGACTTCATCTCCTCTCTGCTCATGCAGGAAGGCCACGAGGAATGGGTCCAGGGAAGCGACTGGACCCGGGAAATAACCGAATGCCCGTTCTCCGACTACCCAAAGGAGGTCTGCGAACAGCTCGAGGCCATGTTTCGAGGGCTATGCTGCAGCATGAACTCGACCCTGGTATTCTATCACGACAAGAGGATGACGGAGGGCCACGCCAGCTGCCAATACCATATTATGAAGAACGGGTCCTCCGTCTGTGCAGGGGAGGCGGTGGAGTCGAACGAGGCCCTGGCCTCCCTGAAGGCCAGGCTGGCGAAGGGGGAGATCAGCGAGGAGGACTACCTCCGCCTGCGCAGGTTGATTGTGGAATGAGGAACCAGAGGGCGCTTGCTCTGCCAACATTTTTATATTCCCTCCTTATTCCCACGGCAGAGGATTTATTATGGCACGATTCAAGGAGGCCGACGCAAGGCTCCTCAACAAGATGATCTGCATGAACTGCTATGCGAGGAACGCGCCTAAGGCGACCCGCTGCAGGAAGTGCGGGTACACAAACCTCCGCGCAAAGGCGAAGGAGAGCAGGAAGACGTAAGCCTTCGATCGATTCTTTCCATCCATATCCCTCTCGCTTCTGATAACGAGGTCCCATCAGGGCTGATATCAATCCCGCGACTCGTATGGATATGTTTTTTATGCCATCATTTAATCTAGTGGCGTCCTAATGCAGGAATGGGGGTCGTTCAGATAAAGAAGGTCTTGGTTGTCGATGATAACCCCGACGTTCTAGCCATCGTTTCCGAGTTGGTGGCCGCCTCAGGATACCAGGCGGTCACGGCCAGCGGAGGCAAGGAAGCCATCGAGAAGGCCAAGTCCGAGCTCCCCAACCTAATCCTACTTGACATCAACATGCCCGACATCGATGGGTGGAGCGTGCTGCGCAACCTCAAGGAGGAGGGGCTCACCAACAAGATCAAGGTGATGATGCTCACCGCCTATACGGACATAGGCACCGACATCTTCGGGCTGCAGGACGTCGTCTCCGGTTATGTCCGCAAGCCCTTCTCCAACACCGAGCTCTCAGAAAAGATAAAGGAGCTCCTGGAGACCGAGGAGGTCATCATCCAGCCTTCGACGCCGGAGGTCAAGAAGAAAGGCTTCCTGGACAAGCTCTTCGTCAAGAAGAAGGAGACCCCAGGCGGGATGGAGAAGGCGCAGAAGACCGCCATGAAGTTCGAGCTGCGCAAGGGCTACGGCTACATAATAAAGGAGACCAAGCCGGAGAGGTCCTTCGAGATCTTCGTCGATCAGGTCACCCACAACATCCAAGGGCTCTGCATAACCCGCGAGCATCCTGGCATCATCCGCAAGAAGTGGGCGCTGGAGAAGACCCCCATAATCTGGCTGTCCAACCAGCTCGGGCGCGTGTACGTCAACCCGACGAACATCGGCATCCTCTCGGATACAATCATCCGCTTCATCGAGAAGTCCGGCGACAGCGTGGTCATGATCGATGGCATCGAGTTCCTGATCGTGAACAACGACTTCGAGAAGGTGCTGCGCATGGTGCACCACATCGCTGAGGCGACCATGGAGTACAAGTGCCGGCTCATCATCTCCGTTGACCCAAGGACCTTGGACATAAGGCAGATGGCGTTGTTGGAGAGGAATATGGAGATAATCGACGTCATGTCCTCCCAGACAGCAGCGAAACCTATTAGGTAGGAAATCGGATTCCTCTACGTCCAATAGTTAAAGGAGAGGATGTTTTTGGCGAATTCGAAGATCGTCGAGGTCAAGGCAAGAGAGGTTCTCGATTCAAGGGGAAACCCAACCGT
Source organism: uncultured Methanomassiliicoccaceae archaeon (assembly GCA_964354665.1). GTDB lineage: Archaea > Thermoplasmatota > Thermoplasmata > Methanomassiliicoccales > UBA472 > JAJRAN01. Next base: position 34,385 of record CAYHAO010000001.1, on the reverse strand, counting down.
GGAGGCGGAGGTCCGAACCGCCTCCTTCAAGGTGACGGCGATAGCCCCCTCCGGTGCGTCGACTGGCACTCACGAGGTCCTTGAGCTGAGGGATGGCGGGGCACGGTACTTGGGCAAGGGGGTGCTAAAGGCCGTGGACAACGTGAACAAGAAGATCTCCCCGAAGCTCAAAGGCATGGAGGTGGAGGACCTAAGGGCTATCGACGAGGTGATGATCAAGCTGGACGGTACGCCGAACAAGGCGAAGCTGGGTGGCAACGCCATCGTCGCCGTCTCCTTGGCGATCGCGAAGGCGGGCGCTCTGGCCAAGGGCGTGGAGCTCTACGAGCATCTGGGTCCAGGGAGCCGGACGCTGCCCGTGCCCATGATGAACATCATCAACGGGGGAAAGCATGCCGGCACTGGTCTGAGCATACAGGAGTTCATGGTGGTGCCAGCAGGGGCGAAGAGCTTCGCGGACGCCCTGCGCATGGGGGCGGAGGTCTATCATAACCTCAAGGGCATCCTCAAGGAGGCTTACGGCCCAAGCGCCATCAACATCGGGGACGAGGGGGGCTTCGCGCCGCCCTTCGAGACCTCGCAGCAGGCCATGGATACCATCGTCAAGGCCATCGAGAAGGCCGGCTACACCCCTGGTAAGGACGTGTTCCTCGCCCTCGACTGCGCGGCCTCCGAGTTCTGCAACCAGGGCGTATACAGCATCGATAAGCGTCGTCTCGGCCCGGTGGACCTAATGGAGACATATTTCTCCTGGGTCAAGCGCTTCCCCATCGTGAGCATCGAAGACCCGTTCCACGAGGAATCGCTGGACATGATGTCCCTCATCACCCTCAGGCTGGGCCACAAGGTGCAGCTGGTCGGCGATGACATGTTCGTGACCAACGTGGAGCGGATCAAGATGGCGATCGAGAAGAAGGCGGGGAACGCGACCCTCATCAAGGTCAACCAGATCGGGAGCGTCAGCGAGGCCATCGCTGCGGCCCGGCTTTCCTTCGACAATGATTATCGCGTCGTGGTCAGTCACCGGTCCGGTGAGACTGAGGATACCTCCATCGCCGACCTCGCCGTGGCCCTCGAGTGTGGCCAGATCAAGACCGGTGCGCCGGCCAGGGGCGAGCGCACGGCCAAGTACAACCGCTTGCTGCGCATCGAGGAGGAGCTGGGCTCCAAGGCCAAGTTCCCCGGGGCCGCTTTCTACGCCAAGAAGAGCAAGGGGTGAAGCGCGAGAATGTCGAATCCCCTTCCACCAGGGAAGAGATTCTTCTCCGCCAGCGACGGGGAGGTATTCACTTCGGAAAAGCACGAACCGGTCTGCCCGACGGGCGGCAGCCGCATGGAGTTGGCCGAGGGGGAGCTAATGGTTGGGGGGAAGCGCTCGATGGAAGCTATGTCCCCCAAGAGCATCCGCGAGATGGCCCTGGAGCAGCTGGCCAAGCTAGGGGCGTGAGGTGAGCGCATGGAGGAGGGGGAGTTCAAGGTGCACATCGAGCCGATCGGGGGGTACGAGTTCAAGGTGAAGTTCAGCAGGGAGAATCTCCCCGAGCTTCTCCTGGACGAGCCCTATCCCCTGGGGAAGGGCGAGCATCCCAACGCCGGACTGCTGCTGGCAGCCGCGGTGGGCAATTGCCTATGCGCATCGCTGACCTATTGCCTGAGCCGGGCCAGGGCGGATGTCAAAGGCGTATCGGCGGATGTGTTCACCACATTGGAAAGGAACGAGCGCGGCCGCCTGCGCATCAAGTCCATTCGTATCCAATTGCGCCCTGACCTGGACGACCCGAGGAAGTTAGAACGATGCCGGGAGATATTCGAGGACTTCTGCATCGTGACGCAGAGCGTCCGAGAGGGGATCCCCGTGCAAGTAGAGGTCGAGACACCAGCTGGTGCTCCAGGAAATAAGTAGCGAGGGCCGATCTCCAATCCTGGCGCTCCGGCGTCCAGATGAGGAGGACCGGGTCCATGGGGAAGAGCAGGTCCTTCTGGTATTCCTCCAATGAGGGGCAGATGTTGATGTCCACGCTGCGCTCAGCATTCGCCTTGAGCGCATGGCGAAGGTGGGGGGGCGACCTCCTCAGCTCCCATAGCCGCCAGTGCACGTCCCCCTTTCTGCCGACCGCCTCGTACATCCTGAGGGTCTGGTCCGAGTCATATATCAACAGGAGATCGAGGTCCTTGGGCCGCTCCTTGTTGCGCAGGAAGCCCCCAAAGAGGTACACCTCCTTGATCACCATGGGAAGGTGCCCCTGGTCGACCTTGTCCATGACGCGCACGAGCTTCTTGTAGAGCCAGCGCCTCCTCTTGCTCAGGAAGAGCAATCCCTTCCCCCGAGGCATACGGTAATCATCTGTCGGTCAAAGGAGAAGTAACTTTCCATCCCGGCCATCAGAACCCCTAAATCATCTAGCCTTTGACCGTGCCCACCACTGGAAACCTCTCCAGCACATCGCTTTCATGGGGAGCATCGGCAAGCTCCTTCGTCAGGTCGCCACCGGCGACGTGCATACCTTGGTGCTCTCCCCCTTCCCAGAGGGAGCTTTTTGAAACGTCAAAGACCTTCCCCTTGTGGGCTACATACATGGGCATTCCGCCCTTGCCGTTGCACTTGGCCAGCTCCTCCTTGGTGAACTCCTTCATGCCCCAGGATTGGGAGTTGTGGTTAGATAATGATTGCCTTTCGAACTGCTCAACATTTATCCCAACAAGCAGGGATATGGAGGGCATGCTCGATGAGAAGGATCTCGCCATCCTCAAGGCCCTTGAAGAAGACTCCAGGCGCACCACCAAGGCCATCTCCGAGGATCTAGGGATCCCGCGGGCCACGGTGCACGAGCGGATAAAGCGCATGGTGGAGAAGGGCATAATCAAGCGCTTCACCATCACTCTGGACCACTCGGCGCTGGGAGAGCCGATCATCGCCTTCATCCTGGTATCATTTCTTCCTAATGCCAAGGTATCGCAGCGCGAGGTGGCCCAGCGAATCTCCGATCTGGAAGGCGTGTACGAGGTTCATCTCATCTCTGGCGAATATGACATGCTGGTCAAGGTCCGGGGGAAGTCCATGGAGGACATCGGAGCCCTGGTCATCGACCGCATCCGCGAGGTGGAAGGGGTGGGCCGCACCCTTACGTGCACGTCCTTCGCACAGGTCAAAGAGCAGGACCATTGATTCGGTCAGGTAAGCTGGCAGACAACGAAGGAGGACCTTCCAGCATGGTAAAGCACAGATATGATGACTGATTGGCCAGGAGCCAGATTATTATCCATTGTGCACTTATCGAATTGTATTTTCGACGATGCACTAATTCATGCATCGCATGACGTCCGTCTGACACTAAATGTCGGACATCTGGATATGGGAGCAGAGCGCTTGCGAAACGTTTAAGTCCGCACTTCTGATTATCTTTTTTTGCTCGGAGGAATGCACAGCAAAGCCTAATCCGCCAGTTAAAAAGGAGAGGGATGGGGCAGATAGACTGGGATGCGCGTTTTACCGTAGTGGGGGAGATAAATTGCATAGCACAAGGCAATCAGCGGAGGCCTTGATGAGCCGCGAAGCCCGGCTGACAAACGACTCATTGAGCGGAGCTAGGGCCTACAAGGGTGATCTGGCCTATCCTAGGGTAAGCAAATCAGGACGCTCGATGCAGGTGCTGATGCTATTCGGGGACCCTCCCAAGCGCAAGGTTCTGTGCTCCTGCGGGGCCATAGCCGAGGTGGACCAGAGCATCGCCAGCAAGAAGGTGTCATTGGGCAAGATAATGGAGTGCCGGGCCTGCCGCAACGAGAGGATCGCTCTCGAAAGGGACGAGCTCGAGCGCCATTTCTCTGGCCAAGGGGACGAGGAAGAGGAGTGGTGAAGACTCTCCTCGCTCAAAAGAACTTCGAATTTCAGGGTCTGTAACTGCTCACTTTTAAATAGAGTCGTCCTGATGGCATTGCTCAAATGCCAAAGGTGCGTCTATGGACCTGCTGCTGATTTCCGGTTTCCTAGGTTCTGGTAAAACAACCATGGTGCTATCCACCATCGATGAGATAACCAAGCGGAAGCACAAGAAGGTGGTCGTGATCGTGAACGACTTCGGTAAGATTGGCATAGATGGCAAGGTCATGGAGAAATATGGATTGAAGGTCAGGGAAATGCCCAGTGGCTGCATCTGCTGCACCCTAGGCTCGGACCTATTGACCACCTTGCGCGATGTCGCGGAGGCCTTCAAGCCAGACCTCGTGGTCATCGAGCCAACGGGGGTGGCAGACCCAGAGGCGATCTACGGCACCTTGAAGCTGTACATCGGTCCGCCCATCGAATCCACCAAGATCGTCATAATAGTGGATGCCGAAAGATACGAAATTATCGCCAAGGCCCTGGAGAGGCCGTTTAAGAATCAATTGAAGGCGGCCCACGTCATCATCATCAATAAAATGGACCGGGTCAAGCCAGAGGTCCTCTCGGGCATCGAGTCCAAGATCAGGGAGTCGGGGGTCAAGGCCGAGATAATACCCGCCTCTGCCACGGAAGGGACCAACCTGGACAAGGTATTGGAAGCGATGGTGGGCTGAATGATCACCGATGACTTCGTCGCCTACGCAGGCAAGGTGCATGCGCACTTCGACCGGGCCAAGGGTCCCGACGAGCTCAAGTCCTTGGTGTCCAACACGATATCCAAGGTGGCCAAGGAGTGCATGAGCGATGGTGCTCGGTTGATAGGTCACATCAAGTGCATCGCCGAGGTCGACTCGGGCAAGTACATCGCCTGCAGCGTGGTCTCGGCAGAGAACGAAGCCATGTGCCGGGGCGAGCTGGATGGAAGCTCGAAGAGCCTGAATCTCATCCTCAACGTGCTCATCTACGGCCTGGACAAGCCCAAGGTGGAGGCGATCGTCGTCCGTTGCGCGAGATCGGTCTTCAATGGCAAGGGCATGCACATCGATTTCGAGGACATGGAGTTCCAGGGGCATGATCATTGCGAAGATGACCACGGGCACGACCATTGAGTCGGCTCATTGCTTCTTCTTGCTTTTTATGGTCTTTGCCGTGCTGGGCTTCTTTGATTTTGGCTCTGAGGAGGCCTTCTTCTTCGCCGTCTTCGATTTCGTCGCAGGCTTCTTCTTCGGCTTGCTCGCCGGCTTCTTGGCCTTCTCGGGCTTGACCTCGGCCTCTGCTGTCTTCTTGGACTTCTTTTCCGTCCGCTTCTCCCGCTTGGGGCAATCCATGTTGACGCAGAACTTCCAAGGCCTGCCTTTGTTAATCACCAGGGCGATCGGGGCGCGGCAGGCGTCGCAAATCTCGCCGGTCATCCTCAGCGAGCCGAACTGCGGAAGGGGATAGGTGCGCTTGCAGTTGGGATATCCAGAGCAGCCTATGAAGCGCTTCCCCGCACGCGAGTATAGCAGTCGGAGAGTCGATCCGCACTCAGGGCAGGTGCCAACGGACGTGGCCTGCTTGTTGCTCTCGCAATCTGGATTGATGCAATGCTTCTGGGGAGGGCTTCCCCTACGAATGAGGCGGACCACCGGGGACCTGCAGGTCTCGCAGGCTTCCTCCGTCGCCTCCAGCTTGGCCCCGCGGGGCTTGGGGTACGCCCTCTTGCACTCCGGGTAATTGGAGCAGGAGATGAACTCGCCCTTGCGAGACCGCTTGACGCGAAGCTCCCCCTGGCAATCGGGGCACTTACCGACGTAGCTCTGCTCGTTCAGCGCTGAGCGGATGTCGTTGCCGATGTCCTCGCGATGCTTCTCCATCACGTCGATGACGTCAGAGAGCATGTCCTGGGACTCCTTGACCACCTCGGGCAGGAGGGCCTTCCCGTCCGCGATCTCCTCCATGTCCTTCTCCAGGTGCGCCGTCATCTTGCTCTCGGTGATGGTCCTGGCGTGCTTCTCCAAGGACATGGCCACGGCGATCCCGCTCTCGGTGGGGACCAGGTCATTGCCCACGACGTACTTCCTGTCATAGAGCTTCTGGACAATCTCATGCCTGGTGCTCTTGGTGCCGAGGCCGAGTCTCTCCATCTCCTGGATCAAGGTGCCCTGGGTGAAGCGTCTAGGGGGCTGGGTCTCCAACCGTTCCAGGTCCAAACCCAAAACCTCGACCTTCTCCCCAGTGCTCAGGGATGGCAGGTCCACCTCCGTCACGCGGAAATAGGGATAGTACTTCCGCCATCCGGGCGAGAGTATCTTGTAGCCCTTGGCCTCGAAGACCTCCTCCTTGATTGCCAGCTTGGCATGGCGGTGCTCGGCCTTGCAGGCTGGGGCGACGGTCGCCAAGAACCTTCGCACCACTAGCTCGTAAATCTTCCACTTCTCGCCCTTCAGCTCCTTCTTGGTGGCGGCCTCGGTCGGGTATATCGGCGGGTGGTCAGTCGTCTCCACCCTGCCTCGCGAAGGCCGGATCGACCCCTGGGACAGGACCTCCTCGACCTCCACCTTGAAATCGGACTCTCGGAGCTTCTCCAATATCGTCCTTAGCCCCAATGAGCGCGGGTAGACGGTGTTGTCGGTCCTCGGGTATGAAATGTATCCAGCGGTGTACAGGTCCTCCGCTACCTTCATTGCTAAGGAGGCGGACATGCCCATCTTCACCGCCTCGGCCAGCATCATCGTGGTGTTGAACGGGGGCGGGGGATACTCGTCCTTGCTCTCCATCTGGTACTCCTTGACCTCAGCGAGCGAGGAGCTTTCGCATCCGACCAACGCCCGCTTAGCCTCGACCTCCTCCCAGAAGGGGTTCTTCTCATGGTGCCCATTGAAATCGAAGCCCTTCCTGAACTTGGCCTGGACGTTCCAATAGGGCTTGGGGACGAAGGTGAGAACGGAGTTGTGCTTGTCGACTATCAACGAAAGGGTCGGGCTTTGTACCCTTCCCACGGAAAGGAAGTTGGAGCCAACCTGCCCAGAAGCGAGGGAAATGAATCTGGTCAGGACAGCCCCCCAGGCCAGATCGATGATCTGCCGGCACTCTGCGGCCTCGGCCAGTCTTTCATCGGGCTTGGTAAGCTCTTGGAAGGCGCGTTCGATCTCCATCTTGGTCAATGCGGAGAATCGCGCCCTCATGATCTTGGCAGGGTCCACATCGAGCATGTCCACGGTCTCCATGCCGATGAGCTCCCCTTCGCGATCGAAGTCGGTGGCGATGATGACCATGTCCGCGTCCCGAGCTTGTTCCTGCAGGACGTTGATGATGTTGTGGGCGCGTACGCTCTTGACCGGGGCGGCATAGACCAACTCCTTGGCCGTGGTCTTCTGCCAGTCGTTCATCTCCTTCGGATAGTCGAGCTCGATGACATGACCGCGGAGACCGACGACGTACCATTCGTCGCCCCCCCGCTCGAAAGAGAAGACCTGGACTCCCCTATCCCTAACGTACCTCTTGTTGCCATTGGACAGAATGGTGGCGATGCGCGCCGCGGCGTTGGACTTCTCCGAGATGACCAGCCTCTTCATCGGGTCTCGACCAAGCACAAGGGACTATAAAAAAATAGGCTTGGCAATCACGGCTTACGCGCTTACCCGATCTGGACACGATTTCAATGGATGTGATGTTCGCTCAGCTCTCCGGCAATGAGGACAGGCTGGCCATGGGTCACGCCCTTGACATTGGTGAGGGCCTTGACCAAGCCCTGAATGCCCTCGACCGTGCCGTGGACGACCAGGACCTCGAGGCATTTCTCCTCGTCGAGGTGAACGTGGATGGAGGACGAGATCACCTGATGATGAAGGTGCTGCACCTCCATCATGTTCTCCTTCACCCCGCCATGGCGATGGTCATAGACGAGGGTGATCGTTCCCACGGCGTGGGACTCGTCATGGGAGAGGGACTCGTGGACTAGTGCGTTGCGTATGAGGTCGCGGATGGCCTCGGACCGGGTGGCGAAGCCCTTCTGCGCCACCAGGAGGTCGAAGCTCTTCAGCAGCTCTGGCTCCAATGAGACTCCGATGCGAGTGACGTTGTCCATTACATCCCAGCTACTATCTGCCAAAAGAAATATCTTTGCTTCCTAGGCCGCCCCTTCCTCCTTGATGCGGCGCAGGTATTGCCCCCTATCATAGAGGCATCTAAGGGCGAACACCGCCCTCCTCATCGTTCCATAGGTGGGGACGCCCTTCTCCTCCAGCCTGCGGAGGATGGACCTGGGGAAGGTACCACCAACGCAGCATACCACCATGGGCTTCTTTCCCTTCCTTGCCCACCTCTCCACCACATCCACCACCCCCACCGTCATGCCTGGTGGCTGGAATAGCAGGTTGAGGAGGATGGCGTCCACGTTCTCCGCGCTCTGCACCAGCTCGATCACCTCATGGTACATCTGGTCGTTGACCACTCCCGTGAGGTCGACCGGGTTCTCCACCGATGCGAAGGGAGGGACCTTATCCCTCAGCCTGGCCTTGGTATCGTCCCCCAGGCTGGCCATGCGCAGCCCGAAGCCTTTGGACTTCGAGGCGATGTAGTCCGTGGCGATGACCCCGAACCCGCCTGCGCTTCCGACGATGGCAATGCGGTCACCATTCACCTGACCGATGTGGGCCAAGGCCTTCGCGGCGTCCAGGAGTTCGAAGTCGTCGGCCACGCGCAGCACCCCCGCCTGCTTGAATACGCCGCTCACCAGCGCGTCCGAGGAGGTGGCGATCGCGCCAGTATGGGAGGCGGCGGCCCTCGCCCCGCTCGGTGTGGTCCCGACCTTCACCGCGACGATCGGTTTCTTCTTGGACACTTTCTTAGCCAGGTCGAAGAAGGCGGCACCGTCCGCGAAGGACTCTATGTACATGCCGATGCACTTGGTGCCGTGCTCATGCGCCAGATATTCGAGGAAGTCGTTCTCGTCCAGGTCCGCCTTGTTCCCCACCCCGACGCAAGAGCGGAGGCCGACGCCATGGTCCTCCGCCATCTCGTACAGGCCAACCAGAACCGACCCGCTCTGGGAGATGATGGAGATCGAGCCATCCTTGGGCCGAGGGCTCCTTTCCCGAGGTAGGAAGAAAGTATCGAATTTGCGCCCCGGTACCATGACCCCCATGGTGTTAGGTCCAAGGAGCCTGGTTTCCGATCCTCGCACCGCCTCAGCGATGCGTTTCTGGACGACGCTTCCCTCCTCGCCCATCTCCGAGAAGCCGCCGGCCACCGAGATGACGAAAGGAATCTTGGCCTGGACACATTCCTCCACCGCCTGCAAGGTGGCCGCGGCGGTCACGCTCAGGATGGCCACGTCCACCCTCTCCGGGAGAGCGCTCGTAGAGGGATAGCAGAGCAAGCCCAATATGTCATGGCGGTTGGGATTGACGGGATAGATGCGGAAGCTGCCGCCGATAAGCTGTCTGAGTATCACGTTCCCCGCCTTCTCAGGCTGCGAGGATGCTCCTACCACCGCCACACTCCTGGGGTTGAACAGCCTCTCCAAGCTCCCGGGCACGGCGAATCATTGGCATGGCGATTTATAATGGTTGAGTGGCCCGTGCTAGCCATTGACCGACCCGCCCGAGGAAATCTGCATATACCAGGGCCCGGATTGGTCATCCGTGCCCGATGCTGAAGGACTCTTGACCGCTCTTAGGAGGGCGGTCCGGGAGGATTGTGACCAGGCCGAGGTCGGGGTGCTCTTCTCCGGAGGGCTGGACAGCACGGTCCTGGCTAGGCTGGCCTCTGACCTGAGCCACGTCCGCCTTTACACCATTGGACTGCCTGGAAGCCATGACCTGGTCATCGCGGAGGAGACCGCGAGCCACCTTGGACTGGAGTGGGAGGGCATCGTGCTTGACCGCGGGCAGGTCATGGAAGCGCTTCCCCACCTATCTGCGATCTTGGATTCCGAGAGCCCTTTGGTACTCTCCTTCGAGATGCCCCTTTACGTGGTCGCAAGCAAGGCCAACGAGCACCTCCTGATCTCAGGTCAGGGAGCGGATGAGCTGTTCGGGGGATACGCCAGGTACGCGAGGATGAGCGAGGAGGAATTGAGAGCGAGCCTCGACCAGGACCTCCAAGGCTTGTTGACGGTCGGAGCGGAAAGGGAGAGAAGATTGGCTGGGCATTTCGGCAAGGTCATTCGTCATCCCTATCTCCATCGCGAGGTGGTCAACTTTGCCCAACTCCTGCCCATGTCCGAACGCATACATCAGGGGGAGAGAAAGAAGGTCCTTAGGGACGTGGCTTCCTTGCTCGAGCTCGGGCCGGTCATCTCCCGCCCCAAGAAGGCGGCGCAATATGGATCAGGGGTGATGAAGGAGATGAGGGCGGAGGCCAAGCGCAGGGGGGTCCCGCTCGCTGGATTAGTCGGCTCCCTGCGCCAGGGCGAAACCCTTTAAGGCGCGGCCGTCATCCTCTGGACGCATGGAGTATCAAGAGGCGCTGGACTGGCTTCTAGACCTGGAGGTCATGGGCATCAAGCTTGGGCTCAGCAACATCAAGGAGCTCCTTTCAAGGCTGGATGACCCTCAGCGCCAGTTCAAGAGCGTGCACGTGGCCGGGACCAATGGCAAGGGCTCGGTCAGCGCCATGACCGCCTCCATCCTGAGGGCGCAGGGGTATCGCACCGCTTTATACACCTCCCCCCACATGGTCGATTTCCGCGAGCGCATACAGGTGGATGGGACACCCATCTCCCGAAAGCAGCTCTGCCGCCTGGTCCATGAGGTGAAGGGCCAGGTAGAGGACATGTGCCTGGCAAGGTCCGATACCTGCCCCACGTTCTTCGAGGTGACCACCGCCCTCGCCTTCCTTCATTTCGCAGAACTCGGGGCCGAAGTGGCTGTGGTGGAGGTGGGAATGGGCGGGCGGCTCGATGCCACCAACGTCATCCTCCCCGAGTGTTCGGCGATCGCCAGGATCGGCCTGGAGCACACGCGTTACCTTGGCGATACTCTGGAGAAGATAGCCTTCGAGAAGGCAGGCATCATCAAGCCAGGCATTCCTGTGGTGACGGTGGAGCAGAACCCCGAGGCTCTCGATGTGATTCGATCTCGCGCGTTGGAGCTGGGCTCGCCCCTGCGCATCGTCGCCGAAGGCGTGGACTTCAAGCTGCTTGAATCGTCCTTCGCTGGGACCAAGCTCCTGTTCCTTCGCAAGGGGATGGAGGTTACCTTACCGCTCATCGGCACCTACCAAGCCTCGAACGCTTGCCTCGCCTTCGAGGTGGTGGAGAGCTTGAGGTCGAGGGGGATGGTTGTGAGCGACGGGGCCGTGCGCAAAGGTCTTGAGACCGTTGCCTGGCCTGGAAGGATGGAGCTCGTCCGCCACCGGCCCGATGTGATATTCGACGCCACCCACACCCCCCAAGGAGCAATGGTGGTTGCTGAGGATCTGCGCAGGCTCGCAAAAGGAAGGATAATCCTGGTCATGGGCGTCCTCGACGACAAGGACCTCGATGGCGTGGTCGCCCCCTTCGCCCGTATATCGGATATAGGGGTCGCCGTCGCTCCCCTTACCAGGAGAGCTTACCCTTGCGAAAGGGTCCGCGAGGTCATGTCCCATTACCTGCAAAAGGTGGAGGTGGTCGATTCGGTGGTCGGCGGCCTTTGCATGGCGCTCAAGGAAGCAGGGCCAGAGGACGCCATCATCGTGACGGGCTCCATATACACCCTCGGAGAGGCGAAGGCCTGGTGGGATGCGCATGAAGGATGCTAGAGCCATCTTGAACCTCGTCAAGAAGGTGTGCCCCGAGGGAGTCTTCCCAGGTAGGAACGGGGAGGAGGTGTCCGAATGGCCACCCGACCCATTCCATGTCCTAATATCCACCGTGCTTTCGCAACGCACCAAGGACGCCAATACCTACGCGGCCTCCGCTGCCCTATTCCGGCGGTTCAACAACCCGAAGGAGATTGCACAAGCTCCACTTGCTGAGATTATCCCGCTCATACGCCCAGCTGGATTCCCGGAGACCAAGGCGAGGGCGATAAAGGAGATAGGGCGCCGGGTGCACGAGGAGATGGGGGACGAGGTGCCAGACGACATTGAGGTGCTGCTATCGCTCCCCATGGTCGGGAGGAAGACGGCAAACTGCGTCCTGGCATATGCCTTCCATGAACCAGCGATTTGCGTCGATACCCACGTCCACAGGATCTCCAACCGCATCGGCCTAGTGGGCACGAAGGATCCCGAGGGAACGGAGATGGCCCTTATGCGCACGGTGCCAAGGGACCTTTGGATAGATGTCAACTCCTTGCTCGTGCGATTCGGCCAGACCATCTGCCTTCCTCGGAACCCGAGGTGCGCCTCCTGTCCCGTCGCCCTCCATTGCGATTACTTATCGCGCTTGAAAGGTCCACCCTCGCCCGAGAAGAAGCTTCGTAGGAGCGCGGGGCGGGACCCTAAAGCATAATAATGCTGGGTGCGTGTCCAGACGCGTGCACGAGGTATCGGTGATGGCTAGCATCGTAGAGGCGGTGCTGGAGGAACTAAAGCGGCACGACGTCGAGAAGGTCGAGGAGGTGCACATGGTCATCGGCGAGATAACCTTCCTCGGCCGGGACCAGCTTGAGTTCGCCTACGAGATCGTCACCAGGGATACCATATTGGAGGGGTCGAAGCTCGTCATTGACGAGGAGAAGGTGCAGGTGCTCTGTCACTCGTGCGGATATGCTGGTGGCGTCGATTATTTGAGCGGCGTTGGTCAAGATCATATCATCCCCAACCTGTCCTGCCCTCGCTGCGGTGCTGGGGTGGAGGTCACGAAAGGCAAAGGCTGCGCTGTGACCTCGCTCAAGGTGGTGGAAAGGTAGATGTTCAGATTCAGGGACGAGGCCACGGCCAAGAAGGTCATAGAGTCCATTTCCAGGTATCATCTCAATGTACGATTCATGCACGTCTGCGGCACCCATCAGGACACCCTGGTCCGATTCGGCCTCGAGGACATGCTCAAGGACACGGGCGTGGAGATCCGCCAAGGACCGGGATGCCCCGTATGCGTGACCACGACCAAGGAGATCGTCGAGGCCATCGTTCTGGCAGAGTCAGGAGTCACCATCGCCGTTTTCGGGGACATGATGACCGTCCCCACCCCCATCGGCTCCTTGGCCGACGCCAAGGCCAAGGGTGCCGACGTCAGGGTCGTGTACTCCGTGGAGGACGCCATAAAGCTCTCGCCCACTGCTATAGAGATGACCTTCATGTCTATCGGATTTGAGACCACGAGCCCGACCACCGCGGCAGTGATGCTCAATCCCCTTCCAGAGAACTTCTCGGTCGTGAGCTGCCACCGGCTCCTCCCTCCCGCATTGGATGCGCTGTTCAGCCTGGGGGAGGTCAGGATCGATGGATTGATTCAGCCAGGCCACGTGGCCACCATCATTGGGACCAAGCCCTTCGACCGCTTCTCCGTGGAACGAAAGATACCTCAGGTGGTCGCCGGTTTCGAGCCGTTGGACCTGCTTGTGGCCGTCTTCATGATGTGCAAGCAGATCGCCGAGGGCAGGCACGAGGTCGAGAACGAATATTCAAGGGTGGTCAAGGCCGAGGGCAACCCGAAGGCGCGGGCCATGCTCGAGAAGGTGTTCGAGCCGGTGGACCGGAACTGGAGAGGATTCCCAGTGATACCCAAGAGCGCCTACGAGCTCCGAAAGGCGTTCGACGCGCACAACGCCCGAGTGAAGTTCCACGACGTCCTGAGGTCCGCTCCGACGGTCAAGGAGGAGATGGGCGGATGCCGCTGCGGGGAGGTGCTGCGGGGAATAATAACTTCGCTGCAGTGCCCGGTCTTCGGAAAGGGATGCAGCCCGAAAAGGCCGATGGGGCCTTGCATGGTCAGCCGCGAAGGCTCGTGCAACATCGCCTATCGTTACTCGAGGAAATGATCGGTCAGCTCAACCTCCCAACGCCAAGGCATCAACTTTTTTTAGACGCGATTTCCGGAAGACGGGGGCGAAGTATTCAAGCAACCTAATTCATACCCTCGGCTCAGACAGGGGGATCGGTCTATGGAGGGCAAGCCTTCTAATGGGGAACAGGGCGCGCCATCAGCAACGGAACCGGCAGCTGCCAGCCTACCCGGTGGCCCACTGCCCTCGCAGACCCCCCGAGCCGTATGCGTCGCCCTGGCCTCTGGTCAGAAACCGGTCAAGGTCTATGGCGAATCCCCGTCCGAGTTCAGGGAAATCGTGCAGACCTGCAACATCGCTTGGATCAACTTCGCGGTGGCCGACCTGGAGAAGGATGGTACTGAGGTCGCCGCTAGGCTGGGGTTCAGTGATACCCTGGTCTCCTCCTTGCTGAAAGGTTACTATTCGAACTATGAGGACAGGGAGGTGGAGCTAGGCCTCATGATTCCCGCGGTCCGCATCCATGGCCTTGAGATCCGTACCTATAACCTCATCGTGCTCATCCGCAAGAACCTCATCCTCACCATGCACAACGAGGCCGTGACCAGGTTCATACAATTCTCCCGATATGCGGACACTTTCCTTCGCAAATTGCCGGACAACATGCCGTCCGAGGACAAGCTCACCAACATGCTCGTCCGAATCTTGGATGAGAACAACAACCGCAACTTCGAACAGCTCAGGGAGATCCAGGATCAAGGGGACAAGATGAGCGAGATTCTATCCAACCCCAGCACCCCCAGGGAAAAGATCGGCCGCAACATCTACGAGATGAAGCACGCTCTCATCGAATATCTCAACTCGATGTGGCGAACCAATGACGTGCTCAACTCGTTGCGCTACGGGGACGCTGACGTGATCACCGATAATCCCAAGGTCCTCACCAAGGTCGGCTTGCTCATCGAGGATGTCAATCGTCAGATCTCCTTGGCGGAGCACATGTCCGATGTGCTCGCTTCCGGCCTCGAGGTCCTCCAGTCCATTTACAACAACCAGCTGCAGACCTTAAACAACCGCATGACCTTGGCCGTAGCCTGGCTTACCATCCTGGGAACGGCGCTTCTTGTCCCCAACACCATCGCCACGTTCTTCGGTTCCATTCAAGGCCTTGACGCCAAGACCCTTCTTTGGTACACCGGGATAACCATCCTCGCCACCGTGAACGCAACCATCTTGGCCTTTTGGTGGGTGGGCAGGAAGGTCATCATGCCAAGGACGGCAGTGGACACCAAAGTCTTGGACAAAGAGGAGAAGAAATAATCCTCCACTGGTCAGGGGGATCCTTCATCTGAATCTCCATAAGCTTTATTAATGGACCCTTGGAATAGTACCACATCTGGGCCATTTGCCCGAGGGAGGTAATGATTTGGCGTCTCAGAAGTTACTAGAATGGCTAAATAAAGCCATAGCTCGCGAAATGCAGGTCTCTGTCCAGTATATGTGGCAGCATGTCCAATGGGCGGGGGTCGAGCATTACGCCGTATCGGACGAGTTCAAGAGCGTCGCCATCGCGGAGATGAAGCATGCGGAGAAGATAGCGGAGAGGCTTTGGTATCTGGGAGGGGTACCGACCACCAAGCCCGCGCCCATACTTGTCGGCGGCGAGCTATGGGAGATGGTGGACAACAACATCAAGGCCGAGATGGAAGCCATTGAGATGTACAAGAAGATCATCTGCGATGCTGAGAACGAGGGCGATACCACCACTGCCTTCATCTTCCGCGAGATCCTGGAGGACGAGGAGGAGCACCACGACTTCTTCACTAGCCTTAAGGAAGGAAAGAAGCCCGTCAAAAGAAAGTGAGCATCCTCAGCAGATCCCATACCCAATCCCTTCCATTCATCCAATTTCGATTCTATCGACGTGGAGGGGCCAGGGCACAGCTGCTAAATACAACCGCCCCTCATCCATCCTTCCGGTGCCCTGATGCAGATACGCGATGCGGAAGAGCTGCATAAACTGCTGAGCAAAGCCCTGCAGATCGAGTCGGAGTACGAGACGCTGGCGGAGTGGGAGGGATACATCTCTTTGGACAATCCCAAGTATCGTGACCTGCTCTTCGAGCTGATCTCCGACTCGGAGAAGCACGCGGTTTGGGTCAAGGAGATGCGGGGCATGATCGTTCTGCCCGCGGGCTATAAGGCCCCGGAGCTTCCGCCCGCTTCCTTCGATTTCCGGGGCAAGTCCGAATTCGATACCTTGCTGGATTTGGAGAGGTACGAGCAATTGACCCTGGACCTTTACTCTGCCATCAAAAGCGCGTTGAAGAGGTCCGACCTCAAGGGGAAGATTAAGGAAGGAGACCTGGAAAGGATGCTGAAGATATTGGACGACCTCATCTCAGACGAGACCCACCATCGTGATGCTGTGCGCTCCTTGGTAGGCCAAGTGAAGATGATCCGTTGATTTCTAAGGCCTCTCACCCCCACGATCGCTCACCCACGAGGGGCAAATCATATAGGTAAGCTACCTAATCGTGGGTCCGTTCAGCGTGAGTGAAATGTCGAGTTTCGAGACATTGCAGATCGACCCCAGGATAATGCAGTCGATCGAGAAGATGGGGTGGAGCGAGCCCACACCCGTGCAAGATGCCACAATCCCAGTCATGATGGAAGGCAAGGACGTCATGGCCCAGGCGCAAACTGGCACGGGAAAGACGGCTGCCTTCGGCATTCCACTGTTGCAGAAGATTAGCAAAGGCAAGACGCCAAGCGCCCTAATTCTTGTACCTACACGAGAGCTAGGTGTCCAGGTCTCCGAGGAGATCACCAGGCTTGGTGAGTTCATGGAGCTGGTGACCATCCCGGTCTATGGTGGCGCTTCGATAGAAGTCCAGTTCGACCAGTTGCGGAAGGGCGTGGACATCGTTGTTGGGACGCCTGGTCGGGTGATAGACCACATCAGGCGTGGCACCTTGGACCTCAAGAACATAAAATTCCTAGTGCTGGACGAGGCCGACCGCATGCTGGACATGGGGTTCATAGACGATATCCGCTACATCATCTCCAAACTGCCCAAGCAGCGCAACACCTATCTCTTCTCGGCCACGTTGCCAGGTGAGATCAGGGACCTGGCCATCGAGCATATGAAGGACCCCAAGCAGATCAACATCTCCGAGGAGAAGCTGGTGCTACCAAGCACCGAGCAGGCCTACATCAACGTCGGCCGGAAGAACAAGATCTGGGCCCTTTGCCGGATACTCGATACGGAGAAACCCAAGGCCATAGTGTTCTGCCACACCAAGAGGATGGTCGACATCCTTGCGAGGACATTGACCTCCTATGGTTACCCGGTAGCGGCCATCCATGGGGATTTGACCCAGGCGCGTCGGGAGAAGGTTCTGGAAGATTTCCGCGCGGGGAAGATAATGGTGCTCATAGCCACAGATGTCGCGGCCAGGGGCTTGGACATAGAAGGGGTCACCCACGTCATCAACTATGACATTCCAGACAATCCAGAGGTATATGTGCATCGCATTGGCCGTACTGGACGCGCAGGAAAGGAAGGAAAGGCCATAACCTTCGTCACCTCCGAGGAGGAGCACCTCCTCAAGGACATCAAGGAGTTCAGCGGGGCGGGCGTAGCGCAGGCCGACGTCCCCCATACCGAAGGAAGGGACACGGTGCGCAAGGTCTGGGACTTCGACGAGATGGCGGACATCTTCGGCATGATCAAGTTCCGGATCAACCTGGGACGCGCGGACAAGATGGCGAGCGCCGACCTCTCCAACCTGTTGGCCAAGAGGGCGCGCATCAGCGATTTCGCGATCGGCCACATTGAAGTCGGAGAGCAGAACTCGGTGATCGAGGTGCACAAGGACGTCGCCCTGAAAGCCATCAACGCCATAAGGGGCGCCGACCACAGGGGCAAGAAGCTAACCTTCGAGCCGGTCAAGAAGTGAAGGATGGACCAAGTCGGATGCGCATCCTATTGCCTAGAAGAATGGATCAACGCCACTTAGAATATCTGTCCAGGAGAGCACAGATGTCATCCGAGACCGCCTTCTCGAACAGACCCTTCTCCTGTTCTGCTCGGACATAACCCTTCGCCTCTTGTGTGGAGACCCTAGAGGCCTTGGCGATTATGTTGGCCAGCAGCGCGGAGGAGTAGGTAGGGTCCATCTTCGATTCCGAGAAGACCTCCCGGATATCGTACTTGAAACCCCCCAGGCGATTGAGGTTGAGCATCGGCACGCGGACATAGTCCTTTTGGACGAACTTCTCCTCAAAATTCCTTCTCTTGCTACCTGACCTTCGATTTACGTGATTTATCTCGCCCAAATTTATCTGAGGCTCCTAGATGCTCACATTAATTCCAATACTTAAGCCTTGTCGTTCGTTATAACACGTAGTCCGGCTACTAAGAAATTATAATAATCACAACTGGGTAGTGCTCGAAGCTTTTTTATAAAGGTATGCGTCATCTATGTTCACATAGGGCACAGGCGTAAGCCTGTTAAGCCTTGGGAGAAAATAGAGGGAATACTATGGCAGATAAAAAGAAGAGTAGTTGGATATGGAGGTTGCTAGGCGGCATAATCCTGATCATACTGGGTATCGCCATTTTGGTCTACCCGGATGTGACTTTGGCGATTATCGTCCTGCTCGTTGGTATAATGCTTATTGTAACAGGTCTCTTCGAACTGATCTTCGGGTTCTCCGCAGATGCCAAAGGTGGCAGGTGGTTATTCATACTGAAGGGCCTCATCGATTTGATCCTCGGTATTGTGCTATTGGTCTACCCGGACATCACTCTGACGATATTCGTCTACATAGTGGCCGCATGGGCAATCGTCTGGGGCATATTCGAACTGGTTGCCACATTCATGGTCCCGAAAGAGCAAAGCCATGCAGTCTATGGGACGGGTGGGAAGTGGGTCGGGGTTTTGATAGGATTGATCGCCATCGCATTCGGAATAGTGATAGCGGTCTACCCCGAAGCGACCTTGACCATCATCATATACCTGGTCGGGTTCTTGGTCATCGCGGTCGGCGCATTGATGGCCATCAACTCGTTCGGAACGAGGTCGTCAAAGGCTTAAGAAGACCGAAGAACACCGGGGGTTGGTATGCCTGGGATTCTCCCAAGGCTGGGATACCCTGCCAACCCCCACAACCTTTGGTCTAGCATAAACACCAAATAAATCTCTTAAAGATTTTGATTTTGTTCGTGCTATGACCCCGAAGATCTATCTCAGCCTGGAGCTTCTCCAACCTGCCTATGCTCTTGGTCTGCATGGGTACCATGAGCACAAGCCCGATGAGGACGTTATTCGGAGACCACGTCGACCAATGGCTCTATGCGCTCGATAGTTCGACGCATGAACTCAGAATCATCGATCCTAAGCTCGAAGGCCTTCTCAGGGCAGAATTGCACGCATCGACCACAGCCTTTGCAAAGGGCATCATCGATGCTAGCTTTGCCATCCCGAATGGAAATGGCTTGCACATAACATACGTTCTTCTTGACGCATGTCTCGCAACCACGGCATTTCTTAGTATCAACGGCAATCGACACGCCAGGCATACGATTGATGGTGGCGTTGATGCTCGAATTGAGCTCAGGAACCATCTTCCAAAGGCAACAGCATTCGCAGCAGGAGCAAATAGAGAGAAGGTTCTCCTTGGCCCCGGTTCCCAACCAAACCGCATCGATCTTGTCCCTTCCTATGAGGTGGACGAGGCCAGCCTCGCGACATTTTCGCAAATGCTCAACGGCCTCATCGGCACTTACCATCCTACCCATGCCTTGGGGTATCTTGAGCACGCCCCTTCCGAGGAAGATGCATCCCAAGGTGGCTGGATACTTGTCACAACGGTTCGAGTCCCGGCACATGCATTTATTCATGATATATGCGTACCTGGACTTGCGAACGAAGTGCTCCACCACCTGGGATGGAAGGACCACGTTCTCTGGCCGGGCTTCAATATTGATGTTGATGGTCCTTGACTTCGTTAAGGATTCCTTGGCCACCTCCTCCTTTGGCAAAATGATGATGTCGTCATCCTCGAAGAAGGCGAATTCCATCGCTTGTCCCACTATTGGCAGCTTGGTCATCTTGGCCATCATGAACCTGCGATGAAAGCTCCGTTTGATGAGCCTCGAATAGAGCGGGGTCATCCGTCCCATGCAATGTGGGGACGAGCTCAGGTGTTCTTAATCCTTTACTATTATGGCCATTGAAGATCACAAAAAAAGTAATGCGGCCTCTTATCAAGGGCTTGACAAAGCCTTCGACCTTCCCGCTTCGATCTCAGTAGGCAATATTGCGCTCAATTGGAGGGAATCTTGATTGATAAAAATGAGCGCCAGTATATTTTGAGCAGTAGAATCACTTATGATAACTAGGTAACACCGCTTAAAAGCCTCCTCGGAAAATCATAGAATCACAAAAATATTCAGGAGGTAGACAGGTGAAGAGAAAGATAGCAATGTTGGCGATTGGAGCTATGCTGGCCGTAGCCCTCTTGGGCGGTGGCGTTTATGCATACTTCAGCGACATAGAGACCAGTTCTGGCAACAGCGCGACCGCCGGAACGCTGGACCTCGTACTCAACGACAATGTGGCGAAGAGCATGACCTTCTCCAATGTGAAGCCAGGTGACTCCGGCGCTGACAACTTCAAGGTTCGTAATGCAGGCAGCATCAACGGCAACCTCTCAGTGATCGTCCAAAGCATAGTCAACGGCCCAGGGACCACCCCTGAGCCCGAGCCGCTTCCAGACAACGGTGAGCTCGGCGCGAATATGAACGTCGTGTTCTGGGTCGACTCCGATAACGACTTGGTAGTGGATGGGTCTGAGACTGTCCTATACAGTGGCTTGATGAACGACGCCACTTTGCCATTGAACAACCAGGCCATGGCTCCTGGAGCTGAGACCTATATCGGCTTCTCCTGGAGTATCCCGACCACAGTCGGCAACGTGATCCAGGGTGACACGGTTGCATTCAGCATTGAGTTCACGTTGACTCAAGCTTAAGCCCCCTGGAGCAGGTGGACCTCGAGCCCCTCCTGCTAATCTTCTTTCCAATTCTTTAGACTCGTATCAGGATTAGTAGAGGTATCAAGATGGAGAAGAGGAAGGCCAGGACCAAGCACCTCAGTTGCGTCATACTTTTTGTGCTGGTAGGCTTCATCTTTCTCCTCGCATTCTCCCCGATGATCGGCATCAGGTTCGATGTCGTGCTATCCGGGAGCATGAGCCCTTCTTTGAACACGGGTGATCTGGTGATTGTCACCAGCACCTCACCCTCAGATCTCAAGGAAGGGGACATCATCGTCTTCAGCTCGCCCTTGGGCAGTGGGCTGGTATGCCACCGCATCTTGAAGGCGGAACAAGGTAGCGAGATTACTTTCCAGACCAAGGGGGACAACAACGAAGACCCCGATCCTTTCATTGTGCCGTCAACTAGCGTCGTGGGCAAGGTTCAGGCAGGCGTTCCCTTAATGGGCTACGTAGTTCAGTACCTCAAGGGACCTTTAGGCCTTTTACTGATAATCAGCCTGATATTGGCCACCATACTCATTCCAGATGTAAACTCAACTAAGAGCGCAAAGATCAAGGAGGATGGAGATGCGGACGTTGCTGCGCAAGGTAAAAGCTAAGCTACCGCTCCTCGCGGCGTCCTTCGGGCTCTGGCTGATGCTGGCCAGCATCATGGGGGCTTCGGCCTCCTACTTCGATTCAGAGCAGGCCCCAGCTAGCTTTACCGCTTTCACCTCCAGCAGGTGGACGCAGACTACCCGCGCCGACTTCCTTCTCGACGTTCGTACGAACGTGGATGTGGACCGGCATCCGGGGGATGTGATCCTAAGTGGTAGGACGGAATTCCATTACGCCTTCCGGGGTAGCAACACCCGCACCTTCTGGAGGTATAACACCAGTTCGACCACTTGGAGCGCTATGGCTAATGCCCCAGGCGCCCTAAGGGACGATGGGGGGGCTTTATCTAGTGACGGTGACAGGTACATTTACGCCCTTGAGGGAGGGAACCGCCAGTTCTGGCGATATGACGTCTTGTCCAACTCCTGGTCGACCCTGACTCGTGCCCCTAACAACATAAGGCTCGGGGGTGGTCTGGCCTTCGATGGAAACGGTGGATTCTATGCCCTCCGTGGTGCTTCGAACACTGCATTCTGGAGGTACAGCGTCGCCAGTGATTCCTGGAGCGTGCTAGCTAATACCCCCGCCCAGGTCAGCGACGGTGGATGCCTGGTATGCGATCAGAAGAAATTCGTGTACGCTATGCAAGGGAACGAGCTGAGCGCGTTCTGGCGCTACAACATTACCTCGAACTCCTGGACGGCCATGGCGTCGCTTCCCCGCCAAGTCAGTTATGGCGGGGCGATGACCTATGATGGCATCAACAGCATCTATGTCCTGACGGGATGGTCACAGAGCTATTTCCTTCGCTACAATATATCGGGGAACACTTGGAGCACTTTGACCAACATACCGAGTGGGGTAGGTTATGGTGGAAGTCTTTCCTTTTCCTACCCAGGCACGCTCTTTGCCTTCTCGGGCGGGAACACTGCAAGGTACTGGCGCTATGACATTGCCACTGGTATTTGGTCCGCGGGCGTTTCCGCTCCTAGGAATGTCGGGATAGGAGGGGCTCTGACCAATGGCCCAACGGTCTTCTATGTGTCAGGAACTTTGTTATCGCAAACCTTTGACACGGGAAAATCGGGGTGTAGGGTCCAGGGAATTTATTGGACGGAGGCGCTGGTCTCAGGCACCGACATTACATTCGAGATGCGCGCCTCCGATACCCTCGTTTCCGGAGCACCCTCCGGCTCATGGGTCAGCCTAGGTGGGACCTCGCCCGTGACATCGGGCTTGCCCAGCGGAAGGTATCTCCAGTGGAGAGCCACCATCACAACGAGCAACGTTCATTTGACACCAGCTTTGCAGGAGGTCCGGGTCTATTATGCCTAAGGCCAACGGAAGCTTTGGACGATGCGAAGAAATCAGGCGCCAAAGGAGGGCAAAGCGCTCAGCGGCTGTCCTTGCCCGAACGGCCTTAGCAGTCGTCCTCATATTGCTGGTCACATCTTTCGTGCCGCTTTCGCTGCCTTCGGCCGAGGCAGCTACTATCCCTGTATTCGATTTGGAATTAAACGGTGGATATGATGCACCGTTCGCCCTAGAGAACCTCAAGCCCGGAGACATGGGCTCGAAGAATGTCATGTTACGCAACATAGGAAACGTCGATGGGCAAATCGCCATCTGGATCTCCAACATCCAGGAGGCAGACTTCGCCGGGGACGGCGCTCTTTTGGACGACTACCTCCTCTTCGAGGTCAGCTGCGCTGATCTGTCAACCGATATCCGCATGCCCTGCCCCATCCGATCCTTACCGGATGCTCCCGTAGGGGGCAGTTACATCTGGGTGCTCAATGTCCGGGTTGGCCAGACAATCCAGATCAATTGGTTCTGGGAGTTCGTCGAGAACTATCAGTCACAGAACATGGCCCAAGGAGATTCCCTCAGTTTCGATATCAATTACCTGCTTGGTGACATGCCCCCTCCCCACCTGGGAATGTCCTGGCTAGAGGTGGATGTCCTCGGACGAATTACCACTGCCTTGCTGGACACCGACGGAAGAACCGTGGGCCAGGTAGTGGCCTCGGATGAGGCCCGGTCCGCATCGCTTACGATTCCTGAAGGAGCAAGCTGCGTCTCTGAAGACAACAAGATCGTTAACAGGATAGTGATATCCGAGGAAGAGGGGACGCTACCAGTGGACACGGGACAGGCCTTGATTGGGCCCATCTATTCAATGGCCGCCTTCATTTCTTTGGAGGAACCAGCACAGGTCTTCCTCGATAAGTCCGCGAGCCTACGGATAAATTACGATCCGGCTTTGCTGCCTTCCATCACCGAGACCATCGGCCTTTACATGCACCTTGAAGGAAGCTCCTGGACCCCACTAACAATAGCCGCGGACTCCCCTTCGCACATAGGGCAATGCGAAGGTTTGATTTACCAATCTGGAGAGGTGGGCATTATCGCAACCTTCGACCCGCAGGAGGCAGCATACTTCCTGCCCAGTGACCTGAACATCAACCCAAGCAAGCAAGTTTGGTGGGACCCAATAATCTTCGCTAGCCGTGTCGGCAAAGTCGTGAAGGTCACTGTGGTGCTAACAAACATCGGCGGGGTCGCAGGCGAGCAAAATGTCACATTGACCATCAATGGCCATGAGATGGGAACCGAGGAGGTTGCGCTCGGCCCCTTGGAGAGCAAGGAGGTGACCTTCGACCTGACAGGATTGGATGAAGGAGATTACGAGATCGAGGTCTCCGGTCTCTCCGGCCACGTGGTGGTCGCCACCCAGGTGAACTGGTGGCTGATCATCACCATCTCCTGCCTTGCAATGGCCGCGGTGGTGGCATTCGTCTTTAGCACTCGCCGCTGGGATGAGATGAAGAGGCGCATCGACATGTTGCAAAGCGACGTCACTAATGTCGAATCGAAGTTATCGGAATCTGAGATGGCCTTGGCAGCGATGGCAGGGAGCCAGAAGGCAGTGATCGCTTCAAGCATGATCCCCAAGCCAGAGGCAAAGGTGGCACCTGCACCGAAATCTGCACATAGCGTCGATGAGATGCTAGCCGCCTATGTGGCCAGCTCCAGGTCGAAGGATGCGCAGAAGGAGGATGAGTTCTGGATAGGGGACTCGTTCAACCAGGTCGATCAAGTCGAGACCGTACCCAAGCTGAGCCCCATGAATCCTCCTGCGCCTCCGGCTCCGAAATCGAATGGTAAGTCCCTAGAGGAGGCTATCACTATCGACGATAGCATCCAGTTCGAGGAAGAGGTGGAAACGCATCAGCTGAAGGTTGCCAAGGAGTTCATCCTCTCCAGGATACGATCACAGGGGCAATTGGTGATAGATGAGGCGCCTTCCGGCCAAAATGGCTTGATTGCCATGTCCGCGTTGAGCCAATTAGTAGAAGAAGGCAAAGTCCGCTCCATCCAACAGAAGCGACAAACAATATACAAGATGAACGAGCCTTAGCGCCAAAAAGAAAACATCATCTAATCGCAGGGCATGCTGAGCTCCGTGCTCCTACGGGCTCGCGAGCTCACCAAGACCTTCGGCAAGAAGGAGGTCCTTCGCTCCGTCAGCGTCCTAGTCGAAAGAGGCGACCGCATCGGCCTGGTCGGGCCCAATGGCTCTGGCAAGTCGACCTTGCTCAAGATCATAACCCGCGAGCTCCGGCCAGACACGGGCGAACTGGAGCTCAGGACCGACAGGATAGGCTACCTGGCGCAATTGGATGAGGGCGGGGATGACACCATCGGCAGCACCCTCCTCGACCCCAGGCAGCGTGCCATCGAATCGCGCATGGAGGACCTCGAGTCGGAGATGACGCGGGCGGGAGAGGACCAGAGCATCGACCTGGACGAGGTCGTCCTGGAGTACAATCGATTGCAGGAGGAGCTCACGTCCAGGAGGGAGCATCTGGTGGAAGGGACCAGGAAGGACGCCATGGAGCGCATGGGCATCTCCGACCGTGCCGAGGAGCGCAGGATCGAGGAGATGAGCGGGGGCGAGCAGACCAAGGTCCGCCTTGCCAGGATACTTATGCAGGCGCAGGAGGCCGACCTGCTCATCCTGGACGAGCCGACCAGCCATCTGGACATCGAGGGCGTGGAATCCCTGGAGGACTTCCTTCTGAGGTATCCAGGGGCGGTTATCGTGGTCTCGCACGATCGCTACTTCCTTGACCGGGTGGCCACTTGCATTTGGGACCTGGACAAGGGCGTTGTCCGGGAGTTCAAGGGCAACTACTCCGACTTCGTCAAGAAGAAGGCGCTCGAGCAAGAGAAGCTCAGGGCCGCGAGCGAGAAGAACCGCAAGGAGAGGGAGCGCCTCCTCAAGGTCGCGGAGGAGCAGCATCTGCGCAACTGGTACGGCTCGACGCACAAGGTTACCCTGAAGAGGGTGGAGAAGATGGGGGTCGTCGCGGGCCCGGAGCAGGAAGGGAGCGTGAGCTTTGGCATCGAGGTCGCGGAGAAATATAGCAAGGGCTTCGTATCAGCCAAGGACCTCGTCGTGGTCCGCGGGAAGCAGAAGGTCTTGGACAAGCTGGAGCTGGAGGTGAACCTCGGCGACAAGCTCGGTATCTTCGGCGCCAACGGCTCAGGCAAGACGACTCTCCTCAAGATCATCAGGAAGGAGCTGGGATACCTGGGCGAGCTGTGGGTGTCCCCGGCCGCGAGGATCGGCTACTTCGCCCAAGGGCACGACAGCTTGGACGAGAGGCTAACGCCGGAGGAGCAGTTGCTCCAGGTCCTTGGAAGCGAGGAGAAGGGGTTGGCCCGGTCCCTCTTGGCGCGATTCCTGTTCGACGATCTGATGGTCAAGACGCCGATCGCCAAGCTATCCGGAGGGGAGCGGGCGAAGGTGGCCCTCGCCCTCCTGATATGCGAGAGGAGGAACCTCCTACTGCTCGATGAGCCGACCAATTACCTGGACACCGGCTCCAGGGAGGCGGTGGAGTCGGCGCTACGCGAGTATCCAGGGACGATGATACTGGTCACCCATGACCGCTACCTCATGGACGCCGTGTGCAACAAGGTCGCGGAGCTCAAGCGCGGTCGGCTACGGGTGTTCGCGGGAACGTACTCGCAGATGAAGGGCACGATCCAGCAGGAGGAGGTCCTGGCGGAGGCGCAGGTCTACCGGGTGGTCTTGGGGTTCACCGATTGGACGACTCGGAAGAAGCTGAAGCCAGGGGACACCGTGGCCATAGCGCCGTCCGAGCTGGAGAACTACCGCTGGGCCTTAGACAACGGTAAGCTGAAGCGCCTGGACAAGAAAGAGTACAAGAAGATCAGGAAGCCCGATGCTGGCTAGCGGCGAGGCAAGCTTGATTATGCTCACTCTGAATATCGTCACGGGCGAAGGTATGGCCGAAGCCTCGATCCCAAAGGACGTCGCCATGCGCCTCTGCGACGAGATCAGGGCGGAGAAGGAAAGGAAGTTATTCACCCAGTGCTGGGGTTGCGTGAAGGCGTCAAAGGGCGATTTCTCCAGGATGTGCGCCAGCAGCCGAAATGATCTCAGGGGCTGTGCCCTGGTCAACAAGCGCTTCGATGAAAGACGATGAGCCTCGATCCTCCTCAGGCTTGTCTGTTCATGCCTAACGATTCGAGGGCGCCAATGCCCTTCTCCAGGTCCCTTTCCAACATCAGAACATGGTCGGTACGATAGGAGGAGATGACGAAGATAGGGATTTTCCTCTCGGTCAAGGCTCCTGACACCAAGGCCAGGAATCCGACCAGGTCCAGGGGCAGGTCGCCAGTGAAGGATATCATTCTATGTGCCCGGCCCCCGAAGGCGCTTTCGCCGTCGCGTACGGCTCGGATCACCGTTCTCTCGCCGCAATAATCCACTTCAGCGAAAGCACCGCTGGTCGCCTCGGCTGAGCCAACAAGCGCGATCTCGAACACCTCATCATGGACCTTGAACCCGATGCCTTGGGTTTGGATGAGGTCATTCTTACGCATAATATCGAATCACCTGTCCAGATGAAATGGTTTTTGCTCATACGCCTGAGTTAGGGGATTCATCAGCTCAATGGAAGGGATGGCCAAAGCCATTACATATCGCCCTCTCTTTTTCAGGAGGAGGACGTGAACAGATGCTCTCACAGGCACCGATCGATCTAGGGAAGGTCAAGCAGAACGAGGTAGACAAGGAAGCACTCAGGCTGGCGATGATTGCGGAGCTGGATGCAGTGTCCTTGTACGAGCAACTCGCAGCTGTTGTGAAGAAGGATGACCTCAGGAAGGTCCTATTGGAAGTGGCCCGGGAGGAGAAGACCCACGTCGGGGAGTTCCAGGCCCTGCTTTTGAAATACGATGAGGAGCAAGCAGAAGAACTGGATAAGGGCAGGAAAGAGGTCGAGGAGCTCACTGAGAAGTGAGCCTCCTCACCAAACCTCTCAGCTATTCCTCAATAGCACGAGCTAGATGAGCTCGGCCTCAATCGCCCATTATCGCTTGGTTCAGATCCTCCACCAATCTCCTAGGGTCGGCGCCCATCAGCATCGCCGCCTGCTTCACCGATATTATCTTGGCGGCATGCCTCATCACCGGCGTTTCCAGGTCGGTGTATCCGATTCCGTACAGCACCTTGAGCGTCTCAGGGAAAAGGTCGATTACCTTCTCCAGGTCCATGTCCTCGTTTATCCTCATTCGATCACTTCTCCACTGCGCATCCCTCGGCATCTCCCCACTCCGACCAAGAGGAGTCGTAGGTCCGGACCTTGGGGTATCCTAGGAGGCGCAGCATCATGTAGCCGTGGCTGGCCCTGAGGCCCATCCAACAGTAGGCAACGATCTCCTTGTCGGGGGTCAATCCATTTCTCTCGTACATGCTCCGGAGCTCATCGATCGGCTTGAACCTGGCCGTCTTGGGGTCGATCCCCTCCAGCCAGTGGATGTGGACGGCTCCTGGGATGTGCCCGCCCCTCTTACCGAAGGCCACCTTCCCCGAGTACTCGCCTCCCCTGCGGACGTCCAGGTACCTGACGTTCTGGTCCTGCAGATGATCGAGTATCCATTCCTTGGTGGCAAGGTTATCTTCGTTGTGCCCTGCACGATAATCCGTGGCGCTGACCTGTGGAACGGTGGAGACGAAGGGGTTACCAGCATCCCGCCAGGTCTTGATGCTCCCATCGAATACCATTATCTTCTTATGTCCGAAATGCTCCAAGGTCCAGAGGAGCCTCGCCGAGAACAGGCCGCCGAAATTGTCGTATGCCACCACCTTTGTGTCGTTATCGATCCCTTTGGATGACATCAGGCGCTCGAACTTATCCTGCAGGATGCACATGGCGGGCAGTCCGCCCCAGGACCTCACTATATCGAACAGCTCGATGTTGACCGCATTCCTCACGTGGCCCTTGCCATAGTCGTACGATGACCGGGTGTCAACGATCCTCAATCCAGGGTCATCGAGGTGCTCCTTCAACCATTCCGAATCGATTATCTCCGGCTTATGCGTGGTCTCGACAGCCATGTCCCAATCCTCCAATGTGATGCAATTCTGTTGACTCGAACCGAGGCTATTAAATGATTCTGAAATCGCAAGGTAGATCATCGATTGACTGGCAAAGGTGAGCTAGGTACAGGCGCTTGGATCAGCAAGCTTGCTCAAATGACCGAGAGGGAGATATCTTTTTTATTGTGGCATGGGCATTGATGCTTGTTTGATGCTAAATGGTACTGGTGGGAGGGTGAAGAGTAACGATACTTGAGGCGGCCTTCTGGGGTTTCATTTCGACATGCCCCTTGATAATAGGGGCCTGGATAGCCCTCAGGTTCCGTCCCTCCTCAAGGATCGTGGGCATCGTCATGGGCTTCGGCGCGGGGGCTCTGATAGCTGCTGTGGCCTATGAGCTGATCCCCGAATCCTCACCTCGCGATTTCCCTTCCTTCATCGCTCTTGGTCTAGGGGCGGTCGCATTCTATATTGCCACCTCATTGATCGATAAGCGCTCAAAGTCCAAAGGGACGGAGGGAGATAGTGCACAAGCACAGACAGGAAAGATCATCGTCCTCGGCGCACTTCTTGACGGCATACCAGAGTCCCTAGTGCTGGGAATGTCCCTGTTTATGGGGGATGCGATCAGCGTTGCTTTCCTCGGAGCGGTCATCGTCTCGAACCTCCCGGAGAGCATCAGCGCTACCTCGGAGATGGATCGGGGCGGGGTGCCTCGCCGCAAGATATATACTATCTGGCTGATCGTATTATTGTCTTGCGTCATTATTACCATCGTAGGCGCGACCCTGATCCAATACACGCCCAGTTTGGAGGGAATATATGTCAAGGCCTTCGCCGCTGGCGCGGTACTCGCGATGCTTGCGGATTCGATGATGCCAGAAGGCTTCCAGGAAGGAGGAAGGCTGACTGGACTGATGACCGTGATAGGGTTTGCCTTCGCCTCCATCCTCGCATTGATCGGATGATGCTTTGCATGATGGAACCACGAGGCGACACAGTCGGAGTAATAAAAGTGCGGGCGTCGGGATTTGAACCCGAGTTTTAAGCTTGGCAAGCTTAAGTGATAACCAGCTACACTACGCCCGCTTGAGCATCGTCCCGAATGTGGTAGGGTATAATAAACTTTTCAATCCTGGCCAGCATGATCGATGACTCAAGACTCTCATGCTCCTGCCATCGTGACTTGTCTACTCCTAATTCACTTCTGTATGGCCACGAGGAGGTTCCCGACCTGAAGGGTCACGACGCTCTTTCCGTGCAAGGTGAGCTGCTTCTGCACCTCGAAGCAATCAGCGTGGATCTCCACCACGCTGCCGTCGTCCAACCGGAGTGGGAACTTCTTGTCCGCAGGGCAGACCAGGAAATCTTGGGGGTTCGCCGACCTGATCTTGGCGGAGACCTCTACGGCCTTGGCCTTGAATGTCGGGCCGATCTTCGCCGGCAAGGGTTTAAGGGAGACGACCTTCTCCTCGATATCGCCCTTCGCCGAGATGATGAGTTCCTTGGCTTTCAGCGTCTCCTTTACCTCGCTCTCGCACCCCTCGAGAAGGAAGGAGCTGGGCCCGATAACCTCGATGGAGGAGATCTCCTCGTTCAAAGCCATCTTGCCCTCCGACTTCCAATTGCGCACGGCAGCGATCACGTCCCTGGTCAGCTCGCCCTTCCTCTCTGCGCTGTCGTCCCAGATGGTGGAAATGGGCCACTTGGATACGTGGATGCTCTTTGCCTTGTCCAGGCGAACGAAGTTCTCCTGGTAGACCTCCTCCGTTACATGCGGGAGCAGAGGGGCAAGGAGCTTCATGATTCCCAGGCATATGGTGAAGAGGGTGAAGCGCACCGCCTCGTCGTTGGGGTCCTTGGTCCGGTGCTTGACCATCTCGAGGTAGTGGTCGGCGAACTCATGCCAGGCGAACTGCTCCACCTCGCGCATCACCCGGTCGAACTGGTAGGCGTCGTAGGAGAGGGTCACCGAGCGCACCAGCTTGGTGAACTTGGAGAGCATCCACTTGTCCACCGGCCGGAGGTCCTCCCGCATGTACGGCTTCTTCTTGACCACGGAGCCGACGAACTTGCCCATGTTGTACAGCTTGGTGCAGAACTTCTTGCCATGCACCACGTCCTTCTCCCGGAAGGCGTTGTCCTCGCCCAATGCGCAGGTGCAGGCGTAGTAGCGCATGGCATCGGCGCCATAGCTCTCCAGGATGGGCATGGGGTCGATGACGTTGTTCAAGGAGGTGTGCATGGGCGTGCCATCAGGCGCCATGATGAAACCATGGATCATGATGTCGTTCCAAGGCCGCTCTCCGGTTATCAGGTACTCGCGCAGGATGGTGTAGAACGCCCAGGTGCGGATGATGTCGTGCGACTGGGGGCGCATGGACATGGGGTACATCTTCTTGAACTTGGCCTCGTCGCGCATCCAGAAGCTGTTGTACAAAGGCGAGATCGAGGAGTCCATCCAGGTATCGAACACGTCCTGGCAGGGCTTGAGCTCGCCCCCGCATTTCGGGCACCTGTCGAGCGGGGGCTTGACGATGGTGGGGTCGATGTAGCAGTCCTCTTCCTTGGCTGGAACCACCTCACCACAATCGCATTCCCACACCGGTATCGGCGTGGCGAAGTATCTCTGCCGGGATACCACCCAGTCCCATTGCAGGGAGTTGACCCAGTCCTGCAGGCGGACCTTCATGAACTCAGGGTACCAGTGCAGCTGGTCGGCGACCTGGAGCACCGTCTCCTTGAAGGGCATGGTCTTCATGAACCATTGCGGCCTGGACAGGTACTCGATGGGCTCGTGGCAGCGCCAGCAGATGCTAACGTTCTGAGGCAGGTCCTCCTGCTTCTCCAACAGCCCCGCGTCCTTGAGGTCCTCGATCACCGCGCGCTTGGCCTCCTTCACGCTCATTCCCTCATACTTGCCAGCGTGTTCGGTCATCCTTCCCTGCTCGTCGATGGCCTGCTCCAGGTCCAGCTTGTACTTGTGCACCCAATCCAGATCGCCCTTGTCGCCGATGGTGCAGATCATCACCACGCCCGTTCCGAAATCAGGGTCCGCGGCCTCGTCCGCCACGACCCTCACCTTGCGGCCATATAGCGGCGTGGTCAGGAACTTGCCCACCAGGGCCTTGTATCTCTCGTCGTTGGGATGGACGGCCACCAGCTGGCAGGTGGAGAAGAGCTCGGGCCGGGTGGTGGCGATGAGCACGCGCCCGTCCTCGCCCTCGATCCCGAACTTGACATAGTTGAGCTTGGTGACGTTGGCGTCGTACTCCACCTCCGCGTCCGCCAGCGCGGTGATGCAGCGGGGGCACCAGTTGACCGGCGCGGTGCCCTTGTATGCCAGGCCCAGCTTGAGCATGCGCAGGAAGGTGATCTGGGTGATGCGGCGGTAGTAGGGCGCGTCCGTCTGGTAATAGATGGAGGGGTCCATGCAGCAGCCCAGGACCTCGAACTGCCGGGTCATCTCCGAGATGAAGCCAGCGGCGAATTCCGAGCACATCTTGATGTACTCCTGCCGCGGGACGGTGAGCTTGTTGATGCCGAACTTCTTCTCCACCTTGACCTCAGTCGGGGTCCCGTTCACATCGAAGCACAAGGGGAAGAAGACGTTGTAGCCGCGCTGGCGGTGATAGCGGGCCGTGAAATCTATCAACGAATAGCCAAAGGCGTGCCCGAGGTGCAGCGCCCCGGAGGTGTATCTGGGAGGATTGTCAATGCTGTAAATCGGCGCTGAGGACTTGAAATCGAAGTGGTAGAGCTTCCATTCCTTCCACTTCTGCTGCCACTTGCGCTCGACGGCTACGTTATCATAGGACATGGCGGGAAAGGGAAAGAGAAGCCGGAATAAAAGAATTATGTAAAGGGGGAAAGGGGTCCAGGAATGCCTAGCGCTCCTTCCTCGACCTCTTCTTCCTATCCAACCGTTCATCCTTCATGTCCATGACCTTGGCGTCGAAGACGTTCATCAGGTCCACCGTGGCCTTGATGAGCGACCAGTCGACGCTGCGGGCGATGAAGGCGCCGTGCTCGGTGAACAATCTGGCGGAAAGGGAGTACTTCGCCCGGTTGCCCACGGCGTGATGTTTGGAGACATGCATGGTGAACAGCTGCGGTCTGGCGACCTTAGCCACCTTGGCCAATCCGCTCTGGATCTCACGCTCCATCACGTCCAGGGAGAAGCGGTCCTCCTCTTCCAGCCCGGTGATCTGCATGTATACCATATCCCTCTGCCCGAAGGAGGCGACGAGCTCGACCATGTCGTACAGGGTGAGGATGCCCACCATGTTCTCCTTGTCCAATACCGGGAGAGCGGAGACCTTCTTGGAGGACATGAGCTTGACCGCGTCGTTGAGCGTGGCATCGGGAGCGATGGTGACCACGGCCTCGCTGGCCAATGAGCCGACCTTGACCTCGACGGGGTTCTTCTCGCCGGAGATCTCCCCCTTGGTCTCGCGCCTGCCGCCGTTCCAGTTGTAGTTCACGATGTCCCTTATCCCCACGATCCCGGTCAGCTTGCCTTCGTCGTCCACCACCGGTAGAGTGCGGATGTCCAGTTTCCTCATGGTCTCGATGGCGTTCTTGACCGGCTCGTCCTCTTGAACGGTCTGGACCTGCTCGGTCATGATAGCCCCGACCTTGATGGTCTTGAGGTCCTTGATCTTGGGGATTATGCTGGCGATGTCCGACCTGGAGACGATGCCCACGATCTTCTTCCCTTTGACCACGGGGATTTGCCTGTAGCCGGTGGACAGGAACTGCTCGGCCACCTTGGTGATCATGGTGTCCGGGGCGACGTCGGGGGGCAGGTCCATGGCTGACTTGACCTTGGTCCCTATCACCAGGTTCTTGCGCCGGATGATGGAGCGGTAGCTCACCACACCAAGGAGCTTCTTCCCGTCCTCGGTGACGGGCATCTCGTGAAGGTCCTTGGCGCGCATCTTCGCCACCACGTCCGTCAGGCCCATCTCAGGGTCAACGGTCTCGAACTGCTCATCCATCAGGCCTGCCAGGCCGATGGAGTCGATCTGCGAGCGCAGGAGCTCCCGCTTCTTCATTGCCTCGATGTTCTCTCCCATCATATCCATCATTCCTCTCTTGCGAAATTGATCAGAGTGCATCCGATTCTTGCTTCGGCGACTGATTCGACATGGCGTCCCTATTTATATTCTTTGCATGCCTGAGCTTCGCACCTAAAGTCCGAAGGCTGATTGTATTCTATGCATCGATGAGCTTCAATGTCATCCTGCCTTGGTGCCTACCGTTTGTCGAAGCTTACCCTGCGAACTCGCCTCACCTCTTCCACCCGAGGTGAGATTCCTGATGCAGGACTTCAGGCTGATGGTGAACCGGAGCATCCGCTTCGCCTTGGAGAACGACCTTACCGCGAAAGGCTCGCTGGTCAAACTCGCCCAGTCGATGGCCAAGGAATATCATCTCAACTTCCAGCATGCTAGGACAGCCACTGAGGTCGCCCTCTCCCTCGTAAAGGGGCATCGGAGGCGGCTGAGGAAGGGAAGACGGTGCAAGGTGCCGTACGTCCTCAAGCCGTTCCTGCGAGCCG